>NZ_JABFWW010000155.1 GCF_013362045.1 Frateuria sp. | reverse complement strand
TGGCCGCCTGCCAGGCCGCCAGCGCGGCCGGCAGGCGCGCACAGTACCTGCCGCTCTCGGCCATGCACGAGCACATCGGCGCCTTGCGCGGCGTGGGCAGTAGCGAGCTGCTGGCGATCGACGACCTGGGCGTGCTGGCCGGCGAACGCGCCGCCGAGCATGCGTTGTTCGACCTCTACAACCAGGTGCGCGCCGAAGGGGGCGCCATGCTGTTCGCCGCCGCCGCGCCGCCGGCCCAGCAGGGGATCGGCCTGCCCGACCTGCGCTCGCGGCTGGGCGCCTGCACGCAATTCGCCCTCAAGCCGCTGGACGACGCCGAGCGCCGCGCGGTGCTCCGCGAGCAGGCCGCCGCCCGCGGCATCGGCCTGGACGAGGCGGTGCTGGATTGGCTGTTCGCCCGCTACGCACGCGACCTGGCCGCGCTGCTGGACCTGCTGGACAAGCTGGACCAGGCATCGCTGGCGGCCAGGCGGCGCATCACCGTGCCGTTCCTGCGGGAGTTCCTGCGGGAACTGGACTGAAGCCTGCCGGCGGCCGTTCCCGGCAGCGGATGGGCGCCTATTTCTTTCCCTCGGACTGCTTGCCCTCATCGATCAGTTCGCGCACCCGCTGGCCACCCTTGTGGCCGAGGTCCGAATAGCCTTCCGGCCCCAGCTGTTCCTTGCGGATCTCGCCGCCCTTGTGGCCGCCCTTCTGGCCGGCTTCGCGCACGGTCATGTCGCCCTTGTCGTGCTGGTTGTCGCTGTGCTTGGTCATGGCGTTGCCTCGCTGGTTTATTTGCGGCTGCCGCCGCGGTCTTCGGCCTGCTTGCCTTCCTGGATCAGTTCGCGCGTGCGCTGGCCGCCCTTGTGGCCGCCGATCTCGCCGCCCTTGTGGCCGGCCTCGCGGACGCTCATGTCGCCCTTGTCGTGCTGGCTGTCGCCGGCGTGTCTGCCGGGCTGGTTCTTCTGCTGGGTCATCGTGGGTTCTCCGGTGGTGCGCCGTCAGTGGGGGCGCTGTTCGCTCTGGCGGGCCTCGGCCTGACGGCCGCGGTTGATCAGTTCGCGCACGCGCAGGCCGCCCTTGCGGCCCGCCTCGCGCACGCTGAGCTTGCCGTGGGCGCCGTCGATGGCGCCGCCCGATGCGGGCTTCGCATGCTTGCTGTTGGATTGATTGCCTGGGGACTGCTGCCGGTTCATGGGGTTGGCTCCGTTGATACGTCCAGTCACTTTGAAAGCCGGCTGGTCGCCTTCCCGGCGTCCAGCGCAAAGCGGCGGGTCCGGCGGGGATCCGCACCCGCTTGCGCCAGTGGCGCAAGCGCGCCCGGATGGCGGCGAACGCTCCCTCGATCGCACGGTGCCGCGATGCCTCGCGGCCTCCTTCGGACGGCAGGGGCGTTGCAATGCGGATGCCAGCATGAGGTGCGCCGTGCAGCGAAGCGGGACGCCGGCGACGCTGAAAAAAAAGCTTCGGCTGGAAAGATCTACAGCAGCGTCCGCCTGGTACCCAGGCATGCGGGTGGATGCCGATTGGCCGGCAAGGGCGTGGTGCGCGCAAAAGCAAAGGGCGCCCGCAGGCGCCCTTGTCGCCATGGCCCTGCCGGGCTCAGGCCTTGAGCAGCGCCGGCGTGGCCTGCGCGCCGATGGCGTCGGTCATCGCCTTGGCCACATTGAGGTTGGCGGCGATCAGATTGCCGCTGGCGGGCATGCCGTCGCGGCCGGCGAAATCGCCGTAGCGGCCGCCCGCCTCGTGCACCAGCAGCACGCCGGCGGCCATGTCCCAGGGCTTGAGGCCGATCTCGAAGTAGCCGTCGTAGCGCGCGGCGGCAGTGTAGGCCAGGTCCAGCGCGGCGGAGCCGGAGCGGCGGATGTCCTCGGCCTGGCCGAGGATCGCGCGGGTCATCGCCAGCTGGGCATCCAGATGCTCGCGCTGGCGGTAGGGGAAGCCGGTGGCGATCATCGCGCCGCCCAGGTTCTCGCGCTTGGAGACGCGGATGCGCCGGTCGTTCAAGTAGGCGCCGTCGCCCTTGCTGGCGGTGAACAGTTCGTCGCGCAACGGGTCGAACACCACGCCGTAGACCGGCACCCCCTTCTCGACCAAGGCGATCGACACGGAGAAGTGCGGGATGCCGCGCAGGTAGTTGTGCGTGCCGTCCAGCGGATCGATCACCCAGGTGAGCGGGTTCTTGCCGGTCGCACCGCCTTCCTCGGCGAGGATGGCATGGTCGGGGTAGGCGCGGCGCAGTTCCTTGACGATCTCGGCCTCGGCCAGCCGGTCGACCTCGGAGGCGAAGTCCATGCGCTGCTTTTCGACCACGTGCAGGCCGTCGATGCGGTTCATGTAGCGCAGGATCACGTTGCCTGCGGCGCGCGCGGCACGTGCCGCGATGGTGACGGCGGGTCTTGGCATGGTCGGCTTGGGAAAAAGAACGGTATGCGGCGGGCGATTCTAGCAGAGGGGCCGCCGGGGCGTCCCGGGCGGCTATGCTTGGCGATCGTTCCCCGCCGTTCGCCGCCATGACCGACCTCGCCGATCTCGCCAAGCTTTTCCGCTTCGTGCTGGTGCGCACTTCGCACCCCGGCAACATCGGCAGCGCCGCGCGGGCGATCCGCACGATGGGCTTCACGCGGCTGGAGCTGGTGGCGCCGGCGGATTTCCCCAGCCGCGAGGCCGATGCGCTGGCGGCCAACGCGGTAAGCGTGCTGGCCGAGGCGAAGGTGCACGACACGCTGGTGGATGGCTTGGCGGGGGCGACCTTCGCGCTGGGCCTGTCGGCGCGCCGGCGTGGCGTCAACCTGGCCGAGCTGACCCCGCGCGAGGGCGCCGCGCAGGCGCTGGCGGCCGCCGCGCGCGGCGAGCAGGTGGCGCTGGTGTTCGGCAACGAGCGCACCGGACTGGAGAACGAGGAACTGGCGCGCTGCCACGCGATGGTGCGCATTCCCAGCGTGGACGACTACAGCTCGCTCAACCTGGCCCAGGCGGTGCAGGTGATGGCCTACGAACAACGCCTCGCCATGCTCGGCGACGCGCTGCCGGCGCCGCCGGAGCACGACGAGCCGCCGGCAGACGCCGCGTGCATGGAGCGCTTCTTCGAGCACCTGGCGCAGACGCTGGACGACATCGAGTTCCACAAGGGGCGCGAGCCGACCACGATCATGCTGCGCCTGCGCCGGCTGTTCCAGCGCGCGCAGCCGGACGAGCGCGAGCTGCGCATCCTCCACGGCGTGCTGGCCGACGCGCAGCGCATGGCGTCGTTGACGCGGAAGTAGGGCGGCTTCCTGCTACGTCCCACGAGCTACGCGCGCTTGCGTCGCCCACCGTTTGCCGGTTCGCCCAGTTCCGGCTTGAGCAATTCCGCCGGCAGGCTGCGCACCACCCCGGCGAAGCGCTCGAGGAAGGGGCCCAGCGAGGAGCTCTTGCGCCACACCAGTGCGATGCGCCGGCTCGGCGCATGTCCGGCAAATTCCAGCAGCTGCACGTTGTCGGTGCGCGCCACCGGCGGCTTGATCGCCAGCGTGGGCAATAGCGTGATTCCGACGTTCGCAGCCACCATCTGCCGCAGCGTCTCCAGGCTGGTGGCGCGGAAGCCCACCTTCTCGCCGGCGCCGGCCAGCTGGCACAGCTCCAGCGCCTGGTCACGCATGCAGTGGCCGTCCTCCAGCAGCAGCAGGCTTTCGTCCGAAAGGTCCGCGAGCTTCAGCCGCGTCTTGCGCCGGGCCAGCGGGTGGTCGTCCGGCACCGCCAGCACGAAGGGCTCCTCGAACAGGAACTCCGCGTGCAGGCTTTCCTCGTGGATCGGCAGGGCGAGGATGCCCACGTCGAGCGAACCCTCGCGCAGCATGCGGATCACCTGCTCGGTCTTCTCCTCGATCAGCAGCAGCTCCAGGCGCGGGAAGCGCTGGCGCACGCGCGGCACCAGGTGCGGCAGCAGGTAGGGGCCCAGCGTGGGGAACACGCCCAGGCGCAGCCGGCCCGCCTCCGGATCGCGCGTGCGCTGGGCGATCGCCTTGATCTCCTCGATCTCGGCCAGCACGCCGCGCGCGCGGCGGGCGATCTCGCGGCCGGTTTCGGTGAGCAGCACCTTGCGCGGCGTGCGCTCGACCAGCGCTACGCCCAGCTCGTCCTCCAGCTTCTTGATCTGCGTGGACAGGGTGGGCTGGCTGACGAAGCTGGCCTCGGCCGCGCGGCCGAAATGGCGGTGCTCGGCCAGCGAGACTAGATAAGTGAGGTCGCGCAGGTTCATGGCTCACTCCGATAGGCTGCATCTATGAGTCTGATGGCAACAATCAATTTGAACAATGCCAGGGCGGTGCGTAACCTTGCCTCCATGACGCGTCATCCACGGCGCCCATGATGCTTTAACCGATCCCGCACTGATCAACGTTCCATCACCCGCACTTCTAAGGAGAGGCCCATGCTCACCATCGGCGACAAGTTCCCCCAGTTCAGCGTCCCTGCCACCGTCTCGATCGAGAACCTGGACAAGGCCTTCACCACCATCGACAACAACACCTACAAGGGCAAGTGGCTGTGCGTGTTCTTCTATCCGAAGGACTTCACCTTCGTCTGCCCGACCGAGATCAAGGGCTTCTCGGACGTGAACGAGCAGTTCGCCGACCGCGATTGCCAGGTGCTCGCCGCCAGCACCGACTCCGAGTTCGTGCACCTGGCCTGGCGCAAGGACCACAAGGACCTGCGCGACCTGAAGTTCCCGATGCTGGCCGACATCAAGAAGGACCTCAGCAATGCGCTGGGCATCCTGACCTCCGACGGCGTGGCGCAGCGCGCGACCTTCCTGGTCGATCCGGAAGGCGTGATCCGCTTCGTCTACGTGACCGACGGCTCGGTCGGCCGCAATCCGCAGGAAGTGCTGCGCGTGCTCGACGCGCTGCAGACCGACGAGCTGTGCCCCTGCAACTGGCACCAGGGCGAAGAGACCCTCAAGGTCGCCTGATCGTCCGTTCCACCCCGCAGTACCCCGCGCGCCCACCTCCCTCCCCCCGCAGGGCGCGCGGGTTTCCCAGCCGGCGGCCCCCCTTCGCCGCCGGCCCTTTTCCGAATCCAAGTAGGTGTCCCATGAGCCTTGCCGACCTCAAGAGTCAGCTGCCCGACTACGCCAAGGACCTGCGCCTGAACCTCGACTCGGTGCTGAGCGAGGGCGGTGCGCCGGGCCTCACCCAGAAACAGATCATGGTGGTCGCGC
>NZ_JABFWW010000078.1 GCF_013362045.1 Frateuria sp. | reverse complement strand
TCGCCCGCATGCGCTGGAACGAGGCGGCCATGCGAGCGGCAATCGAACCGGCGCTGTACGCCACCGACGTGGCGATCGAGCAGGCCGCCGCCGGCGTGCCGTTCCGCGATGCCTACCGCGCCGCCGCCGCGACGGCGGCCACGGCCGGCGAGGGCCGCACGCCGGAACGCAGCCTGGCCGAACGCGCCTCGCCCGGGGCTTCGGGCGACCTGCGGCTGGATCTGCTGCGCGAGCGGTTCGACGCCGTCTAGGGTGGGCTTCAGCCCACCATCTCCGCGAGGACAGGTGGGCTGAAGCCCACCCTGCGGGTCAGCCGTGCAGGTGGCCGCGCGTACCCAGGTCGTGTGGCTGCTCGCTCCACATGCCGCGGGCGAAATCCAGTGCGCGCTCGGCGAAATTGCCCGCCGACTCCCAGTACATGGCATCGCGCACGCGCACGCGCAGCACCGCCAGGTTGGGGTCGTCCTTGCCGGAGAAGTACACGTTCTGCGCCGGCGTCCACAACTCGTCGACCAGTGCGGGATCGCGGTCGATGCGCGCCCGTCCGCGCACCGAAACGTAGCGCTTGTCGTCGTGGTTGGCGTAGGCGAGGTTCACGTCCAGGTCATTGGTAAGCTGGTGGACCTTGGCGCTGTCGGCGGCGGTGAAGAACACCAGATCGCCTTCGGCGGTGAGTTTTAGCGTCTGCAGCGGGCGGCTCACCAGCGAGCCGTCGGCCGCCTGGGTGGTGAGCATCGCCACTTCGATGTCGTCGATGAGTTCGGCGAGTTTGCGCAGGTCGGCGTCGTCGGCAGGGGCGTCGTTTCTCATGGCGGTTCTCCGGTGGAGCAGGGAGGACCACCATGGCGCGTGCGCGATCAAGCCGGAATGAACCGGCGGAAGCGGCGCTCCTCGTCAGGCGGCGAAGCGCCGTACCTCCTGGGCGAAGGCCAGGCAATCGGCGTGGCGGTTGTAGAGCGGCGCGGGCGAGATGCGGATGACGTCCGGTTCGCGCCAGTCGCCGATGACGCCGTGCGCCATCAGGTGCTCGAACAGCGCCCGCCCGCGGGCGCGGCCGCCGAGCACGCGTATCGACAGCTGTGCGCCCCGGCGCGCCGGCTCGGCGGGAGTGACGATCTCCAGCATGTCGGCCAGCTGGGTGTGCACCAGCCACTCGAGGTAGCCGGTGAGGCGCAGCGACTTTTCGCGCAGGCGGTCCATGCCGGCGCGCCGGAAGACTTCCAGCGACACGCGCAGCGGCGCCAGCGCCAGGATCGGCGGGTTGGACAGCTGCCAGCCGTCCGCGCCGGGCGTGGGCATGAACTGCGGCCCCATCTGGAAGCGGGTGGCCTTGTCGTGGCCCCACCAGCCGGCGAAGCGCGGCAGCGCCGCGCGCGCGTGGCGCTCGTGCACGAAGGCCCCGCCCACCGCCCCCGGGCCGGCGTTCAAGTATTTGTAGCTGCACCAGATGGCGAAGTCGGCGTCGCTGTCATGCAGTTGCAGCGGCAGGTTGCCGACCGCGTGAGCCAGGTCGAAGCCGACCTGGCAACCCTGCGCATGCGCCAGTCGCGCGATGGCCTTGAGGTCGAAGGCCTGGCCGGTGCGGTACTGCACGCCAGGCAGCATCACCAGGGCCGTGCGCGCGCCGTGCTCGGCCAGCGCGCGCTCGAAGGCCGCTTCGGACACCGTGCCGTTGGGTTCGTCCCCTTCCACCTCGATCAGCGCAGTAGCCGGGTCGTAGCCGTGGTAGCGGATCTGCGACTCCACCGCGTAGCGGTCGGTGGGAAAGGCACCTGCTTCGATCAGGATCGCGTGGCGGTTGGAGGTGGGACGGTAGAAGCTCACCATCATCAGGTGCAGGTTCACGCCCAGGGTGTTCATCGCCACCACTTCGGATGGCTGCGCGCCGACCACCAGCGCCAGGTCGTCGCGCACGAACTCGTGGTAGTCCATCCAGGGCAGGCGGCCCTTGAAGTGGCCTTCCACCGCCAGTTCGCCCCAGTAGTCCAGTTCCGCGGCGACCGCCCCGCGCACCGCACGCGGCTGCAGGCCCAGCGAGTTGCCGCAGAAGTAGTGCGCATCGCGGCCTTCGTGCGGAGGAATCAGGAACTCGTCGCGGAACGCGCGCAGCGGATCGGCTTCATCCGCGGCGGCGGCCCATGCCGCGGTGGGCTGGTATGCGGTCACGGGACGGGGCTCAACGGGCCAGGCTGGCGGCGACGGCAGCGCAACCCTTGTCGAAGCCGGCAACCCAGGCGGCACCCGCCTCGCTGCGTTCCGGTCGCGCGCAGCGCAGCTGGATCGCATGGTTGTTCGCGAACCAGTAGCGCTCGCTGTAACGGTACGGCGCGCCGTTCTCGTTCGCGGTATATGCGTAACTGTTGGGGCCGTCGGGATTGCCGGCGGCCTGGTAGCCGGTCAGCGACTTCGCCCGCTGGGTGGCGCCGGCGACGTACTTTTCGAATGCGGCCAGGTCGCCCACCTGCTTCACCGTGACGGTGACGCGGGCCAGGCTACGGGCGGCGGTGGGCGAGGGATCGGGGACCTGGAACACGCGCACTTCCGGGTCGCCCTGGGTTTCCATGATGGTGACCCAGCCATCGGGCGTGCTGAAGCCCACGCTGCCGCCGGCCATGCTGACGTCGGTGGCGTACGTGGTGCCGGCCAGCAGCAAGGCAGTGGCTAGGAAGAGGCTTCGGGTCAGAGTCATGGACGCTCCGTAGTGGGTACCTGGTGGGTAAAACGCTGCAGGGGCAGGCCCAGCCATTCCAGCGCGGTGCCGTGGAACAGCCGCGCACGGTCGTCCTCGGGTAGGCCCAACGCCTCGATGCCGCTGCCGGGCTCCTGCTCGCCCAGCGGGAAAGGATAGTCGGTGCCCAGCATCACGCGGTCGACGCCGGTCACATCCAGGAGATAGCGCAGCGCCCGCTCGTCGTGCACGCAGGAGTCGAAGTAGAGCCGCCTGAGGTATTCGCGGGGGTTGCGCGGGTTGTCGGTGGCCACCAGGTCCGGCCGCATGCGGAAGCCGTGTTCGATGCGCCCGATCGACCAGGGAAAACTGCCGCCGCCGTGGGCCAGCATGACGCGCAGCTTCGGCAGCCGTTCCAGTACGCCGCCGAAGGCCAGGCAGCAGCCGGCGCGCGACTGCTCGGCCGGCATGCCGACCAGCCAGGGCATCCAGTACTTGGGCATGGTGGCGGTGCCCATCATGTCCCAGGGATGGACCAGGATCGCCGCGCCAAGATCCGCCGCCGCCTCGAAGAACGGGAACAGCTCCGGCGCGTCCAGGTTCCAGTCGTTGCAGTGCGAGCCGATCTGCACGCCCTGCAGGCCCAGCTCGTCGATGCAGCGTTCCAGCTCGCGTATGGCCAGTTCGGGCGCCTGCAGCGGCACCGTGCCGATGCCCGCGTAATGGCGCGGGTAGTCGCGGCACATCTGCGCCATGTGGTCGTTCAGGTGGCGATGCAGCTCCAGCGCCTGGTAGCCGGGGGCCCAGTAGGAAAACAGCACAGGAACGGTGGAGATCACCTGCACGTCCACGCCGAAGCGGGCGTAGTCGTCGATGCGCGTCTGCGGGTCGAAGGCCGAATCCCACACCTCGCGGAAGAACTTGCCGTCCTTGTAGATGCGGTGCCGGCCGTCGGTATGCGTCATCACCGGGAAACGGTCGTTGCCGTACTTTGCCGCCAGGTTGGGCCAGTCGCGGGGCAGGACGTGCGCATGGGTGTCGATCTTGAGCATGCGATCGAGTTTAGCAGGGCGATCCAGCCAGCCCCGTAGTGCGGAAACGGCGGCCGGTTCCTGTCTCGCCGGCATCTATGGCCTATACTTTTTTCGGGGTTGGCCGTCCGGCCGAAAGGGATCCAAGGCTCTGTGAACACCAGTGTCGACGTGACACGGCTGCTGCATTCGGCGCAGGCCGGCGATGCCGCCGCGCTGGAGGAGGCACTGCGCCAGATGTATGCGGCGCTGCACCGGCTGGCCGGCGCGCAGCTGCGCCGCAACACCAGCGAGCGCACCTTGAGCGCCACCGCGCTGGTCAACGAGGCCTACATCAAGGTATTCGGCAGCCACTGTCCGCCGCAGTGGGAAAGCCGCGGCCACCTGCTCGGCGTGGCCGCGCGCGCGATGCGCGAGGTGCTGGTGGACTCGGCCCGCCGCCGGCAGGCGGCGAAGCGCCCGCAGGACTGCGATCGCATCGAGCTGTCGGAGATCTCCGGCTCGCTGATGCCCGAGGTCGACTATGTCGCCCTGCTCGACTCGCTCGACGCGCTGGAACAGATCGACCCGCGCCAGGCCAGCATCGTCTCCATGCGTTTCTTCGTCGGCCTGAGCGCCGAACAGATCGCCATCGCCCTGGGTATTTCGGCCACCACCGTGCAACGCGAGTGGCGGCTGGCGCGAGCCTGGCTGCAGCGGGAGCTGCAGGGCTGAAGTACGGCCCTTCGCGGGCCAATGTCGCGGCGCTTCGTCCGTGAACGAATCCTGAACGCGACGCTCGCCCACGTGGCCGATCCGTGAAGGGCTCCACGCACTAGAACAGTGGGGAGGCGTTCAGCCCGCCCTTTGCCACGCCCGTCCGAAGCGACCCGCGGAACCTCCGTTGCGCGGCCGTCGTGCCGGTCCGATGCGCTGCAGGGACGTGTGAGCGCGCCTGCGCCGCGACCCCGTGTCGCGCTGCGCGCCCTCAGGCGTCGCGTTCCAACCGGAAGACCTCAAGTCCCAGGAGACAGCCGCATGGCCAAGCAAAGCAGTCAGAAGTTCATTGCGCGCAACCGCGCGCCGCGGGTGCAGATCGAGTACGACGTCGAGGTCTACGGCGCGCAGAAGAAGGTGCAGGTGCCCTTCGTGATGGGCGTGATGTCCGACCTGTCCGGCGCGAACAACGCCGAACTGCCCGCGATCGAAGAGCGCAAGGCGCTGGAGATCGACGTGGACAATTTCGACAGCCGCCTGCAGTCGATGAAGCCGCGCGTCTCCTTCGCGGTGCCCAACACGCTCACCGGCGAGGGCAACCTCAACGTCGACATCACCTTCGAGAGCATGGACGACTTCTCGCCCGCCGCGGTGGCGCGCAAGGTCGCCCCGGTCGCCAAGCTGCTGGAAGCGCGCACGCAGCTGGCCAACCTCAACACCTACATGGACGGCAAGGCCGGCGCCGAGAAGCTGATCGCCCAGGCGATCAACGATCCGGCCCTGCTGCAGTCGCTCGTTTCGGCTGCCAAGCCCACCGACGCGGAGTAAGCACACATGTCCACCGAGACCGTTGCCGAACGCGGGCAAGCCACCGAAACCCTCGATGCCGGCGACTTCGCCGCACTGCTGAGCCGCGAGTTCAAGCCCAAGAGCGAGCGCGCCAAGGAAGAGGTCGAGTCGGCGGTCCGCACGCTGGCCGAACAGGTGCTGAGCAAGTCCGACGTCGTGTCCGACGACGTCGCGCAGACGATCAACGCCTACATTGCCGAGATCGACCGCAAGCTCAGCGAGCAGATCAACCAGATCATGCACCACGCCGATTTCCAGAAGCTGGAAAGCGCCTGGCGCGGCCTGCACCACCTGGTCAACAACACCGAGACCGACCAGCTCCTGAAGATCCGCGTCATGAACATCTCCAAGAAGGAGCTGGGCAAGACGCTCAAGCGCTACAAGGGCACCGCCTGGGACCAGAGCCCGATCTTCAAGAAGATGTACGAAGAGGAATACGGCCAGCTCGGCGGCGAGCCCTACGGCTGCCTGGTCGGCGACTACTACTTCGACCACAGTCCGCCGGACGTGGAGCTGCTGGGAGGCATCGCGCAGGTGGCCGCCGCCGCGCACGCGCCGTTCATCGCCGCGGCCAACTCCAGCCTGATGGGCATGGAGAGCTGGGGCGAGCTGTCCAACCCGCGTGACCTGGCCAAGGTGTTCTCCACGCCCGACTACGCCTCCTGGCGCTCGCTGCGCGAATCGGACGACGCCAAGTACCTGGCGCTGACCATGCCGCGCACGCTGGCCCGCCTGCCGTATGGAGCGACCACCAATCCGGTGGAGGAATTCGATTTCGAGGAAGACACCTCCGGCGCCGACTCGTCCAAGTACACCTGGCAGAACGCCGCCTACGCCATGGCGGTCAACATCAATCGCTCCTTCAAGGCTTATGGCTGGTGCTCGCGCATCCGCGGCATCGAGTCCGGTGGCGCGGTCGAGGGCCTGCCGGTGCATACGTTCCCGACCGACGACGGCGGCGTGGACATGAAGTGCCCCACCGAGATCGCCATCACCGACCGCCGCTCGGCGGAGCTGGACAAGATGGGCCTGATGCCGCTGGTGCATCGCAAGAACTCGGACATGGCCGCCTTCATCAGCGCGCAGTCGCTGGCCAAGCCGGAGGAGTACGAGGATCCGGACGCGACCGCCAACGCCGCGCTCGGTTGCCGCCTGCCGTACATGTTCGCCTGCTGCCGTTTCGCGCATTACCTCAAGTGCATCGTGCGCGACAAGATCGGCTCCTTCAGCGACCGCGAGCAGATGCAGAACTGGCTGACCAACTGGGTCATGCAGTACGTCGACGGCGATCCGGCCAACTCCAGCGAAGAAACCAAGGCGCGCAAGCCGCTGTCGGCCGCCGAGGTGGTGGTGGAGGAAGTCGAGGGCGCACCGGGCTACTACACCTCCAAGTTCTTCCTCAAGCCGCACTACCAGCTCGAGGGCCTGACCGTTTCGCTGCGGCTGGTCTCGCGCCTGCCGTCCGCGGCCAAGGCCTGAGGGCACGACCGGCCGGCGGCGCCCGCTTCGGGCCGCCGGCACGGCTTCCGTGCGCCGAGGCGAAGCAGCAACCGTACCCGCAAGGGCGACCGGCCACAGGGGCGCAAGGTCCCGCCGGCGATATCGAACATCAACACGAGACGTAGGGAGAAGGGTTCATGGCATTCGACATGCACATCAAGTTCGGCGCCGGCAAGGTCAAGATCGAAGGCGCGTCCAACCACAAGAAGCACAAGGGCGAGGTGCCGATCCTTGCGTGGTCGTGGGGCGTGAGCAACAGCGGCGACCTGCACACCGGCGCGGGCTCGGCCAGCGGCGGCAAGGCGCACGTGCAGGACATCTCCATCACCAAGTTCGTCGACGGCTGCTCCAACGCGCTGCTGGACGCCTGCTGCACCGGCGGCCGCGTCGACCAGGCCTGGATCTACATCACCAACGCCACCGGCGAGCAGACCGACTTCCTCACCATCGAGCTGTCCGAGGGCGTGCTGGTCACCTCCGTCTCCACGGGCGGCAGCGGTGGCGAGGACCGCCTGACCGAGAACGTCACCCTGCACTTCGGCAAGTTCAAGTACTCGTTCCAGCCGCAGGACGACAAGGGCGGCGCCAAGGGCGGTGCGAAGGAATTCACCTACGACATCCAGGGCGTGGCCAAGGCCTGATCGAAGGCCTGACCCGCGAACCCCGCAGTTCCTCGTCCCGACCCCTGAAGATCGTCAGAGCCCAAGCCATGACACCCGAGAACATGCTCAAGGAAGGACGGTTGGACGAGGCGCTGCAGGGCCTGACCTCGCAGGTGCGCAACAACCCGGCGGACGCGCGCTGCCGGGTTTTCCTGTTCCAGTTGCTGGCCCTGCTGGGCCAGTGGGAACGGGCCCAGACGCAGCTGAAGGTCAGCGGCGAACTGGACGTGAACAACGCCCTCATGGCCGGCGCCTACGCGCAGGCCCTCAAGGGCGAACTGATGCGCATCCACGTGCTGTCCGGCGAACGCATGCCCTCGGTGGTGGGCGAGCCGGCGCAGTGGCTCGCGCTGCTGCTGCAGGCGCTCAGGCTGGATGCGCAGGGGCGGCACGCGCAGGCCACGCCGTTGCGCGAACAGGCCTTCGAGCAGGCGCCGGCGGTAGCCGGCCAGATCAATGGCGAACCGTTCGAATGGATCGCCGATGCCGATCCGCGCTTCGGCCCCTGCCTGGAGATGGTCGTCAACGGCGGCTATGCCTGGGTGCCGTTCGCGCGCCTGAAGCAGCTTTACTTCGAAGCGCCCAGCGACCTGCGCGACAAGGTCTGGGCGCCCGTGCAGGTGACCTGGATCAACGGCGGCCAGTCGGTGGGCTTCGTGCCGTGCCGCTACCCGGGCTCGGAACATTCGTCCGACGCCGACGTGGTGCTGGGGCGCCGCACGGACTGGCACGAGCTCGAGGGCGGGCCTTGCGTGGGCTGCGGCCAGCGCATGCTGGCCACCGACGCCGGCGAGTATCCGTTGCTGGACATCCGCACCCTCGTTTTCCACCATGACCCGGGCGAAGCGGCCGAGTCATGGCCGAGCTGACCACCCAGGAACGCCTGCAGCCTTCGCTGCTGGACCGGCTCACCGACGAGGAGCCCGGCAAGCAGGAGGAGAGCCGCGAGAAGCGGGTGATCTCGGCCACGCGGCTGCGCGACTGCGTGGCGCGCGACATCTCATGGCTGCTCAACTGCGTCAGCCTGGGCAGCGGCGTCGAGCTGGACGATTACCCCGAGGTGGCCCGCTCGGTGCTCAACTTCGGCATCCCCGACCTGACCGGCATGGCGCTGGCCGGAGTCGATGCCAGCGTGCTGCAACGCCAGCTGCGCGAGGCGTTGCTGGCGTTCGAGCCGCGCCTCACCGGCAGCACGCTTCGCGTCGCGGTCAATACCAACACCAAGCGCATGGACCAGCAATCGCTGGTGTTCAACATCGAATCGGAAATGTGGGCCCAGCCCATCCCGCTGAACCTCTACCTCAAGACCGAGGTGGACCTGGAGACCGGCCGCTTCAGCGTCTCCGAGAGCCTGGGCTGAAGGCCATGGACCCGCGCCTGCTCCGCTACTACAACCGGGAGTTGCAGCACGTCCGCGAGATGGGCGGCGAGTTCGCGCGCGAGTATCCGAAGATCGCCGGCCGGCTCGGCCTGGAGGGTTTCGAGTGCGCCGACCCCTACGTCGAGCGCCTGCTGGAGGGTTTCGCCTTCCTCGCCGCGCGCGTGCAGCTGAAGCTCGACGCGCAGCAACCGGTGTTCACCCAGCACCTGATGGAAATGGTCTACCCGCACTACCTCGTCCCGGTGCCCTCGATGGCCGTGGTGGAGATGGCGGCAGACCTGAAGGAAAGCGCGCTGGTCGCCGGCCATGTCGTGCCGCGCCATACCGCACTGCGCAGCCTCGCCGGCCGCGACGACCGCACCGCGTGCGAGTACCGCACGGCGCACGACGTCAGCCTGTGGCCGCTGAGGCTCACCGAGGCGAAATATTTCGACACGCCGGCCGCGATCGCCGCCGCGGGCGTGTCCATTCCCGCCGACCGCACCGTGCGCGCGGGCCTGCGGCTGAAATTCGCGGTCACCGCCGGCGCACAGGCGAACCAGCTGGCGATGGACGAGCTGCCGGTCTTCCTCGCCGGCGCCGACGAGCTGCCCAAGCGGCTGTACGAGCAACTGCTGGGCAATGCCGTCGGCGTGGCGGTGCGCGCCAAGGGCGGCGACGGCATGGCCGGCACCTGGCTGGATGCGGCCAGCATCCGTCCCAAGGGCTTTGCCGACGACGAGGCGATGATTCCCTACGGCGGCCGTTCCTTCAGCGGCTACCGGCTGCTGCAGGAGTACTTCGCCTGCCCGGAGCGGTTCCTGTTCGCCACGTTCACCGGGCTGCGCCAGGCGCTCGCGCACGTACCGGGCAACGAGTTCGAGATCGTCGTGCTGTTCGACCGCAGCGTCAGCCGGCTGCACAACGCGGTGGACGCGAGCAACTTCCGGCTGTTCTGCACACCGGCGATCAACCTGTTTTCGCGCCGCGCCGATCGCATCCACCTGCAGCAGGGCAAGACCGAATACCACGTGCTCGCCGACCGCACCCGGCCGATGGATTTCGAGATCCACTCGATCGGGCAGGTCGAGGGCTTCGGCGACAGCCAGGAGCCCGAGCAGCAATTCCAGCCGTTCTACGGCTGCGACGAGCGCACCTGGCAAAGCGGCCATGGTGCCTTCTACACGGTGCGCCGCGAGCCGCGCCAATTGTCCGCGCGGCAGAAGCTGCAGGGCGCACGCTCCAGCTACGTGGGCAGCGAGCTGTTCATCGCGCTGGTCGACGCCAACGAGGCGCCGTACGCCAGCCGGTTGCGCCAGGTCGGCATGCAGCTGATGTGCACCAACCGCGACCTGCCGCTGCAGATGCCGGTAGGCAAGGCGAGCACCGACTTCACGCTGGAGGTGGGCGCGCCGGTGGAATCGGTGCGCTGCGTGGCCGGACCGACCAAGCCGCGCGCGCCGGTCGCCGGCGGCGAGACCGCCTGGCGGCTGATCAGCCACCTGCAGCTCAACTACGTCTCACTGCTGGGGGAGGGCAACGCCGATGGCGCCGCCGCGCTGCGCGAGATGCTCACGCTGTACTGCGACGAATTCGACTCGGGCGCGCGGCGGCAGATCGAAGGCATCAAGGCGGTGGCCTCGCAGCCGATCGTGCGGCGCATCCCGGTGCCCGGGCCGATCAGCTTCGGCCGCGGGCTGGAGATCACCTTGACCTGCGACGACGGTGCTTTCGAAGGCACCGGCGCCTTCCTGCTCGGCTCGGTCATGCAGCATTTCTTCGCGCGCTACGTTTCGGTGAACTCCTTCACCGAAACCGTGCTGCGCACCCTGGAACGCAACGAGGTGGCCCGATGGCCGGCACGGCTGGGTACGCGCCAGACCCTGTAGCGCTGGAGCGCGCGCTCGCGGAGCGGCCGGAAGACTTCGAGTTCTTCGAGGCGATCCGGCAGCTGGAGTGCGCCCACCCGACGCGGCCGCGGCTGGGCGAGTCGACCAAGCCTTCGGAAGACTTCGTGCGCCTGTGCCAGACCCCGTCACTGGCATTCGCGCCACGCGCCATCGACCGCTTCGAGCCCGCCGCCGAGGGACGCCCGGCACGCCTGCACGCGCTGTTCTTCGGCCTGTTCGGCGCCAACGCGCCGTTGCCGCTGCACCTGACCGAGTACGTGCTGGACCGCGAACGCAACGCGCGCGACGCCACTCTGATCGCCTTCGCCAACATCTTCCACCATCGCATGGCGAGCCTGTTCTACCGCGCCTGGGCCGATGCGCAGCCGACCGTGCAGGCCGATCGTCCGGCGCAGGACCGCTTTCGCCTCTATACCGGCGCGCTAATCGGCATGGCCACGCCCGGCCTGGAAGGCCGCGATGCGCTGCCGGACGACTACAAGCGCCATTTCGCCGGCCGCATGGTGTCGCAGACACGCAATGCCGAAGGCCTGCGCAGCCTGCTGCAGCACTTCTTCGCCATTCCCGTGCGGGTGATCGAGTTCGTCGCCGAATGGATGCGCCTGCCGCGAGAGGCGCACCTGCGGCTGGGCCGCTCGGCGGAGGTGGCATGCCTGGGGCGTACTGCGGTGCTCGGCGAGAGCGTCTGGGGCGCGCAGCAGCGCTTCCGCCTGCGCCTGGGGCCGCTGGACCGCGGCCAGTTCGAGCACTTCCTGCCCGGCGGCGCGGCGCTCGCGCAGCTGGTGGCCGCCGTGCGCGGTTACGTCGGCGACGAGAAGGCCTGGGACGTGCAGCTGGTGCTCGCACGCGACCAGGTACCCGCTACCCGGCTGGGCCGCGGCGGTCGCCTCGGGCTGACCACCTGGCTGGGCCAGCGGACCGCGCGCAACGACGCAGACGAGGTCGTACTGAAACCGGCGGGATGACCCGCCATACCGCACACCATCACCGGCCGCCACGCGGCTGCCGCAGCAAAGCTAAGGGAAGACCAGCCATGGCCGAGATCAGTCGCAGCGCCCTGTTCGGGAAACTCAACAAGCTCGCCTATCGGGGCATCGAAAGCGCCACCGTGTTCTGCAAGCTGCGGGGCAACCCGTACGTCGAACTGGTGCACTGGATCCACCAGATCCTGCAGCTGCAGGACTCCGACCTGCACCGCATCGTCAAGCAGTTCAACATCAACCCGTCGAACCTGGCGCGCGACGTCACCGACGCGCTGGACAAGCTGCCGCGCGGCTCGACTTCCATCACCGACCTGTCCGCCAACGTGGAGGAAGCGGTGGAGCGCGGCTGGGTGTTCGCCACGCTGATGTTCGGCGAGGCGCAGGTACGCACCGGCTACCTGATGGTCGGCGTGTTGCGCACGCGCCACCTGCGCAATGCGCTCATCGGCATCTCGGCCGAGTTCGACAAGATCAAGCCCGAGACGCTGGTGGAGAAGTTCGCCGAAGTGGTGTCCGGCTCGCCCGAGGACGGGCAGGGCGCCAGCGACGGCTTCCAGATGGGCGGTGCAGTGCCCGGCGAGGCCAGCGGCGCGATGGGCCCGGCGCAGATGGGCAAGCAGGAGGCGCTCAAGCAGTTCACCGTCGACCTCACCGCGCAGGCGCGCGGCGGCAAGATCGATCCGATCGTCGGCCGCGACGAGGAGATCCGCCAGGTGGTCGACATCCTCATGCGCCGCCGCCAGAACAACCCGATGCTGGTCGGCGAGGCCGGCGTGGGCAAGACCGCGGTGGTCGAAGGGTTTGCCTTGCGCATCGCCCAGGGCGACGTGCCGCCGCAACTGAAGGACGTGGAGCTGCGCACGCTCGACGTGGGCCTGCTGCAGGCCGGCGCGAGCATGAAGGGCGAGTTCGAGAACCGCCTGCGCCAGGTGATCGAGGAAGTGCAGTCTTCTCCGAAGCCGATCATCCTGTTCATCGACGAGGCGCACACCCTGGTCGGCGCCGGCGGCGCGGCCGGCACGGGCGATGCCGCCAACCTGCTCAAGCCGGCGCTCGCGCGCGGCAACCTGCGCACGGTCGGCGCTACCACCTGGGCCGAGTACAAGAAGCACATCGAGAAGGACCCCGCGCTGACCCGCCGCTTCCAGACCGTGCAGGTCGACGAGCCGAGCGAGGAGAAGGGCATCCTGATGATGCGCGGCGTCGCCAGCGTGATGGAAAAGCACCATCGCGTGCAGATCCTGGACGAGGCGCTGGAGGCGGCGGTCAAGCTGTCGCACCGCTACATTCCCGCCCGCCAGCTGCCGGACAAGGCGGTGAGTCTGCTCGACACCGCCTGCGCGCGCGTCGCGATCAGCCAGCACGCCGTGCCGCCGGAGGTGGACGACACCCGCAAGCGCATCCAGGCGCTGGAAACGGAGCTGGCGATCATCGCCCGCGAGAAGACCGTGGGCGTGGAAGTGACCGAGCGCGAGGCTTCGGCCAGCGAGAAACTCGCCGTCTCCAGGGCACGGCTGGAAACCCTGGAGGTCAACTGGCAGGTCGAAAAAGGCCTGGTAGAGAAGATCCTCGCCATCCGCGCCCGCCTGCGCGGCGATGCGGCGCCGGTGGAAGGCACCGGCAGCGCGCTGGAGCAGGCCGCCAGCGCGGAGGCCGGCGCCGTCGCGGTGGCCAGCCCCGCGCTGACCGACGCGGAGCGTGCCGCCGCGTTGGAGGAACTCAAGGGCCTGCAGGCGCAGCTGGCCGAACTGCAGGGCGAAACCCCGCTGATCCTGCCGACCGTCGACTACGTGGCGGTCGGCTCGGTGGTTTCGGACTGGACCGGCATCCCGGTCGGCCGCATGGTCAAGAGCGAGCTCGAGACCGTGATGAACCTCGCCTCGATCATGGGCAAGCGCGTGATCGGCCAGGACCACGCGATGGAGATGGTCGCCAAGCGCATCCAGACCAGCCGCGCGGGCCTGGACAACCCGAACAAGCCGATCGGCGTCTTCATGCTCGCCGGCACTTCCGGCGTGGGCAAGACCGAAACCGCGCTGGCGCTGGCCGAGGCCCTCTATGGCGGCGAGCAGAACCTGATCACCATCAACATGAGCGAGTTCCAGGAGGCGCACACCGTCTCCACGCTCAAGGGTGCGCCTCCCGGCTACGTCGGCTACGGCGAGGGTGGCGTGCTGACCGAGGCGGTGCGCCGCAAGCCGTATTCCGTGGTGTTGCTGGACGAGGTGGAGAAGGCCCACCCGGACGTGCACGAGATCTTCTTCCAGGTGTTCGACAAGGGCGTCATGGAAGACGGCGAAGGTCGCCAGATCGACTTCAAGAACACCCTGATCCTGCTCACCACCAACGCCGGCACCGACCTGATCGCCGGCCTGTGCCAGGATCCGGAACTGATGCCCGAGCCCGAAGGCATCGCCAAGGCCCTGCGCGAGCCGCTGCTGAAGGTGTTCCCGCCGGCGCTGCTCGGCCGCCTGGTGACGATTCCGTATTACCCGCTGAGCGAAAAGATGCTGGGCGAGATCGTCAAGCTGCAGCTCAACCGCATCAAGAAGCGCATCGAGGCGCGCTACCGCATCCCGTTCGAGTACGGCGAGGACGTGGTCAGGCTGGTGGTCAGCCGTTGCACCGAGAGCGAATCGGGCGGCCGCATGATCGATGCCATCCTGACCAACACCATGCTGCCGGACATCTCGCGGGAGTTCCTCAACCGGATGATCGACGGCAGGCCTATCAGCGGCGTGCAGGTGGGTGCGAAGGACGGCGAGTTCTCGTACGCATTCGCCTGAGCCGGGGCACGAAGGACGCGTTGCCCGCCCGGCTTTGGTGGCGCGTTCCGGCCAGCAGGCACGTGGTCGGGCGGACAGCTACGCGGCCACCGGCGGAAGACCGAAGGCGTCCATCGGAACCGCGTGACGACAAGTAGGGCAACGGATACGGGTAGGAACATGGCCAAGAGCGTCGATGACATGCAGTGGCGGAGCCAGGGTGGGGCGCGGGACATCTTCGGCCGCCCGTACGAACGCACCCAGGCGATGATGGGCGTGCATTACCGTGGCGAGGAGCGGCCAGGCTTGCGTCAGACCCGGTACCTCGCCGACTCGGAGCGTGGCGCGCAGGAAATCTGCTTCCTGGGCGGAAGCGTGCACTGGAAGAATCGTCCGTTCGCACGGCCGAGCGACGGGCTCGAGCCCGGCACCTACATCTACGTGATCACGGTCGACGGCAGTTTCTTCGCCATTGAACAGGATCCCACCGACGAGCGGGAGGTCCATCACTCGACCATCCCCGCCGGAAAGGGGCTGATATGCGCCGGCATGATGACCATCGGCATGTCGCACCGACTGGTGAAGGTGGACAACCACAGCGGCCACTACATGCCCGACCTCTCCTGCCTGCTCAAGGCGGTCTACCTGCTCCGCAAGCACGGCTGCTCGATCGACGACTACGCCGTGGGCTACGTGCCGCCGGTCGGTTTCGGCCATCCGCCGATGATCAACTACGCGACGGCCCGGCAGTTCTTGGTCAACGCGCCTTATCGCTGAGCCGAAGGTTCAAGCCATGTGGGATCTGAGCAAAATCATCGCTTCGGACCTGGTCGGCGCCCGGGTCAACAACCAGCTGCCGGTGTTGATGGCCGAAGGCTCGCGGACCGGAGCCGTCGTTACCGTCGCCAACTCCGAAGCGGTGCGCGTGGCGATGGCGCCGACGATCACGACGCAGGTGCTGATCGTCGACATCGCGCTCGCCCGCATCGAACTGCTCAAGCTGATTTTCAACTGGGCCAGCAAAGCCGCCGATGCCCAGGAGTGGCACGCGACGATCAACCACGAGTGCACGCCCGAGAGCGCCAAGAGATTCCTCCGCCTCATCGAGACGGGCAGCTTCGAATCGCTCAAGGCGCGGCTGCCGCACATCAAGTACCTCCATGACGACCTGTCCCGTGACGGGGTGGTCGCGAAGATCCGCGACACGCTCGGCGGCGAGGGTGTCGGCGTCATCTACGCCAGCAACATCGAGCTCTATCTCGGGAATCTGCTGTTCGACCAGCCCAAGGCGAGCAAGGAGCAGTTCCGGACCAACCTGCTCAACCTGATGGGCGACGAGACGATCCTGTTGCGAAGCGATTCGGTCTTCATGGCGAGCCATGCCGGCCGCAAAAAGGCTGAAGAAACGTGGGTCTTCAGCGGATCAAAGTGATTGACGGAGAAAAAACGCTATGCCGACGGCCCCGAGAGACCTGCTGCTGCACGACATCGAAGAATACATGCGCACCTACATCACGCTGTGCTACGGCGCGGATTCCAACGCCGCCCGCGGCGGCGGCACGGTACAGCAATACCTGCAAGGGAACGGCTTCAATTACGGCAACCGCCATACGGAAGTGATGCTCGCCGCGCCGCTGGTACATGCCTATTTCAACGTGGATCTGGCCGGCAGGAATACCGACATCTTCGGTTTCTCGCGCGACCGCGTGAAAGTCGAAATCGGTCCCGACGACGGCAGCCACACCGGCGTGCCGATGTACCTCATCCCCTATCGCGAGGGCAACGCGCGCGGCGTGAAGCTGCCCAGCCAGGCGCAGGACGGGCTCGCGGAGGTGTTCGCGATCACCGCTGCGCAGGACGGCTGCACGTTCGAGGTCTTCGGGGCCACGGCGTCCCCGTATTGCTCGCATTCGAACTGCAAGGACAAGGCGGCGAACCTGCGCCAGGACAAGATGAAGGACCGGGTCGACAAGCTGCATGCCCGGTTCCTGCAGGCCGAGCAGGCTGGGAACGTCGGCTTCGCCATGCCGGCGGGCCCGACCCGCTCCCAGTTCCAGAACTACAGCGACAACCGCGGCGCCCCGCCGGACGGACCGATCCGCCAGGTCAACTACTCCGATGGCGCGAAGATGGCGGTCAATGGCATCGCCAACCAGTCCGTCAAGGGCAATCGCGTCGAGACGGGCCCGTTTACCCATCGGCGCTATCACATCCGGCTGACCGACCAGTCCAGGAACGAGATATTGGGGCCGCAGGTAGGCGCGGGCCAGGTGATCGCACGGCGCCGCCAGGGCGTGTGGAGCTTCTACTTCCAGGAACATGCCTCGCTCTACTTCCACGTCGTGGCGGTCGACAAGGTCGGACCGAAGGCCGAGCGCAAGCGCACCACGATCTCCACCAACAACGGCAAGGGTGCCGACGCGATCCTTTGCTCCGGCAAGCTGTGGCCGAACTACACGTCGCAGTATCTGGACCTGGACGACTACAACTAGCGGGCGCACGGCGCGCGAACCTTTCGCCTGGTCGCTTGAACGGGCCTGTGTCGGGACGCCCGTTTGGCCCCCGGCACTGGGCTTTGTGCAGGCGGCTGCGACCGGGCAGGGGGGGCAGGGGCGAATGCGCGCCGCGGCGTAGCCTGGACGCAGACGCGGCTGCCCGCGCCGGCGGGTGAAGGGGACGTGACCAAA
>NZ_JABFWW010000223.1 GCF_013362045.1 Frateuria sp. | reverse complement strand
CACGGCAACGATGCCGCGACGCAGGCGCACGCACTGCTGGCCTGGGCGCGCGCCGAACGGCCGGGCCTGGCGAACCTGGGAGCACTGGCCGACGCGCTCGCCTCGGCGGCGCAGCGCGAAGCGATCGACCGGCTGCAGCGCCGCCGCTTTGCCGCGACGGAAGGCGAGGCGGCGCCGGACCTGGCGGCAGCCTTCGCGTCGGGCTTCCAGTGGCGCGACACCCGTTCCGGCGATGAGCCGCCGCTGCCGCCGCTCTACCCGTTCAAGCTGCGTTGAACACCCGCTGCCACAGTGCAGTCATCGCGCCGTCGCGGAAGCAAAGGTGCACGCCGATCAGCGCTCCGGTCGCTTCGGCCAGGGTCTTGCGCAGGCTGGCGCAGGCGACCTCGGCCGCCAGTTCCGGCGGATAGCCGTAGGCGCCGCAGCTGATCGCGGGAAAGGCGACCGAGCGCAGGCCATGCCCGCGGGCCAGCCGCAACGCGTTGCGGTAGCAGGCCGCCAGCAGCTGCGGCTCGTCCTGGCCGCCGCCGCGCCACACCGGGCCGACCGTGTGGATGACGTGGGTGGCGGGCAGGTCGAAGCCGGGCGTGATGCGCACCTCGCCGGTCGGGCAGCGCACGCCGGGGGCGACTTCCGGCAGCGCGCGGCAGGCTTCCAGCAGGCGCGGGCCGGCCGCGTGATGGATCGCACCGTCGACGCCGCCGCCCCCGAGCAAGCTCCGGTTGGCGGCATTGACGATGGCGTCGACGGCAAGGCGGGTGAGATCGGCAGTGAGCAGACTGATGGACATGGGACGTGTGTTTCGCGCGGGTGGCGCTTTATCCTTGGACGTAGGGATGGGAATGCAGAACCAATGAAACCCGAAGATATTCCGTTCGGTTACCTGCTCAGCGACGTGACCTTGCTGTTCCGCAAGCATTTCGATCGCCGCGCCGTGCGTTTCGGGCTGACCCGCGCGCAGTGGCGGGCGATCAAGATGCTGCACCATCGCCAGGAAGACCTGCGGCAGACCGAGCTGGCCGAGTTCCTGGAAATGGAACCGATCGCGGTCGGCCGCGTGATCGACCGCCTGCAGGCGGCCGGCTTCGTCGAACGCCGCCCCGACCCCAAGGACCGTCGCGCCTGGCGATTGCACCTGACGCCGCGTGCGCGTGCGGTGATCGACGACATGCAGGAGATCGGCCGTGGCCTGCGCAAGGACGCCACCGCCGGCATCAGTGCCGAGGAGCTGGCGCAGGCGCTGGCCGTGATCGGCCGCATCAAGGACAACCTGCAGGCGCTGGAGCAGGGCGAAGCCGACCAGGACTGACGCCGGCCAAGTCCCATGGCAGGGGCGCGATGGCCGCCCGCTGGGTTCAGTGCCATGACGGGTAGACCGGTCGCCCGGCAGCCGGATTGCGGCGAGTCCGCCCCATGGCAGACGCCGGCCCGCGCGGTCGCGGCGCACATCCAAGGCGGCCCGGCGTTTTCATCGGCGTTGCGCTAGGGTGGCGGCCAGGCATCCCAAGGAGACAGCCATGCCATGCCACGCCACGCCACCGCAGCGCTGACGGTCGTGCTCGCACTCGGCGGCGCCGCCTGCGCGGCGGCGCGTGCCGCCACGCCGGGCCTGCTCGACGATGCGGCGCTCAGGGCCTACGCCGCCAGGCCGTTCGACAAGCACGCGATGATGGGGCAGACGATCGAGCTGGGCCGCAACCACGGGCTGCCGGTGGTGGCCGAGTTCCCCTGTGCGGACGTGTGCCCGCAGTACACCGTGCGGATCATCCACTACCGCCTGCCCGAAGGCACCGGCTGCACCGCCGCGGGCGGCGTGGAGAAGAGCGTGGGCGTGCCGGTGGCGATCGCGGTATTGCCCAAGACCTTCTGCATGCCGAAGGCGCTGGTGGAGAGCGGCGCGTACTACACGCGCTGACGCATTGTCCGGAGGGCGGGCCTGAGCCCGCCCTCCGCAACGTACATCAGTCGCCCGCGCCGTCGTGGGCGAACGCGCCCGGCGCCGAGCCGAAGTCGCCGTCGGCCTGCGCGGCCATGTACGAGAACGCCGCGTACACCGCCACGTTCTGCGCCAGGTCCTTCGGGTCGATCTTGTCCAGCGTGTCGTTGGCGGTGTGGTGCCAGTCGAAGTAGTAGGTGCCGTCCTGGGTCAGCGACAGCGCCGCCATGCCCTTGCCGTGCATCTGCGAAAGGTCCGAGCCGCCGCCGCCGGGCTTGCTGGCGTCATAGCCCACGCCGATGGGCGCGAGCACCTTGGCGATCTGTCCGATCGCGCCACGCGCTTCGGGCTTCACGCTGGCGCTCATGCGCCAGACTTTGCCCGAGCCGAAGTCCGACTCGGTGCCCAACTGGAACTTGGCCACCTCGCCGGCGTGCTTGTCGGCATAGGCGCGGCCGCCCCACAGGCCCATCTCCTCGTTGGCGAAGGCGATCACGCGGATGGTGCGGTCCGGCCGCTGCGGCAGGTCGCGGATCAGCTTGCCGGCGGCCATGGCGATCGCCACGCCGGCGCCGTCGTCGATCGCGCCGGTGCCGAGGTCCCAGGAATCCAGATGGCCGCCGATCGCCACCACCTGATCGGGATATTTGCTGCCGGTGACTTCGCCGATCACGTTGGCGCCGGTGTATTGCCCCTCGATGCCGCAGTCGAGGTCGAGCCTGACCGTCACCGGCTTGCCGTAGCCGAGCACGCGGGTGAGCTGGTCGGCATCCGGGTTGGACAGCGCCGCGGCGGGAATCGTCTTGGCCGGATCGCGGAAGCCGGTGACGCCGGCGTGCGGCGTGCGGCTGTTGGGGTCGGTGCCGGCCGAGCGCAGCAGGTAGCCGGCGGCGCCCTTGGCCTGGGCGATCACCGGGCCCTGCACGCGGATCGGTGAGCCGATGCCGTAGTCGTGGCCGTCCTTGTGCCGCTGCATGCGGAAGTCGACGTAGACGATCTTGCCCTTGACCGTGGCCGGCGCAGCGGCCTTGAGCGCATCGAGGCTGTCGAAGCGCACCACCTGCGCGGTGAGCCCGCCCTTGGGCGTGCCCGGCGAATAGCCCAGCGCGGTGAGCGCCAGCGACTGCGGGAAGGGCGCGACGATCGCGCCATGCTCGCTGCGGCGCACCCATTTGGGATAGGTCACCGGCTCGGTGTAGACCTTGTCGAAGCCCAGTGCCTTGAACTTGGCGACGGCCCAGTCCACGCCGCGCTGGTCGGCCGGGCTGCCGGCCAGGCGCTGGCCGACTTCGGTGGTGAGCGACTCGACGATGCGGTAGCCGGTGTCGTCGTGCATCGCCTTGTCGCGCAGTTGTTCGGCCGTCTTTACCGCTGCGGCGGGGATGGTGGTGTCGGCGGCGCTGGCGTAACCGCTGGCCAGCAGCAGGCTGGCGGCGAGCAGGGTGAGGCAGGGACGGCGCATCGGGGGACTCCGCTGGGGATGAACGCCCGATTATTGGGGCCGTGGCAGGTAACCGCGTAGGCCGGAAGTCACGGCAGCCGCATGAGGAACGGGGAACGCCCTGCGCCTTCCCCGTCCCCGGTGCCGTTTCCGCCTATGCCCTGTTCCTGAGCAGGTCGCGGATTTCCGTGAGCAGCACCACGTCGGCGGCCGGTGCAGCCGCTTCGGGCGCGGGCTTGCGGGTGATCTTGTTGATCACCTTGACCATCAGGAAGATCGCCAGCGCGATGATCAGGAAGGTGATGATGGTATTGATGAAGGCGCCGTACTGGATCGCCACCTCGGCCACCTTGTTGGCGGGATCGGCGGGCTTGAGCACCCATTTGAGGCTGCTGAAGTCGACTCCGCCGGTGGCCAGGCCGATCGGCGGCATGATTATCTGGTCGACCAGCGAAGAGACCACCTTGCCGAACGCAGCGCCGATGACCACGCCGACGGCGAGGTCGATCACATTGCCGCGCATGGCAAATTCCTTGAACTCCTTAAGCATGCCCATGCCTTTTCTCCCGGTGATGGGAATCCCCCGGCTATCGACTGTAGCGCGCGCCATGCGATCGATAAAGGCGGCGCGCCGGATCAGGCGATGCGGCCGTCCAGCGTCGCGATGTCTTCCAGTTCGGCATGGAAGCGGTCACCCCGCCGCAATGCCGCCACGCCGGCCGGCGTGCCGGTGAAGACCAGGTCGCCGGACCTGAGCTCGAACAGCTTCGATAGCGCGGCGATGATCGCCGGCACGTCATGCACCATCGAGCCCAGGACGGCCTGCTGCCGCAGTTCGCCATTGACCGTCAGCGCGAGGCGGGTCTGCGGTCCCGGCCGGCCCCGTTCCGCCGGGCGCAGCGCCGAGACCGGCGCGGAATGGTCGAACGCCTTGGCCACGTCCCAGGGATGGCCCTTGGCCTTGGCCTGCGCCTGCAGGTCGCGGCGGGTCAGGTCCAGGCCGACGCCGTAGCCGAAGATCAGGCTTTCCGCCGCGTCCGTTCCGATGTCGCGCCCGCCGCCTGACAGGGCCACCACCATTTCCACCTCGTGGTGCAGCTCGCCGGTGGCGGACGGGTAGGGCACGTCCGCGCCGTCGCTCACCACCGCATCGGCCGGCTTGCAGAAGAACATCGGCTGCTCGCGGTCCACCGCCGCGCCCATCTCGCGCGCGTGGTCGGCGAAGTTGCGGCCGATGCAGAAGATGCGGCGCACCGGAAAACGGGCGTCGCTGCCGAGCACCGGCAGGCTGGGCATGGCGGGAGGCGGGATGGCGTAGCGCATGCACACGAGCCTAGCAGAGCGCACCGTTCGCCTGCGCCGGCAAGGTGGCCGCGTGTTGCCAGCTGCAAGTGCGAGGACGGAGGCGCGCCGGGCGCGCACTGCGCGCAGCTTGCCCGGGCGCAGTCTTGCAAGCGGCGCTGCGCCATCGGTTAGCATCGAGGTTCCAGAATGACACCTGTCACTTGCGATGGTTGATGCGGCGGGCTTTTGCGCGAGCCGGCCTTGCCGCATTGTCTGCACCTGCATCAATGGATGGCGGCATGGAGTCGGGCGTGGAGAACGGGGATCTGCTCAGGCAGCTGAAGATCGAGCGCAACCAGCGCGAGATGGTGCATGCGGCGCCGGTGCGCTGGCCGTGGATCGCGGGCGCGGCGGTGTTGGTGTTGCTGGCGCTGGGCGTCGGCGGCTGGTGGCTGTTCGCCCAGCGCGCGGTCGCCGTGCGCACCGCCACGGCGACCGCACCCAGCAGCGCCGGCGGGGCCGGCGCGGTGCTGCCGGCGACCGGC
>NZ_JABFWW010000082.1 GCF_013362045.1 Frateuria sp. | reverse complement strand
CCAGCTGCTTGAGTTCGACGTCCGGGCGGAAATCCTTCGGCGCGTCCGGATCGGTGCTGATCGCCCAGTGGCGCTGGCCCAGCCCCTGCAACAGGAATACGTCGTACTGGTCCACGTGTGCGCCGACGCCGCCGCCCGGCTCGGCATAGGAAATCATCACGTCGTCGATGCGCCAGCTCGGCAGGAAGCGGAAATGTTCCAGCAGCTGCGCCACGTCGGCGTCCCACTTGTCCACGTCCTGTACCAGCAGGGTCCAGTTCGCGTCGGGTGTCCTGGCGAAGTCGGCTTCGTCCAGCGGGCCGGTCTTCACCGACCAGCGGCCGCGCTTGTCGTCGTGCACGATCAGCCGCGACAGCGCGCCTTCCTCGCAGGCCAGGCCGGCCAGGTCGTCCGGCTGCAGCGGCGGCTGGAAATCGGGGAAGGCGTGGCGGATCAGCAGCGGGCGCTTTTGCCAGTAGTCGCGCAGGAACTGCGCGGGGGGCATGCCCAGCGGCTGTCTGGCCGAGCCGCGGACTTCGATGGGGAGGACGTCATTCATCGGGGCATTGTAAGGCTTGCCCCGTGCGGTGAAGGCCGCTCGCCCCGCGATGCGGCAATCAGCCGAATGCTTTCACCACGTTGCTCACCCCCAGTCCCAGCACCGCGATCGCCGCGAGCGCCGTCGCCACCCGCGCCGGCATGCGCCGCGCGAACACCGCACCGACCGGCGCGGCCAGCACGCCGCCGACCATCAACCCGAGCACTGCCGTGCCGTGGCCGAGTCCGACCAGCAGCAGGAAGCTCATGCTGGCGGCGATGCTCACCACGCACTTGGCCAGATGCACCGTGCCGATCACCGTCCGCGGCGTGGCGCCGCGTGCGACCAGGGTGGTCACCGTCAGCGCGCTCCAGCCGCCGCCGGCGATGGCATCGGCAAAGCCCGCGCCCAGCCCGAGCACCGGCGTGCCACTGGGCACGTCCGGACCGGGCGGGCGTGGGCGCGCGCTGCGCAGCAACAGGAACACGCCCATGCCGAGCAGGTAGGGCGTCAACGCCAGCCGCATCCAGTCGGCGGGCACCTGCACCACCACCGCCGCGCCGATCACCGCGCCGACCACGCCGGGAAGGGCGAGCATCCAGAACAACGGCCAGCGCACGTTGCCGGCGAGCCAGTGGCTCAGCCCCGAGGCGCCGCAGGTGAACGCCTCGGCCTGGTGCACGCTCGCGGTGGCGGTCACCGGCGGCACGCCAAGGCCCAGCAGCATCGCCGCAGAAGCCACGCC
The DNA here is from genome assembly GCF_013362045.1 of Frateuria sp. Classification (GTDB taxonomy): domain Bacteria; phylum Pseudomonadota; class Gammaproteobacteria; order Xanthomonadales; family Rhodanobacteraceae; genus Frateuria_A. Next base: position 3,968 of record NZ_JABFWW010000082.1, on the reverse strand, counting down.
GTAGGCCATGCCGAGCGCGCCGTCGACCAGCTGGGCCAGCGCGCCGACGGCAGCGAAGGTGAAGAACTCGGTAGCAGGGGCCATGGCGTGCCGCAGGAAGGGGGAGTGGGGAGTATCGGCAGCCACATGTGAATGGCGGAAATAAGGGCTCGGCATATCCACATGCCCACGCGTCCTTTCCCACCTGCGATCACGCCGCCTAGATTGACCGGACCCCACATTTGGACGTCCAAAGGACAAGACGACGTGAATGCCCTGGTCGCCCCGGAGCCGTTGCCCGTTGCGCTGAGCGCGGAGAAGAGCGCCTTGCTCGCCAGGCTGGCCGAAGGGCTGGCCGCGGAGGAACTGTACTGGGTGGCCGCCTGGAGCGCGGCACGCGCCGGCCAGGCACAGCGCGGCGTACGCCCGGTGGACCTCGCGCCGGTCGACGCGCCGGATGCGCCGCGGCTGACCATCCTCTACGGCAGCCAGACCGGCAACGCCAGGCGCGTGGCCGAGCAGCTGGCCTCGCGCAGCGAGTCGGCCGGGCTGCCGGTGCGCCTGGTGCGCGCCGATGGCTATCCGCAGCGCGAGCTGGCGAAGGAAACCCACCTGCTGGTGGTGATCAGCACGCAGGGCGACGGCGAACCGCCGGACGACGCGCGCGGCTTCGTCGAATTCCTCGCCGGCAAACGGGCGCCCAGGCTCGCTGGCCTGCATTACGCGGTGCTCGGCCTGGGCGACTCGAGCTATCCGCAATTCTGCGCGATCGGCCGCCAGCTCGACGAACGCCTGGCGCAACTCGGCGCCGTCCGTTTCGCGCCGCTGGGCGAGGCCGACGTGGACGTCGACGCCGTCGCGGCGCCGTGGTCGGCCGGCGCGCTGGAACAGGCCCGCGGGGTACTCGGCCGTGCGGCGCCCGCAGCCGTGCGCAGCGCCAGCGTGCATGCGCTGCCCACCCGCCACGCCCACTCGCGCGAGCAGCCGTTCGCCGCCACCGTGCTGGCCAACCAGCGCATCGTGGCGCGCGACAGCGAACGCGCGGTGCACCATCTGGAACTCTCGCTGGAAGGTTCGGGCCTGCGCTATGCGCCGGGCGATGCCATCGGCATCTGGCCGACCAATCCGCCTGCGCTGGTCGCGCAATGGCTGGAGGCGCTGCGCCTGGACGGCGCACAGGAAGTCACCCACCAGGACCGCACCCTGCCGCTGGCGCAATGGCTCTCGCGCGAGCGCGAGCTGACGCGGCTCACGCGTGCCTTCGTCGCGGCGCATGCGGCGGCCGGCGGCCATGCCGACCTGGCGCACGTGCTGCGCAAGGAAAGCGCCGCGCCGTTCGCCGAACTGCTCGCCAGCCACCAGCCGATCGACCTGCTGCGCCGCTACCGCGCCGACTGGCATGCCGGCGAGCTGGTCGCCGCACTGCGCCCGCTCACCCCGCGGCTGTACTCGATCGCCTCCAGCCCGCGCGCGGTGGGCGAGGAAGAGGTGCACCTCACCGTCGCGCGGGTCGAGTACGCGGCCTTCGGCGTGCCGCACTGGGGCGCTGCCTCCGCCTTCCTCGCCGCGCAAGAGGAAGACGCCCGCGTGCCGGTGTTCATCGAGGCCAACGAGCGCTTCCGCCTGCCGGCCGACGATGCGCGCGACGTCATCATGATCGGCCCCGGCACCGGCGTGGCGCCATTCCGCGCCTTCGTGCAGGAGCGCCGCGAGGCCGGCGCGCGCGGCCGCAACTGGCTCGTCTTCGGCAACCGTCACTTCACCCGCGACTTCCTCTACCAGGTCGAATGGCAGGAGGCGCTCCAGAGCGGCGCGCTGCACCGGCTGGACCTGGCCTTCTCGCGCGATGCCGCAGGCAAGGTCTACGTGCAGGACCGCCTGCGCGAGCAGGGCAGGGAGCTCTACGCCTGGATCGAGGGCGGCGCCCACCTCTATGTATGCGGCGACGCCAACCGCATGGCCAAGGACGTGCATGCGGCGCTGCTCGACATCGCCCTCGCGCACGGCGGTCATTCGCCCGAGTCGGCCAGGGAGTGGCTCGCCGATCTCCTCACCCAGGGCCGCTACGCCCGCGACGTGTACTGACATGGCCCTCAAGCTTTCCGAACTCGAACACATCAAGGAAGAGAGCCGCCAGCTGCGCGGTTCCATCGCCGAAGGGCTGGCCGACCCGGTCACCGGTGCGATCGGCGAGGCCGACACCAAGCTCCTGAAGTTCCACGGCAGCTACCAGCAGGACGACCGCGACCTGCGCGAGGAACGCCGCCGGCAGAAGCTCGAACCGCTGTACGCCTTCATGTTGCGCGCGCGCCTGCCCGGCGGCGTGGTCACGCCGGCGCAGTGGCTGGTGTTCGACCGGCTCGCTACCGATTACGCATCGAGCGGCCTGCGCATCACCACGCGCCAGACCTTCCAGTGGCACGGCATCCTCAAGGGCAACCTCAAGCCGACCATTGCCGCGATCCACCAGACCATGGCCAGCACCATCGCCGCCTGCGGCGACGTGCTGCGCAACGTGGTGAGCACGCCGCTGCCGATGCAGTCCGCGGCGCACGCGCAGGCCTATGCGTGGGCGGCGAAGTTGTCGGAAGAGCTGGCGCCGCGGACCACCGCCTATCACGAGCTGTGGCTGGACGGCGAGAAGCTGGTCGGCGAGCCGGAGCCCGAGCCGCTCTACGGCAGGACCTACCTGCCGCGCAAATTCAAGATCGGACTGGCGATCCCGCCGCTCAACGACATCGACGTCTTCGCGCAGGACCTGGGCCTCATCGCGATCGAGGAAGACGGCGAGCTCGCCGGCTTCAACCTCGCCGTCGGCGGCGGCATGGGCGCCACCCACGGGGATGCGAGCACCTACCCGCGCCTGGCCGAGGTGATCGGTTTCGTCACGCCGGAGCAGCTGCGCGACGCGGCCGAGCAGGTCATCGCCATCCAGCGCGACTGGGGCGACCGCAGCGAGCGCAAGCATGCGCGCCTGAAGTACACGCTGGACCGCCGCGGCACCGGCGTGTTCAAGGCCGAGCTGGAACGGCGGCTGGGCTTCGGGCTGCAATCGGCGCGGCCGTTCCGCTTCGACCACAACGGCGACCGCTACGGCTGGCTGCAGGGCCAGGATGGCCGCTGGCACCTGACCCTGCATGTCGAGTCGGGCCGGCTGCTCGACCGCGGCGAACACCGCCTGCTCAGCGGCATGCGCGAGCTGGCCAGGGTGCACACCGGCGACTTCCGCCTCACCTGCAACCAGAACGTGATCGTCGCCAACGTGAAGGCGGCCGACCGCGCGCGCATCGACGCCATCGTCGCCACGCACGGCCTGGACGGCTATCGCCGGCAAAGCGCGATCCGCCGCCACGCCATCGCGTGCGTGGCGCTGCCCACCTGCGGGCTGGCCATGGCCGAGAGCGAGCGCTACCTGCCCGCGATTCTCGAGAAACTCGAGGAGCGGCTGGCGCACCACGGGCTGCTGGACGCGCCCATCCTGCTGCGCCTGTCCGGCTGCCCGAACGGCTGCTCGCGGCCGTACCTCGGCGAGATCGCGCTGGTCGGCCGCGCACCCGGCCGCTACGACCTGCGCCTGGGCGCGGACTTCGCCGGCCAGCGGCTCAACCGCATCCACCGGGAGAACGTGGACGAAGCGGCGATCCTGGCGACGCTCGACCCGCTGTTCGAGCGCTACGCAGCGGAACGTGCGCCCGGCGAAGGCTTCGGCGATTTCCTCGTGCGCAGCGGCGTGCTGGCGCCGCCGCCCGTGCGGCGCATCCCGGCCGAGGTGGTGGCATGAGCGCGCAGCCGCTCGCCCGGCCGGACTGGGACCCCCATGCGCTGGCCGAGGCCAACGCCGTGCTCGCGCGGCTGGGCGCCGAGGAGCGCGTGGCCTGGGCGCTCGAGAACGTGCCGGGCGAACACGTGCTGTCCTCCAGCTTCGGCGCGCAGGCGGCGGTGTCGCTGCACATGGTGAGCCGGCAGCGCCCGCGCATCCCGGTGGTGCT
>NZ_JABFWW010000002.1 GCF_013362045.1 Frateuria sp. | reverse complement strand
ACACCGGCGGCCAGCGGCACCACCTCGGCCGCAGCCGCCGGCGGCCAGGCGCCCGCCAGCGCCGGCACGACCACCGCGGTTTCCTCCACCAGCACGCCCACGCCACCGGCCGCGCCGGCCCAACCGTTCGTCGACGACGGCAAGTGGGTGGAAGGCAAGAACTACTTCCGCATCGATCCGGCCCAGCCCAAGGCCACCTCCACCGACAAGATCGAGGTGACCGAGGTGTTCTCCTATGGCTGCCCGGCCTGCAACCAGTTCCATCCGATCGTGCAGAAGCTGGCCGCCGGCCTTGCCGCCAACGCGGCGATGGCCTATCTGCCGGCCTCGTTCATCCCGCAGGAGAACTGGCCGATGCTGCAGCGCGCCTACTTCGCCGCCAAGGCGCTCGGCGTGGCCGACAAGGGCAACGATGCGATGTACGACGCGGTGTGGAAGAGCGGCGAGCTTTCCGCCATGAACGCCGCCGGCAGCGGCCTGAAGCCGCGCGATGCGCTGCCCACCATCGAGGATGCCGCCAAGGTGTACGCCAAGGTCGGCGCCGACCCGAAGGAATTCGTCGCGGTCGCCAATTCCTTCAGCATCAACACGCAGATGAAGCGCGCCGACGACCTGATCAAGGCCTACGGCGTCACCGGCACGCCGACCATCGTGGTCGACGGCAAGTACCGATTCGACGTCAGCAGCGCCGGCGGCTATCCGCAGGCGATCGAGCTGGCCAACTGGCTGGTGGCCAAGGAAGCGGCCGGCAAGTGATCGCCTCCGCCGCGCCGCCTTGGGTGCGGTGCGGCCGATGCGACGGCAGGGGCATGCACACGCGCCTGCGGGTGTTTCCACGAACGAACTTGCCCTCCCCGCCCGCGGTCGAACCCGCGGCTCCTGCCCAAGGCCGCTGCGTCGCTCCCTGTGGCGCGTAGTGATTCAATGGGCGGGCCCGGCTGCGCCATCGCACGCCCGCACGCATCCTCGACCGTTCCACCTGGGAGAATCCGATGATCAAGCACATCGCCCGCCTGCGCCTGCTGGCCCTGCTCGGCGGCCTGCTGCTGGCCAGCGCCTGCAGCGCCTCGCCGGGCACGCCGGCACCCTACACCGAGGGCGAGCAGTACGTGACGCTGCCCGCTCCGCACCAGCGGCTGAGCGCCGATGGCAAGGTCGAGGTGGTCGAAGTGTTCTCCTACGGCTGCATCCACTGCGCGCATTTCGCGCCGACGGCCGAGCAGCTGCGCAAGTCGCTGCCCAAGGGCGTGGTGTTCAAGCTGCTGCCGGCGCCGTTCAACGACGAGTGGATGCCGTTCGCGCGCGCGTACTACGCCGCCGACAAGCTCGGCGTGGTCGAGCGCACCCATCTGGCGCTGTTCCAGGCCAAGTTCGAGCAGCACTACCCGCTCAATACGCTGGACGAACTGGCCGACTTCTATGCCAGCCACGGCGTCGACCGTGCGAAGTTCCTGAGCATCGCCAACTCGGATGCGGCCACGGCGCAGATGCGCAAGGATCTCGCGCTGATCCAGCAGTGGCAGGTCGGCGGCACCCCCACCATCGTGGTGGACGGCAAGTACCGCAGCGCCCAGGTGAAGACACTGGACGAGTTGGTCGACCTCACCCGGTGGCTGGTCAAGCGCGAGCTGGCCGGCGGATAGCCGCGGCGCGCCTTGCGTTCACGCGCGGCAGGCGATGCTCGTCGCATCGCCGCCGCCCCGCTCCCGCTATCGTCCCGCCGATGACCCGCGCCGCAGACCACGCCGCACCAGACAAGAAGGCTCCTCCCGAACGCCGCCTGCGCCTGCTCAGCTGCAACATCCTGGCCGGCGCCAGCGTGCAGCGCTACAGCGAATACCTCACCCGCAGCATCAACGCGGTGCTGCCCGGACGCAGCAAGCTGGACAACCTGGACCGCCTGGCCGAGGTGCTGCCGCAGTTCGACGTGATCGGCCTGCAGGAGGCCGATGCCGGCAGCCTGCGTTCGGGCTTCCTCAACCAGACCCGCTACCTCGCCGAGGCCTCCGGCCTGCCGTTCTGGAGCCACCAGCCGAACCGGCCGATGGCGCGCCTGGCGCATTCGGCCAACGGCCTGATCAGCCGCATGGAACCGCACAGCGTGTACGACTACCCGCTGCCCAGCCGCATTCCCGGCCGCGGCGCGCTGCTGGTGCGCTACGGCGCCGAAGCCGAGGCGCTCACCGTGATGATCGCCCACCTCTCGCTCTCGGCGCAGGCGCGCGCGCGGCAGCTCGCCTTCATCGCCGAAGTGCTGCACGGCTACCCGAATGTGGTGCTGATGGGCGACCTCAACACCGAGGCGCACAGCGCCGAGATGCGCCACCTGTTCGCGCGCTGCAGCCTGCAGCCGCCGGCCCAGCCCACGCCGACCTTTCCCAGCTGGAAGCCGCGCCGGGCGCTGGACCACATCCTGCTTTCCGGATCGCTGCAGCTCGAGCGCGTGTGGGCCCTGCCGCAGGCGTTCTCCGACCACCTGCCGCTGGCGGCGGAAATCCGCCTGTCGGCCACACTGGCGCCACGCGCCCACCGGTTGCGCCAATGAACCGCACGCTTCGCCTGACCCTGCCCTGGCTCACCATCGCACTGGTCGCGCTGGCCGCCGCCACGCTGCGTTATGGCGTGATCGAGCCGGCGACGGTGGCCCACCTGTGCGGCGCCGATGGCGGTCCGCGCTGGTGCGCCTGGCGGCAATGGGCGGTGCTGGGCTTCCTCGGCTACGGCTACGGCTATGCGGCGCTCACCGCCGCCTTCATCGCGCTGGTCGCGCGCCATCCGCTGGCGGCCTGGCTGGCCACCGCCCTGGGCGTCGCCGCATTGGTGCTGTACTGCTTCGAGGCCGGCGCGTTCGCGCTGCTGGTCGGCGCGCTACGCCTGCTGCGCGCGCAGGTGGACAGCCTGCACCCAGGCGAGCAGCACCAGCAGCGCGGGGGCGACGTTCAACCCCAGCCATAGCCAGGCGGTAAGGTTCAGGCCCGCCTCCTGCACCACCACCAGCGTACCGAGCACGGGCAGCACACAGGCCAGCAGGCGGTGTTCCGCCGGCGGCATCTCCGGGCGTGCAGGGAGCCAGCCGGCCAGCGCATAGCCGACGCAGGGCAGTGCGAACAGGCCCAATGGGAAGTCGCGGTAGCGACCGTCGAACACCAGCAGCAGGTCGTACCAGGCCAGGCCGAACAGCCAACCCAGCTGCAGCCACGCCGGTGCGGAGGATTCCTGCGCGATGCCCGCCAGGCGCCGGGCGATCCCGCGCGCCAGCCACAGCGCGGTGGCCAGCGCGGCCAGGCACGCGGCGATCGACACGCTCCACTCGAACAGGTCGCGGCAGGCATAGGCCATCTGCCGTCCCTGCCAGGCCAGTGCGGCGCCCGCAGCGAAACCGGCCAGCAGCGACGCGACTACGCCGCGCAGGCGCGTTCGCGCAGCCGCCGCGCCGAACAAGGCCGCGCCAAGCGCACCGGCAAGCCAGCCCCACCACCAGCGCGGCTCCTCCACCACCGGGCCGCTCATCGGAAACTTGGGCCGCGCATCCACGTCGAAGATGCCCCAGTAGCCCCCCACGGTGCCTTCCTGCACGCGCTTCCACGGCTGGTCGAACGCCTCGATCACGTTGTAGGGCATGTGCACGGTGGCGGCATAGGCGAGGAACTGGCGCAGGTAGCGCGCCTCGTTGACCAGCGTGGCGCGCGCCGCGCGGCGTGGCCGGCCGGCGCTGGGCCAGCCGGTCTCGCCGATCATCACGCGCTTGCCGGGAAAGGCCTGCTGCATGCGTGCATACACCTGCGCCACGTGGCGCACCGCGTGCTCCGGCGGCACCGGCTCGTCCTCCCAGTAGGGCAGGATGTGGATGGTCAGGTAGTCGACCGCCTCGGCCATTTGCCGATAGCGCAGCCAGAACTCCCACACGTCCGCATAGCTCACCGGCACCGACGGCGGCACCGCCGCACGCACCTGCCGCACGTAGCCGGCCAGCGCCTGCGGCGCCAGCTCCCCGCGCAGCAGCACCTCGTTGCCCACGATCACCCCGCGCAGCGCCCGCGGATACGCCTTTGCGGTGGCGATGCCCATCGCCACCTCGCGCGCATTGGCCTGTGGGTCGCGGCCCAGCCAGATGCCCATCAGCACCTGCATGCCGTAGCGCTGGGCGATCGCCGGCACGGCGGCCAGGCCCTGCCCCTGCGCATAGGTGCGCACGCAATCGAAGCGCTGCGACAGCGCGCGCAGGTCCGCATCGATGCGCTCGGGACTGATGAAGGTGGCCGCGTCGTACGGCGTCTCGCCTGGTCGGCGATAGGGCGCGTAGGACACGCAGGCGATCCGCGCGGAGGGTGCGTCCGGCAACACCACCGGCCGGCCCATCCACCACCAGCCCGCCACCCCGGCGAACGCCGCCAGCGCGAGCGCGACCCACACCGGCCAGTGCGGACGGGAACGGGACGGCGGCGTGATCGACATGCACTACCCGGCGATGGCGGCGAAACGGGCGAGCTTAGCAGCAGCAACGGTTAACGCACGCCCTGCTGACGCTTACTACACTTGCGGCAATGATCCCGAACGTCCCTCCGGCCGCGCGCGCGCGGCGCCCGCTGCCGTATCTCCTGCTTGCCCTGCTGACCGCCTGGTTCGGCCTCGCGGGGACGGCGAGCGCCGCGCCCTCGCTGGCCGAGCAGCGCATCGCCTTCAGGCAGGCCTGGGCCGTGGCGCAGCAGGGTGGCGACGGCTGGCGCGCGTGGGTCGGCAAGCTGGCCGGCTATCCGCTGTTTCCCTACCTGGAGGAAGCCGCGCTCGAGCACGACGTGGCCACGCTGGACCGCGCCACCGTCGCCGCGTTCCTTGCGCGCTATCCGGACCTGCTGCCGGCCGCCGACCTGCGCCGCGCCTGGCTGCTGGAGCAGGCGAGCCAGCAGCGCTGGGACGACTTCCTGGCGCTCTACCAGAGCGGCCTGGGCGACACGCTCACCTGCGACGCGCTGCAGGCGAAGCTGGCGCAGGGCGGCGCGCTCGATTTCCAGCGCGACCTCGCCGCCCTGTGGGCCAAGCCTGGCCTGCCCAACGCCTGCGACCCGGTGATCGCCACCGCGCATGACGCAGGCCTGCTCACCGATGCGCGCCTGTGGACGCGCATCGATCGCGCGGTCGATGCCGGCCAGGGCGGCACCGTTGCCGCGCTGGCCGCCTGGCTGCCGGCCGAGGAAGGCAAGGCCGCCGCGCGCCTGGCCCAGGCGTTGCGCGACCCGGCCGCTGCGGTGGCC
>NZ_JABFWW010000141.1 GCF_013362045.1 Frateuria sp. | reverse complement strand
GCAGCTGGCCAAGGAAAAGGGCATCCTCACCGTGGCGGTGGTCACCAAGCCGTTCCCGTTCGAGGGCCGGCGCCGCATGCAGGTGGCGATGAAGGGCATCGAGGACCTGTCCCAGCACGTCGATTCGCTGATCACCGTGCCGAACGAGAAGCTGCTCTCCGTGCTCGGCCGCGAGGTCACGCTGCTCAATGCCTTCAAGGCCGCCAACGACGTGTTGCAGGGCGCCGTGCAGGGCATCGCCGACCTGATCACCGCGCCGGGGCTGATCAACGTCGACTTCGCCGACGTACGCACGGTCATGTCCGAGATGGGCATGGCGATGATGGGTTCGGGCACCGCCCGCGGCGACGACCGCGCCCAGGCGGCCGCCGAGGCAGCGATCAACAACCCGCTGCTGGAGGATGTCAATCTCAACGGCGCCTGCGGCATCCTGGTCAACGTCACCGCCGGTCCGAACCTGACCATGCGCGAGTTCGACGAGATCGGCCGCGTCATCCACGACTTCGCCAGCGAAGACGCCACCGTGGTGATCGGCACCTCGCTCGACCCGGAAATGCAGGACGACGTGCGCGTCACCGTAGTCGCCACCGGGCTCAACCGGGCCGCGGCTGCGCGCCAGCCGGTACGTCCGGTCGCCACCCAGCAGGTGGAAATGCGCCAGCGGCCCCGTCCGGTGGTGCTGCGCACCGGCACCGGTAACGAAGTGGTGGACTACGCCGCGCCGGACGTGGTCGGCAGCCATACCCGTGCCGAGCCGCCGGCCAAGGGAGCCGATCCGAGCTTCGACTACCTGGACATTCCGGCCTTCCTGCGTCGCCAGGCCGATTGAACGGATCCTCTAAGGAGGCACTTGCGAAGATTGAACAAAACACCAGATCGGTTGGTCAGAGCATGACGCGCGCTCCGGCAGGGCGCCGTCTAGGTGTTCGCTCTCGACGAGCCGGATGATGTCGATGTGAAGACAGCGCGCCGGGATCGGCGCGCGCACCGGCCGGCAGGGAGTCGCTGGCCTGTCCGCCTCCTTGCGCCGGATGTCCGTCCTCCCGGTGCAGGGGGCGTGTCGTGGTAACTGCTTGAGAAACCGGGTTTTGCGCTGCCTCGTGACCACGGTCACAGATGAAGGAAATCTAAAGAGGCGACCAGACTGTACGGTACGGTTTGCTATTGCGGCTAGTTAAGACTGTGTTAGCATCCGTCCCCTGATTGGCTGCTGCCCACACTGGTACCAATAAAAATGATCAAGCAGCGTACGCTCAAGAACATCATCCGGGCGACCGGCGTCGGCCTGCACACCGGCGACAAGGTCTACATGACCTTGCGCCCCGCCGCGCCGAACACGGGCATCGTGTTCCGCCGCACGGACTTGAATCCGCCGGTCGACATCCATGCGCGACCCGATTGCGTCGGCGATACGCGCCTGTCCACCACCCTGGTCAAGGGCGATGTGCGCGTCTCCACGGTCGAGCACCTGCTCTCGGCCATGGCCGGCCTCGGCATCGACAATGCCTACGTCGAGCTCTCCGCGCCGGAAGTGCCGATCATGGACGGCAGTGCGGGCCCCTTCGTATTCCTGTTGCAGTCGGCCGGCATCGAGGAGCAGAACGCCGCCAAGCGCTTCATCCGCATCAAGAAGCCGGTGAAGGTGCAGGAAGGCGACAAATGGGCCAGCTTCGAGCCGTTCGAAGGCTTCAAGGTCGGCTTCTCGATCGAGTTCAACCACCCGATCATCTCCAAGCGCACCTCGCGCGCCGAGATCGACTTCTCCACGACTTCCTTCGTCAAGGAAGTCAGCCGCGCGCGCACCTTCGGCTTCATGCGCGACATCGAGATGCTGCGCGAGCACAACCTGGCGCTGGGCGGTTCGATGGACAACGCCGTGGTCCTGGACGACTACCGCGTCCTCAACGAGGATGGCCTGCGCTACGAGGACGAGTTCGTCAAGCACAAGATCCTGGACGCCATCGGCGACCTCTACCTGCTCGGCCACAGCCTGATCGGCGCCTATCACGCGCACAAATCCGGCCATGAGCTCAACAACAAGCTGCTGCGCACCCTGATCGCCGATCCCACCGCGTGGGAAGAGGTGGTCTACCAGGACGACCCGGCCGTTTCGCCGATCTCCTACGCCCATCCGGCCCAGGCCATCTGAACCGGCCGCAGCGCCGAAGGAAGGCCGCCCGGACAAGGCGGCCTTCTTCTTTTCTGTGACCGGAACCGCCTGCCGAACACGCCTGGCTTCACGCTATGGCGACGCCGCGGGGTGTACCTGCGCCTTCTCCGTGCTATAAAACCTCCCGCCGCCATGAGGCGGTGAGGGGGAAGCGGTGCCCGCCGGGCACTCTCGCGAAGGCACGGGCCCGCGCCTGCTAGTCCTTGGCGACCGGGAATCCAGCAGTTTCGGCGATGGACGCCAGATCGAGGAACAGTCCCTTCAATTCCGGGTCTGTGATGGATGCTGCCGCAGCCTTGAGATGTACGGCCGCGGCAGGCGAAAGCGGTTTTGACCGATCCGGTTCCGTTGCGGCCGGTAGGGGGGGAGCCACTTTCACGGTGACCGAACTGGCGCTCGTGCCGATGGCACGTGCGGTGGCGAGTATCTGCGTCTGCATCAGGCGCAGGCGCGCCGCCCAGGCCGGCGAGGACGCCAGAAAGGCGAGGCGGCCGTTGCGCAGGTGGGCGAACCGCACCTGCTCGCGCAAGGGTGTCGGCAGCGTCTGGCGTAGGGCACGGTCCAACGCTTCCAGTTCAGCGGCCTTGCGAGCCAGCGAGGCGAACGAACCGCATTCGGCCAATGGTTTGGGACCATGGTCGGGGCGGCGGGAAGCAGGGGGATCGGCGCGCTGCATGGCCGGCATCTGACGCGAAAAAAACAATGCAGATCATACTCGTATCCCGCTCCAAGAAAGTGCCCAAGACCTTCGACCTCGGCCAGCGCCGATTGCGCTGGCGGCTGGCAGGCATGGCGGCTGCGGCGGTGATCGGATGTGGAGTGCTTGGCGCGGCGGTGGCGCTGACTCTTTCCAGCCCGCGCGACCGGGCGCTGGCACAGATCCGCCAGCTGCAGCAGCAGGTCCACCAGCAGGACGCCCAACTGGCCGGTGTGCGCAAGGACTCCCAGCGCGAGCTGGATGCGCTGGCGGTCAAGCTTGGCCAGCTCGAGGCGCAGTCCACGCGGCTCAATGCCCTCGGCGAACGACTGACCGAAGTGGGCAAGCTCGATCCCCAGGAATTCAATTTCGACCAGCCGCCCGCGATGGGCGGCGTCGAGGACGCCACCGGCAGCGCCTATGCCCTGCCGCCGACGCTGGACGCGAGCATTGACCAGCTGGCCAGCCAGTTCGACACCCAGCAGGCGCAGCTGTCCGCGCTGCAAAGCCTGCTGCTGGACGCCAAGATCGACTCCAACCTCAAGCCCACCGGCATGCCGGCATCGGGCTACATCTCCTCCTATTTCGGTGTGCGTCCGGACCCGTTCGATGGTCATGGCGCGCGCCACACCGGCCTGGACATCGCGGTGCCGTTCGGCTCGTCCGTCCATGCGGTCGCCGAGGGCATGGTTACCTATGCCGGCGAGCGCAGCGGCTACGGCAAGGTGGTCGAGATCGACCACGGCAACGGCTACATGACCCGCTACGCGCACAACAGCAAGCTGCTGGTGCGCCCGGGGCAGCGTGTGCACGTGGGCGAAGTGCTCTCGCTTGCCGGATCCACGGGCCGCTCCACCGGGCCGCACGTGCATTTCGAGGTCTGGTACAAGGGCCGCGTGGTCAATCCGCTGGCCTACGTGAAAAGTCACCGGTAAGCCGGCCGCCGCCGCTCTTCGCCCCTCCCCGACGAGCGAACGCGTGGGAGGGAAAGCGGGATGCCGCCTCCCCGCACCGCTCTTGAATCTCCCCACTTCCGCCGCCATCCCGGTCGGCTGAGGCGCCTGTAGTAACATGCCTCCTTTCGCCCGCGGCCGCCGCGGGCCTTGAGCCTTCAACGACGGAAGATCGATGTTCAATCGTGCCCTGACCAGCCTGTTCGGCAGCCGCAACGAGCGCGTGCTGCGCCAGCTTTCCAAGACCGTGGCGCGCATCAATGCGCTGGAACCGGAGTTCGAGAAGCTGGACGACGCGGCGCTGCGCGGCAAGACCGACGAGTTCAGGCAGCGCCTGGCCGGCGGCGAGGCGCTGGACAAGCTGCTGCCCGAGGCGTTCGCCGTGGTGCGCGAGGGCGCCAAGCGCGTGCTGGGCATGCGCCACTACGACGTGCAGCTGATCGGCGGCATGGTGCTGCACATGGGCAAGATCGCCGAGATGCGCACCGGCGAAGGCAAGACCCTGGTGGCGACGCTGCCGGTCTACCTCAACGCGCTGGAAGGCAAGGGCGTGCACGTGGTCACCGTGAACGACTACCTGGCTCGCCGCGACTCGGCGCAGATGGGCAAGCTGTACGCCTTCCTGGGTCTGTCCACGGGCGTGGTCTACCCGGGCATGGACCACGGCGACAAGCACGCCGCCTACGCCGCCGACATCACCTACGGCACCAACAACGAGTTCGGCTTCGACTACCTGCGCGACAACATGGCGCTAAGCAAGGAGCAGCGCTACCAGCGCGGCCTCAACTACGCCATCGTCGACGAGGTCGATTCGATCCTGATCGACGAGGCGCGCACGCCGCTGATCATCTCCGGCCCGGCCGAGGATTCGCCGCAGCTCTACGTGGCGGTGAACGGCATCGTGCCGCGCATGACTCGGCAGGAGACCGAGGAGAGCACGGGCGATTACTGGGTCGACGAGAAGCAGAAGCAGGTGCACCTGTCCGAGGAGGGCATGGCGCATGCCGAGGAACTGCTGCGCAAGGCCGGCGTGATCGAGCCGGAGAGCGGCCTTTACGACCCGAAGAACCTGGCGGTGGTGCACCACCTCAACGCCGCGCTGCGCGCCAACGGCATCTACCAGCGCGACGTCGATTACATCGTGCGCGACGGCGAGGTGATCATCGTCGACGAGTTCACCGGCCGTACTCTGGCAGGCCGTCGCTGGTCCGACGGCCTGCACCAGGCGGTGGAGGCGAAGGAGGGCGTGCCTATCCAGCGCGAGAACCAGACGCTGGCGACGGTGACGTTCCAGAACCTGTTCCGCATGTACAAGAAGCTGGCCGGCATGACCGGCACGGCCGACACCGAGGCGTACGAGTTCCAGACCATCTACGGCCTGGAGGTGGTGGTGATCCCCACCCACAAGCCGATGATCCGCAAGGACAACCTGGACATCGTGTTCCTGAGCCAGGCGGCCAAGTATCGGGCGGTGATCGAGGACATCAAGGACTGCCACAAGCGCGGCCAGCCGGCGCTGGTCGGCACCACCTCGATCGAGGTGTCCGAACTGCTGTCGGGCCTGCTGAGCAAGGCCAAGGTGCCGCACGAGGTGCTCAACGCCAAGCAGCACGAGCGCGAGGCGCAGATCGTGGCGCAGGCCGGCGCGCCAGGTTCGGTCACGATCGCCACCAACATGGCCGGCCGCGGCACCGACATCGTGCTCGGCGGCAGCCTGGAGGCTGCGCTCGCCGCGCTGCCGGAAGACGCCTCCGAGGTCGACCGCCAGCGCGTCAAGAGCGAATGGAAGAAGCGCCACGAGCAGGTCATCGCCGCCGGCGGCCTGCATATCGTCGGCACCGAGCGGCACGAATCCCGCCGCATCGACAACCAGCTGCGCGGCCGCTCCGGCCGCCAGGGCGACCCCGGCTCCTCGCGCTTCTACCTGGCGCTGGAGGACAACCTGCTGCGCATCTTCGGCGGCGAGGGCCTGGTGCGCTGGATGAAGCGCTTCGGCATGAAGGAGGACGATCCGCTCGAGGAGCGCATGATCAGCCGCCAGATCGAGAAGGCGCAGCGCAAGGTCGAGCAGCACAACTTCGACATCCGCAAGCACCTGCTGGAGTTCGACGACGTCGCCAACGACCAGCGCAAGGTGATCTACCGCCAGCGCGACGAACTGCTCGAAGGCGAGGAGGTTTCCGCCACCATCGCGGACATCCGCGAGGACGTGGTCGAGTCCATCGTGCACCGCCACGTCCCGCCGGACAGCATCGACGAGCAATGGGACATCGCCGGCCTGGAGCGCGCACTGGAAAGCGAGTTCGGCATTGCCACCGGCCTGAAGGCGTGGGTCGAGCAGCAGCCGGAGCTGGATGCCGCCGCGATCCGCGAGCACGTGCGCGAGGCGATGGACCGCGCGTTCGCCGACAAGGAGATGCAGATCGGCGCTGAGACCATGCGCCAGCTGGAAAAGCACGTCATGCTGAGCGTGGTCGACAACGCCTGGAAGGAGCACCTCGCCAGCATGGATTACCTGCGTCAGGGCATCTACCTGCGCGGCTATGCCCAGCAGGATCCCAAGCAGGTATTCAAGCGCGAGTCGTTCGAGCTGTTCTCCGACATGCTCGAACGGATCAAGCACGAAGTGGTGCAGATGCTTGCGCGCATCCGCATCCGCAGCGAGGAAGAGGTCGCCGCGATGGAAGCCGAGCAGCAGCGCCTGGCCGCGCGCCTGCAGCAGCAGATGCTCGCCAGCGGCGGCGGCGCGCCGGTCAATGCTCTGGGCAGCGAGACCGCTCCCGTGGCCGCCTCCGGCACGGTGCAGCACGAGGGTCCCAAGATCGGCCGCAACGATCCCTGTCCCTGCGGCTCGGGCAAGAAGTACAAGCACTGCCACGGCCAGCTGGCCTGACGCTTGCCTCCGCTCCCCCTCCCTGCTGGGGAGCGGGAGCGGAGTTCAATCCCCGTTGCCGGGCGACCGCTTGCGATGCGGCTCGGCGTTGACGGCGATGTAGTGCGGGTCCTCTTCATCCAGCCGCAGTGCGGTCAGCTGGCCGCCCCAGACGCAACCGGTGTCGATCGCATACACGCCCAGGCCCGCAAAGCGGCCCAGCGCGGACCAGTGCCCGCAGACCATGCGCGCATCGCGCCGGCGCATGCCGGGTACGGCGAACCAGGGATATAGCCCCGGCTTCTGCGTGCCGGGTATGCCCTTGGCTTCGAAGTCGATGCGGCCGTTGACGTCGCAGTAGCGCATCCGAGTCATGGTGTTGATCGAGGCGCGGAAGCGCTCGATCCCCTGCAGCCGGCTGGACCATGCGGCCGGGCGGTTGCCGAACAGGTTGCGCAGCAGGCGCGGGTGGCGGGGGCTGGACAGCTCCCGCTCCACCTCCTGCGCGGCGCGCTGCGCCTGGCGCAGCGTCCATGATGGCGCCAGCCCGGCGTGCACCATGCCCCAGCCCAGCGCTTCGTCGAAGTGCAGCAGCTTTTGGCTGCGCAGCCATTCGAACAACACCGGCGCATCGTCGGCGAACAGCACCTCGCGCAACTCCGGGTTGACCCGCGATTGCGCGTCGGGCTTGCGCTGGGCGATCGCCAGCAGGCTCAGGTCGTGGTTGCCCAGCGTGACCAAGACGTTTTCGCGCAGACCATGGATAAGCCGCAGCACCTCGAGCGACTGCCCTCCGCGGTTGACCAGGTCGCCGCAGAACCACAGCTGGTCGCGCGCCGCGTCGAAGCGCAGCTTGTCGAGCAAGCGCGAGAGCTCGGGGTAGCAGCCTTGCACGTCGCCGATTGCATATGTCGCCATCAGAACTCGTCCATCCAAAGCCGGTCCATCGGAGGCGAACCTTCGGTTGTGCGTGCCATCAGTGCAAGGTGCGCGGTATGGACAGCGTGAATGGCCGGATCGGCGCGTCGAAGCGGGTGCCGTCGTCGGCTAGCATCTGGTAGCTGCCGCGCATGGTGCCGACGGCGGTGTCCAGCACGGCGCCGGAACTGTACTGGTAGCGGTCGCCCGGGCGCATCCAGGGCTGTTCGCCGACCACGCCCTCGCCACGCACCTCCTCGACCTTGCCGTTGGCGTCGGTGATCACCCAGTGGCGGGTGAGCAGGCGCGCAGGCACGCTGCCGGCGTTGTGCAGCGTCACGGTATAGGCGAACACGTAGCGGTTGTCGTGCGGCTTGGACTGGTCGGGAACGAAGCGGGTTTCGACCTGCACGTCGATCGTGTAGGAAGGATTGGGAGTCATCCGCCGATTGTACGGCCTGGCGCCAGCCAGCGCGTGTGGACGACGCGTCAGGCGGAGAGTTTGGCCAGGCGCACGAAATCCTGCGGCGCGAGCGTTTCGGCGCGGGCCTTCGGATCGACGCCGGCACTGGCAATCGCCGCGCTGTCGAGCAGGCCCTTGAGCGCGTTGGACAGCGTCTTGCGGCGTTGCGCGAAGGCCGCCTTGACGACGGCATGCAGGCGCAGCGGGTCGGCGTCGTGGCGCTCGTGCGGCGCCAGCGGCACCAGGCGCACCACCGCCGAATCCACCTTCGGCGGCGGACGGAACGCGCCAGGCGGCACGTCGAACAGCGGTTCTACGCGGCAGGCCAGTTGCAGCATCACCGACAGCCGCCCGTACACCTTGCTGCCAGGGTCGGCCGCCATGCGGTCGACCACTTCCTTCTGCAGCATGAAGTGCATGTCCTCGATCGCCGCGGCGTGGTCCACGCAATGGAACAGGATCGGGCTGGAGATGTAGTAGGGCAGGTTGCCGGCAAGGCGCACGCGCGGCACGCCCAGGCCTCGGGCCACCGCGGTGAAGTCCACCTTGAGCACGTCGGCGTGGATGATTTCCAGTGTTCCCACGCCGGCGGCGCGGGCCGCCAGGTCGGGAATGAGGTCGGTGTCCAGCTCGATGGCCGTGAGCCTGCCGGCGGCGGCGAGCAGGGGCAGCGTGAGCGCGCCCTCGCCTGGGCCGATCTCGACCACGCGGTCGTCCGTCCGCGGCGCGATGGCGCTGACGATGCGCTCGATGTAGCGCTTCTCGTGCAGGAAGTGCTGGCCGAAGCTTTTCTTGGGGCGGGAGTTCATGGTGTTTCTCGCAAGCCTCGGTGCCTCACTTCCTATCCTCCCCAGGGAGATGCAAGGAAGGCTGGGCCGCGCTACGCCCGATGAGCTCGAGGGCCAGCCGCGCCGCTGCAATCAGGCTGGAAGGATCGGCGCGGCCGGTGCCGGCCAGGTCCAGTGCGGTGCCGTGGTCGACCGAGGTGCGGATGAAGGGCAGGCCGAGCGTGAGGTTGACGGTGCGGTCGAAGGCTTCGCTCTTGAGTACCGGCAGCGCCTGATCGTGGTACATCGCCAGCACCGCGTCGTAGCGCGGGCGCATGGCCTGTACGAAGGCGGTATCGGCGGGCAGCGGCCCGAGCAGGTGCATGCCGCGTTCGTCACGCAGCCGCGCCAGCACGGGTTCGATCACCTCGCGTTCCTCGTGGCCCAGGTGGCCGGCCTCGCCGGCGTGCGGATTGAGGCCGAGCACCGCGATGCGCGGCTGCGCCAGACCGAACTTGCGGCGCAGTTCGTCGTGCACGATGGCCAGCGTGCGTTCCAATACGGTGGCGGTGAGCGCGTCGGGTACGGCCCGCAGCGGCAGGTGTGTGGTGGCCAGCGCCACGCGCAGCTCGGGGCTGGCCAGCATCATCACCACGTCGACGCCGGCGCGCTGGGCGAAGAACTCGGTGTGGCCGGTGAAAGCAATGCCGGCGTCGTTGATCGAAGCCTTTTGCAGCGGCGCGGTGACCACGGCGGCGTAGCGGCCGACCTGGCAACCGTCGGCCGCCTCGGCCAGCGTGGCGAGCACGTGGCGCGCATTGCGCGGGTCGGGATGGCCCGGATGTTCCTCCACCGCGAGCGGGACGTGCCGCACGCGAAGGCTGCCGGGCTGGTGCGGATGCGGCGGGCCGTCGTTTTCGCGCAGGTGGAGCGCGACGCCGCAACGCGCTGCAGCGCGCTGCAGCAGGTGGCGGTCGGTGACGGCGACGAACTCGGCCGCCAGCGGCGTGGCGGCCAGCCGCACCAGCAGCTCGGGGCCGACGCCCGCCGGTTCGCCGGCGGTCAGGGCCAGTCGCGGCAGGCCGGCGTGCACGGGATCGCTCAGCTGTTGCTCTGGGCGTCCGGGTTCTTCAGCGCGGGCACCAGGATATCGATGTAGGCGTCGGAACGGAGCTGGCGCAGGAAATCCTCGTAGGCCTGTTCGGCCTTGCGGTTGCCGATCGCCTGGCGCGCCTGGTTGCGCTCGCTCTCGTCGGTCACGTCACTCTTGCGCGTACCTTCGCGCTCGAGGATGTGCCAGCCGGCCTCGCTCTGGAACGGCTGCGAGACCTCGCCGTCCTTCAGCTGGTCCAGCTGCTGGGCGATGGTGCTGCCCCACTGGTCGTGCTGGAACCAGCCCATGTCGCCGCCGGCATTGGCGGTGGTCGGGTCCTTGGAGTTTTCCTTCGCCAGTTTGGCGAAGTCCTCGTGCTTGTTGACGATGCGGTTGTACAGGTCCTGCGCCTTCTGCTGCGCCTGCTCGGGCGTGACCAGTTCGGAGGGGCGGATCAGGATCTGGCGCGCGTGGTATTCGGTGACCACCTGGCGGCTGGGCGCGCGCTGGTCGACGAGCTTGAGGATGTGGAAGCCGGTGGGGCCGCGCAGCGCGGCGCTGACCTGGCCGGGCTTCATGCCGGCGACGGTGTCGGCGAACGCCGGCGGGATCTCGTCCACCTTGCGCCAGCCCAGGTCGCCGCCCTCCAGCGCGTCCTGCGCGTCGGAATAGCGGATCGCCGCGGCGTTGAAGTCCATGCCGCCCTTGATCGCGTCGAGCGCCTGCTGCGCCTTGGCCTGAGCGGACTGGATGTCGGCCGCGGTGCCGCCGGCCGGAATCGAGATCTGGATGTGCGCCAGGTGCACCTCGCCGGCCTTGTAGGTCGGGCTGGCGAGCAGGTTGCTGATCTCGCTGTCGGTGATGTTGACCGAGTCGCGCACCACGCTGTCGTGCAGGCGCTGCACCAGCAACTGATCGGACAACTGGTCGCGGAAGGCGGCGAAGCCCTGCCCGCTCTGCTCGACGGCGCCCTGCAGCTGTTCGGGGCTCATGTGGTTCTGCTGCGCGACCGCGGCCACGGCCTGGTCCACGTCGGCGCTGGAGACGCGGATGCCCTGGTCGCTGGCCTTGGCCACCTGCAGCTTCATCAGGATCAGCCGGTCGAGCACCTGGCGCTCGAGCACGTCGTCCGGCGGCAGCTGGCCCGGGCTGCTGGCGTACTGCTGCTTCACCGAGCGTACCGCGTCGTTCAGTTCGCTCTGCAGGATCACGTTCTCGTCGACCACCGCCACGATGCGGTCCAGCGGCTGCGTGCCGGAAGCCGTGGCGCCGACCGGCGCCTGCGGCAGGAGCTGGGCCTGCGCAGGCAGGGCGGTAACCGCGACGAGCGCGAGGAGGAGCAGCGCGGAGGGGTGCTTCATCGGTCGGGAACCTTCAATCGCCTGCGCGGCGATGGTGGGAGGGGACGGTGCTACCGGCCGCTGCGGGCCGGCCGACAACCGTGGATCGCAACGGGGCCGGAAAGTTCGCGGCCAGGCCGTCATTGATAGCCAAGAATACCACGCCGCAACAGGCCCTCGGTCTGGCCATTGAAGGCGCCCAGGCCCTTGAAGACCAGCTCGAACATCACCGCGTTGTTGCTGCGGCCCTGGTCGGTGAACGGGCTGGTGGCGACCACGTAGTGGCGGCCGACCACCCGCACCGCAACGCAGCAGCTGTCGTACTCGACGCCCGCCAGCGCCTCCACCGTACGGCGGTCGCGCACCGAATAGACCCAGCGGCCGAGCAGCCGCCAGCGCTCGGAAACGGGATAGACGATCGAGCTGTCGTACTGCTCCAGCAGGTCGCGCCGGTAGCGGTAGGAGAAGTTGAAGATGCCGTCGGCGCCGATGCGCCGCTGCAGGCCCAGCGTGCCCAGGTCGGTATGGCGGGTGTTCGGGCTCCACTGGTAGGCGCTGTTGAGGCGCCAGCGGTCGTTGAGCTGCACGTCCAGCTGGGCGACGTAGTCCGAGCGCGTCCAGTCGGTCGGCGCCGCGGTGGTGGTGTTGCTGTTGGGCAGCTGCACGCGCTGGGGCGAGAAATAGCGGATCTGGCCGAAGCTGGCGGACAGCCGCTCCGCGCCCTGGTCGTCGAGCAGGCGGGTGGTGAGGGCGGCGGTGAGGTTGTTCGCGTTCATCTGGCGGTCGGCGCCGGAGAACTGGTTGGGCGAGAACAGCTGCCAGTAGTCGAACGACATCCGCGTGGTGTCGAACAGCGGCAGGTCGTCCTGCCTGCGGTAGGGCACGTAGAGGTAGTACAGCCGCGGCTCCAGCGTCTGCGTGTAGGAGGTGCCGAACAGCGAGGTCGGGCGGTCGAAGATCAGCCCGGTGTCGAGGCTGGCGATCGGCAGCGCGCGGCTGGGCGAGCGCCGGTCGAACGGCGAGACGTCGGTGCCGCCGAGCGGGCCGGCATAGCCGTAGCGCTGATAGCCGCCGTCCAGCTGGTAGGCGGTGTAGCGGTAGGCGAGCTTGGGCCGCACGAACCAGGCGGCGCCCTGGAAATCGGCGGCCAGGTACGGGTACACGTCCAGCCGCTTGCCCTCGACCACCTCGTCCTTGCGGAAGGCCACCGCTTCGGTCGAAGCGCCGAATTCCAGCCAGCGGTTGAGCGGCAGGTCCAGCCCCAGCGTGGCGCGTGGCCAGCGCTTGTACTGCACGACGGAGTCGGGCAGGTACGGGTCGACGTTCTGGTAGCTGTCGGCGCCGAAGGAGGCGCTCCACCAGTTGCCGCCGCCACTCACGTAGGCGCTGGAGGCCAGCGTGCCGATGGCCGAGGTGTACAGGTCGTTGCCGAAGTCGCGCAGGTAGTTGCGGTCGGAGGTGCGGTTGATGCTCGTGCTGAACGACCAGGGGCCGACCAGGTGCGTGTAGTCGTTGTACTTCACCAGCCAGCGGTCGCGGCCCTGGGTGGGCGTGCTGCCTTCGGTGTCCTGGCCGTGGTCGTTGGGCAGGTATTCGGCATTCAGCTGGCCGGCCGTGCCCGGGAACAGGTAGCGGAACTCGCCCGCCAGCAGCGCGCCGCGCCGGGTGTAGATGCGCGGCTCCAGCGTGGCGTCGTAGTTGGGCGCCAGGTTGAGGTAGTAGGGGATCGAGAACATCGTGCCCGAGCGGTTCGAGCTGCCGAACGTCGGGTAGAGGAAGCCGCTCTGGCGGCGGTTGTCGATCGGGAAGGAGAACCAGGGAAAGTACAGGAACGGCACGTTGGCGAAGCGCATCGTTGCGCTGCGTGCGGTGCCCCGGCCGGTCGCCTTGTCGAGCTTGAGGTCCTTGGCGCGCACCTCCCACAGGTGGTGGCCGACGTCGCAGGTGGAGTAGGTGACCTGGCTGTAACGGCTGCGCTGGGCGTCGAGCAGCTCGCCGCGTGCGGCGGTACCGTTGCCGCGCGACTGCAGCATCTGGTAGCGCACGTTGTCGGCCACGCCGTGGCTGGCCTGATTGTTGCCGCGCAGGCGGTCGGCGCTGAGCAGCTCGCCGGCCTCCTGGTAGCTCACGTTGCCCTGGGCGTCGTAGTCGGTGGTGGTGTCGTTGTAATCGATGCGGTCGGCGCGCAGCAGCTGGTCGGCGCGCTCGATGCGCACGTTGCCCGACAGGCGGTAGACCGCCTGGTCGGAACTGTCCACGTGGACGGCATGCACGTCGGTGTCGGAGGTCTCGCGCTGCGTCGGGTCGCGCGGCAGCGTGGGGTCGTAGAACTCCAGCAGCGCGTTGGGCCGGCACATGGCGAAGTTTTCCGGCCGCGGCGGGCAATGGAAGGCGCCCAGAGGGCAGCTCGGCACGCCCTCATCGGCCGCCGCGGCCACAGTTGCTTTGGCCGGTGCCGCCTGGACTCCGCCCGGCCCGCCGAACAGGGCTAGGGCTGCGGCAACCGCGAGCAGGCGGCGTGGTGGCAAGGCGCGCAGGGTGTGGCTCGGCGTCACGGTGGCGGTCGGCGGTCGGTGGGACGCGTAAAGCTAGCAGAAAGGCCGCCTGCCCGGCAGGAAGCGCTTCGTGCGCCTTCTTGCCGGCGTGCGCTGTTCAGCCCATCAGCGCGGCGACGTGCGCGGCGGCGCTGGCCGCGAGGGCCGGCAGGTCATAGCCGCCTTCGAGGGTGGAGACGAGGCGGCCGGCTGCGTGTGTACAGGCGACATCCAGCAGGCGGGTAGTGAGCCAGGCGTAGTCGTCGGTCTCCAGTTGCAGCTGCGCCAGGGGGTCGGCGCGGTGCGCATCGAAGCCGGCGGAAACCAGCAGCAGCTGCGGCCGGAATGCGTGCAGGCGTGGCAGCAGCACGTCCTCCCATGCGCGGCGGAAGGCCTGCGAGCCCGTGCCCGGCGGCAGCGGCGCGTTGGCGAGGTTGCCCACGCCGGTCTCGTCGGCGGCGCCGCTGCCCGGGTAGAGCGGCGACTGGTGGCTGGAGGCGAACAGCACGCGCGGCTCGTGCGCGAAGATGTCCTGCGTGCCGTTGCCGTGGTGCACGTCGAAGTCGGCGATCGCCACGCGCTCCAGGCCGTGTTCGGCCAGCGCATGCGCGGCGCCCACGGCGACGTTGTCGAACAGGCAGAAGCCCATCGCACGGTTGGCGGTGGCGTGGTGGCCCGGCGGACGCACGGCGCAGAAGGCGCGGCCGGCCGGCTCGTTGAGCGCTGCATCGACCGCGGCGACCATCGCGCCGGCGGCGCGCAGCGCGGCCTCGATCGAACCGGGCGACATCAGCGTGTCTTCGTCCAGTCGCAGCAGGCCTTCGGCCGGGGCGCTTTCCAGGATGCGCGTTACGTAGGCCGCGTCGTGCACGCGCTCCAGCGCTTCGCGGCTGGCCCGCGGTGCCTCGATCCGGTCCAGCGCCGCGAAGCGGTCGCGGTCGAGCGCCGCCAGCACCGCCCGCAGGCGCGCAGGCGACTCGGGGTGGCCGGGGCCAGGATCGTGCTCAAGACACGCCGGATGGGTGTAGAGCCGCAGCATGGAGGCTTCAGCCCCGGGGTCGCCGCTCGTGTTGCCACAGCACCTCACCGTGGCCACCGGCGCGGGCGAGCACGCGGGCGACCACGAACAGCAGGTCCGACAGCCGGTTGAGGTAGCGCTGCGGCTGCGGCCGCACGGCTTCTTCACGCGCCAGCGCGATCACCTCGCGCTCGGCGCGGCGGCACACGGTGCGGGCCAGGTGGCCGCACGCCGCGGCCATGCCGCCGCCGGGCAGGATGAATTCCTTCAACGGCGGCAGCGGCTCGTTGAGCGCGTCGAGCACGCTTTCCAGCCGCGCGATGTCCTCGTCCTGCACCATCGCCATGCCGGGGATGCACAGCTCCCCGCCCAGGTCGAACAGGTCGTGCTGCACCTGGGTCAGCGCCTCGCGCACCTCGGCCGGGACGCCTTCGCAGGCGAGCACCATGCCGATCGCGCTGTTGAGTTCGTCGACCGTGCCATAGGCGGCCACGCGGGCCGAGTCCTTCGGCACCCGCGAGCCGTCGCCGAGGCCGGTGCTGCCGTCGTCGCCGGTGCGGGTGTAGATCTTCGAAAGGCGATTGCCCATCAGTGGGGCTGGTCGGCGTGCGCCACGGCGCGGCCGAGCTGGGTGACCAGCACCTGCACCAATGCGCCCAGGCCGGCGTACATCGCGGTCACGCCGAGGAACGGCAGGTACCAGTCGCCCATGTTCTGCAGCCAGCCGGCAAAGCTGCGCGCCGGCACGCTGGCGCTCAGCCAGTAGAAGCTGCCATTGGAAACGACGAAGCAGACCGCCTCGCTGGCCAGCAACGCGGCGACGGCCAGGCCGAGGGCGGAAAGCGTCAGGCCGGCCCGGCGCCTGGCCAGCCAGCTGCCGCCGGCCCACAGCGCGCCATAGGCGGGCACGAGGAACCAGTACGCCGGCGACACGCAGTAGTGGCTCCAGAAGCCGATGCCCTGGCCGGTGATCACCAGGTAGTCGACCAGCACGGCCTCGGCCATCAGCAGCGGGAACGCCCAGCGGCCATTGCCGCGCAGCCAGAAGCCGGCGAGGAAGAACACCGCCCAGGACGCATCCGGGAACGCCTCGAAATGATGGAGGCGGATCGCGCCGCGGGTAATGGCCATCACCAGGGCGAGTGCCAGGAAGATGCCGAGGCGCTGGTTTCGCGTCATAGCCATGGGTGCTCCGTATGCAGCAACGTGTGAAAGGGCGGACGGCTAGTTTAGCCGAACCCCGCGCGACCCATACGATGCCTGCGTGTTCGGCCGTATCATCCGCGCATGAACGTCACCGAATCTTCCGCGCAGCGGGGACCCGTGCTGATCGTCGGCGGCGGCCTGGTCGGCGCGAGCCTGGCGATCGCCCTGGATGCGGCCGGCATCGCTGCGCTGCTGGTCGAGGCGGCGCCACCGCGCGCGGCCGCGCAGCCGAGCTACGACGAGCGCAACCTGGCGCTGGCGCGCGCCACGGTCAACGGACTCGAGGCGATCGGCGTATGGAGGCATGCACAGGCCGGCGCCACCGCCATCGAGCACATCCACGTCAGCCGTGCCGGCGAGTTCGGCAGCGTGCGGCTCCAGGCGCGTGACGCCGGCGTGGACGCGCTGGGCTGGACGTTGCCGGCGCGCGAGCTCGGCGCCGCGCTGCTGCGCCGGCTGGACGAATGCACGCGTCTGCAACGGCTGGCCCCGGCGACGCTGGAGGCGGTCGAACCGCAGGTTGGCGGCTGGCGCGCGCAGGTGCGCACCGCCGAGGGTCTGCGCAGCATCGATACCCCGCTGCTGGTCGGCGCCGACGGCACCGATTCGTTCGTGCGCGAGCGGCTGGGCATCGCGGCCGACATGCACGACTACGAACAGACACTGTTCGTCTGCACCGTCACGCCCGAGCGCGGGCATGGCCATCGCGCCTACGAGCGTTTCAGCGACGAAGGCCCGATCGCCCTGCTGCCGCTGGCGGATCGCCGCTGCGGCCTGGTGCTCACCGTGCCGGCGGAGCAGGCCGCTGCCGTGGCGGCGATGGACGACGATGCGTACCTCGCGCTGGCGCAACGCCGCTTCGGCTGGCGGCTGGGCCGGCTGGCGCGGCCAGGGCGGCGCTATCCCTATGCGATCCGGCGGGTGGCCGCCGCCCGCCTGACCGCGCCGCGCGCGGTGCTGGTCGGCAATGCGGCGCAGACGGTGCACCCGATCGGCGCGCAGGGCTTCAACCTGGGCCTGCGCGACGCGCTGACCCTTGCCGAACTGGTCGCCCGGGCCGAGGACCCCGGCGAAGCGCGGCTGCTCGCTGCCTATGCCGCACGGCGGGCGCCGGACCGCGAGGGCACGATGGCGATGAGCCATGGCCTGGTCCGGCTCGCCTGCCTGCCGCAGCCGGCTCTGGCGCCCCTGCGATCGCTGGCGCTGCTCGCCTGCGATCGCGTGGCGCCGCTGAAGGATGTGCTGCTCCGCCACGGCATGGGCTTTCGCGGCACGCCGCCGCAGGCGGTGCTGGAACGGACGCCATGAACGCGCGCATCGAACCGCGCCGCCGCGCGCCGCTGCTGGACGTGGCGGTGGTCGGCGGCGGCATGGTCGGCGCCGCCACGGC
>NZ_JABFWW010000104.1 GCF_013362045.1 Frateuria sp. | reverse complement strand
CTTTCGCAAGACCCGGCCCCTCGCCCCAGCCCTCTCCCCGGAGGGAAGAGGAGCAGAGGCGCGCGATGCGATAATGCCCCGATGACTTCCATGACTTTCGAACTGCTGGCCCGCGACGGCGCGGCCCGCCGCGGCCGCCTCGCCTTCGCACGCGGCACGGTGGAGACCCCCGCCTTCATGCCGGTGGGTACCTACGGCTCGGTCAAGGCGATGACCCCGCGCGACCTCGCCGAGCTAAGCGCCGAAATCATCCTGGGCAACACCTTCCATCTCTACCTGCGGCCCGGCCTGGAGGTCGTGGAGAAGTTCGGCGGCCTGCACCGCTTCATCGGCTGGAACAAGCCGATCCTCACCGACTCGGGTGGCTTCCAGGTGTTCTCGCTGGCGCACAAGCGCAAGCTGGCCGAAGAGGGCGTGACCTTCGCCTCGCCGGTGGACGGCTCCAAGGTGTTCCTGTCGCCGGAAGTGTCGATGAAGATCCAGACCGTGCTGGACTCGGACATCGCCATGATCTTCGACGAGTGCACGCCCTACCCGGCGACGGAGAAGCAGGCCGAGGACTCGATGGCGATGTCGCTGCGCTGGGCCGAGCGCTCGCGCCGCGCCTTCGACGAGCTGCAACGTGCCGGTTCAAAGCCGCCCAACGCCCTGTTCGGCATCGTGCAGGGCGGCGTGTACGAGCCGCTGCGCCGCCGCTCGGCCGAAGGGCTGGTCGGCATCGGCTTCGACGGCTATGCGGTAGGCGGCCTGGCGGTGGGCGAGCCGGAGGAAGAACGCAACCGCACGCTGGACTTCACCGTGTCCATGCTGCCGCAGGACAAGCCGCGCTACCTGATGGGCGTGGGGCGGCCGGAGGACATCGTGGAAGCGGTGCGCCGCGGCATCGACATGTTCGACTGCGTGATGCCCACCCGCAATGCGCGCAACGGCTTCCTGTTCGTGCCCGAGGGCACGCTGCGCATCCGCAACGCCAAGTACGCCGACGACACGCGGGTGATCGAGGAGGGCTGCGACTGCTACGCCTGCGCCAACGGCTTCTCGCGCGCCTACCTGCGCCACCTGGACCGCTGCAACGAGATCCTCGCCAGCACGCTGGCCACCCACCACAACCTGCGCCACTACCAGCGACTGATGGCCGGCCTGCGTGGGGCGATCGCAGGCGGCGCGCTGGAGGACTTCGTCGCGGCGTTCTACGCGCGGCGCCGAGGGGGGAGCGCACCGGAACCGTAGGGTGGGCTTCGGCCCACCGTGCCGACGAGGGAAAGGTGGGCTGAAGCCTTCCCTACGTTCCCGTTGCCGGAACTTTCCGCGCATGGCCCTTGCCCAAGGCGCACCGCTTGCAAAGGCGGGGCCGTGCCGCCATGCAGAACGCGTGAAGCTGCCGTGCATGCCCCTGGGGCGCATGGCATAATCCAAGACCTTTTTCCGGCGTGGACCGAAATTTCCAGTCCACGCCACAACTTGCAGGATGAAACGATGAGTCTTCCGATGCCGTTCGTGATCGCCCAGGCCGCTCCCGCCGCCGCGCCTGGCAACCCGCTCTTCAGCTTCCTGCCGCTGATCGCGTTGTTCGCCATCTTCTATTTCCTGATGATCCGCCCGCAGATGAAGCGCCAGAAGGAGCATCGCAACCTGGTGGCGGCGCTGGCCAAGGGGGACGAGGTGGTCAGCAACGGCGGCATCGCCGGTCGCGTGGACGAGGTGGGCGAGAGCTTCCTCACCGTGGAGATCGCGCCGAACGTGAAGATCAAGCTGCAGAAGGGCGCCGTTTCGCAGGTGCTGCCCAAGGGCACGCTGAAGGCCTCCTGATCCAAGGCCGGCAAGGGCATCCGCCGCGGCCGAGGGGGTCGCGGCCTTCGAAGTAACGAGAACGGGCTTCTTAAGGCATGAGTGACTTTCCACGCTGGAAATACGCGCTAGTCGCGTTGGTGTTGCTGTTGGGCATCGTCTATGCGTTGCCCAACGCGTTCCCGCCGGTGCCGTCGGTACAGGTGATCGCCACCCATGGCGCGGCCCTCGATGCCTCGGTCGAGCAGAAGGTCGCCGCGGCATTGAAGCAGCAGAACGTGCCCTACAGCGCGCTTACGATCGAAGGCGACCACCTGGTGGCCGATTTCGCCAATGCCGACGTGCAGGCCAAGGCGGCCGACGTGGTCAAGGGCGCGCTGGGCGACAACTACACCGTGGCGCTGAACCTCGCCTCCACCGTGCCGGGCTGGCTGCGCGCCATCCACGCCAACTCGATGCCGCTGGGCCTGGACCTGCAGGGCGGCGTGCACTTCCTGATGTCGGTGGACCAGAACGCGGTGGTCGACAAGCAGGAAGAGCGCTACGCCGACGACATCCGCAGCCTGCTGCGCGAAAAGAACATCCGCTACGAATCGGTTACGCGCAATGCCCAGCGCGGGCAGGGCGTCGGCGTGGTGCTGCGTTCGGCGGCCGACCGTAGCACCGCCGCAACCACGATCGGCACGGAGTATCCGGACCTGATCGTGCAGGACGGCGCCAACACCGGCGACCGCTTCCTGCTCAACGTTTCGGTCAAGCCGGAGAAGGTGCGCGAATTGGCGCTGGCCACCATCCGCCAGAACACCGGCACGCTGCGCAACCGCGTCAACGCGCTGGGCGTGTCCGAACCCGTGATCCAGCAGCAGGGCGAGGACCAGATCGTGGTCGAGCTCGCCGGCGTGCAGAATCCGGCCGAGGCCAAGAAGGTGATCGGCGCGATCGCCACCCTCGAATACCGCGCCGGCATCGGTTATCCGGGCGATCCGCGCGCGGTCGAGGCCGCGCGCACCGGCAACGTGCCGCCGGACGCCAACCTCTACTACGAGCGCGGCACCAACCGGCCGGTGCTGGTCAGCAAGCGCATCATCGTCACCGGCGACGAGCTGGTGGACGCCGCCTCCGGCACCGACCAGCAGAGCGGCACGCCCAAGGTGGACGTGACCCTGAGCGCTTCGGGCGCCAAGAAGATGCTCGACTTCACCAGCGCCAGCGTCGGCAAGCCGATGGCGGTGGTGTACGTGGAGACCGTGTACGACACCAAGATGGTCGACGGCAAGGAGGTGCGCGTGCCGCACACCACGCAGGAGGTCATCAGCGACGCGACCATCCAGGGCGTGTTCGGCAAGCAGTTCCAGACCACGGGCCTTGCCACGCCGAAGGAAGCCTCCGAGCTCGCGCTGCTGCTCAAGGGCGGCTCGCTGGCCGCGCCGATGGACATCGTCTCGCAGTACGTGATCGGGCCGAGCCTGGGCCAGGACAACATCAAGCAGGGCCTGCGCGCGGTGCTGCTGGGCCTGGGGCTGGTGCTGCTGGCGGCGGCGATCTACTACCACCTGTTCGGCCTGGTGGCCGACATTGCGTTGTTCTTCAACCTGGTGATCCTGGTCGCGGTGATGTCGATGATCGGCGTGACCCTGACCATGCCGGGCATCGCCGGCATCGTGCTGACGCTGGGCATGGCGATCGACGCCAACGTGCTGATCTGCGAGCGCGTGCGCGAGGAGCTGCGCAACGGATCCAGCCCGCACGCCTCGATCCGCGCCGGCTACGAGAAGGCCTGGGCGACCATCCTGGACGCCAACGTCACCCACCTGATCGCCGCGCTGGCGCTGACCACCATGGGCTCGGGTCCGATCAAAGGCTTCGGCGTGACGCTGTTCATCGGCATCATCACCTCGATGTTCACCTCGGTCACCGTGACGCACGCGATCACCGCGCTGATCCACGGCAACCGCAAGCTCAAGACGCTGTCGGTCTAAACATTCGAAGAGTGCGGCCACGGATGGCCGCTTTGCCCCGGAGACGGACCTCCGTACAGAGAATCCCACGATGGAAATCTTCAACCACAACGCCAACGTGCCCTTCCTGCGCATGCGCAAGGTCAGCGTGGCCATCGCCATCCTGCTGATGGTCGCCTCGGTCGTGCTGATCTTCACCCGCGGCCTCAACTACGGGCTGGACTTCACCGGCGGCATCTCGGTGGAGGTCAAGTACGCCAATACCATCGACATCGGCGACGTACGCAAGGCGCTGGACGAGGCCGGCATCGAGAACCCGGTGGTGCAGAGCCTGGGCGGCTCGCGCCAGGTGGTGATCCGCCTGCAGCCGAAGGACGACAAGGCTGCCGCCGCGGCCACCGCGGGCCAGAGCGAGTCGGCCCGGGCGGACAAGGTGGCCGCCGACGTCATGGCGGCGCTCAAGAAGGAGCGTCCGGACGCCGCCCTGAGCAGCCGCAACTTCGTCACCGCCCAGGTCGGCGACGAGCTCAAGAGCGACGGCAGCATTGCGGCGATCTTCGTGATCATCGGCATCGGCATCTACCTGTGGATCCGCTTCGAGCGGCGCTTCGCGGTTGCCGCGCTGCTGACGGAGGTGCACGACACGCTGGTGACCCTGGGCGTGATCGCGCTGGTGCAGCGCGAGTTCGACATGACCGTGCTGGCCTCGGTGCTGGCGGTGATCGGCTACTCGATCAACGACAAGGTGGTGGTGTTCGACCGCATCCGCGAGCTGTTCCGGCTGGCGCGCAAGGCCGACCCGGAGGAGATCCTCAACCGCTCGATCAACACCACGCTCTCGCGCACCATCATCACGTCGCTGTTCACCGGCATCACCATGGCGGCGCTGTACTTCTTCGGCGGTACGGCGGTGCACGGGTTCGCCATCACCATGCTGATCGGCATCGTGGTGGGCACCCTGTCCTCGATCTTCGTGGCCAGCCCGATCCTGCTGTGGCTGGGCGTGTCCAAGAAGGACCTGATGCCGCAGACCAGGGACAACCCGGAGCTGGCGCGCCGGCCCTGAGCGCCCCTCGCCCGATCGTCGAAAAAGCCCGGCTCGCGCCGGGCTTTTCTTTGAGCTCGGGGCGGCGGTGGCGTGTCGGGCAAGGCGGGAACGTCGGCATGGTCGCTTGCCCGGGCGGCAAGCGCGGCGCACGCCCCCAGGCCCCGGACCGGCGGACCAGGGTACGCGCCCCGTTTGCCGCCATGCGCCGCAAGCGGGCCGAAGACAACCGGGCGGCCGCGGGACGAAAGGCCGGCCTGCCGTCGGTGGCCTAAGCGTTCAATTTTTCTCCCGGCCGACCGATAACCCGGAGTGCTGCAC
Organism: Frateuria sp.; assembly: GCF_013362045.1. Lineage (GTDB taxonomy): Bacteria > Pseudomonadota > Gammaproteobacteria > Xanthomonadales > Rhodanobacteraceae > Frateuria_A. The sequence goes on along the minus strand of NZ_JABFWW010000104.1, from coordinate 12,327 downwards.
AGGCACCGCGCCGCCCGGAGTCGAAATGCTGGTTTTGGTTGGAACCTTGATCGTGGTCGGTTGCGTGCTCGGCGGCTACGTCATGTCGCACGGGCAACTGCTGGCGCTATGGCAGCCCTACGAGTTGCTGATCATTTTCGGCGGCGCCATCGGGGCCTTCCTGACCGCCAACCCCAGCAAGGTGGTCAAGGCCGCCCTGCACGAGACTTTGGCGCTGGTGAAAGGCCCCAAGTACCGCAAGCAGGACTACGTGGACCTGCTCTCGCTGCTGTACGACATCTTCGGCGTGATGCGCAAGGAAGGCGTGCTCGGCATGGAGCCGCACATCGAGGATCCGCAATCGAGCCCGGTGTTTTCCGCCTACCCGCGCCTGCTGGGCGAGCAGCATCTGGTCGAGTTCATCACCGACTGCCTGCGCCTGGTCGTCGGCGGCAACATGGAGGCGCACGAGCTCGAGGCGCTGCTCGACGCCGAGGTGGAGAACCACCACATGGAGGCCGAGGCGCCTGCGCAGGCGGTGGCGAAGATGGCCGACGCGCTGCCCGGCTTCGGCATCGTGGCGGCGGTGCTGGGCATCGTCACCACCATGTCCAACCTGGGCGGCGATACCACGCGCATCGGCGAGCACATCGCCGGCGCGCTGGTCGGCACCTTCCTGGGGATCCTGCTGTGCTACGGCTTCATCGGGCCGCTCGCCGCGGCGATGGAAAGCCGCGTGCGCGAGGACGGCAAGGCCTACGAATGCGTGAAGGTGGCGCTGCTGGCCAACCTGCGCGGCTACAACCCCAAGGTGTCGGTGGAGTTCGCGCGCAAGGCGCTGTCGGCGCATGCGCGACCCAACTTCCAGGACCTTGAGGACCACCTCAAGGGCGCCCGCGCCGGAGCCGGCGCATGAGCGAAGGGGACGGCTCGCCGATCATCGTCAGGCGGGTGAAGAAGCGCAGGCACGGCTACCACGGCGGCGCCTGGAAGGTGGCCTATGCCGACTTCGTCACCGCGATGATGGCGTTCTTCCTCGTGATGTGGATCCTCGGCGCCGGCACGCGCGAGCAGAAGGCGGCCATTTCCGAGTACTTCAAGAACCCGAGCACGGCGCCCGGCAACGCCACGATCGCGCCTCCGGGACGGATGGGCCCGGGCGGCGCCAGCGACGCGGCCGTGAAGCTGGGGGGCGCGCTGGATCTTTCCCATGGCCCCGGCAAGGACCGCCACAACGGTCCGCCCGGCGCAGCCTCGAAGGAGGATATGGACAAGCGGGCGCGCGCGCAGGAGAAGGCCCGCCTGCAGGAACTGATGAGCCAACTCCATGCGGCCATCCAGAACAGCCAGGCGCTGGCGCCGTTCAAGGACCAGTTGCTGCTGGACATCACGCCCGAAGGGCTGCGCATCCAGATCGTGGACAAGCTCAACCGCCCGATGTTCGATACGGGCAGCGCCAAGCTGAGGGACTACACCCGCACCATCCTCGGCGAGCTGGGCGCCTTCATCAACCGCGTTCCCAACCGCGTCAGCATCACCGGCCACACCGACGATGCGCCGTACGCCAACGAGCGCAACTACAGCAATTGGGAGCTCTCCACCGACCGCGCCAACGCGGCACGCCGCGCACTGCTGGCGGGGGGCATGTCCGAGGGCAAAAGCGCGCGCGTGGTCGGCCTGGCGGCCTCGGTGCCGCTGGACAAGGCGCACCCGGACAACCCGATCAACCGGCGCATCAGCATCATCGTGATGACCCGGCAGGCCGAAGCGGCGGCGCTCTCCCAGGACGTGGTGGACGGCAGCGCGGAACCCGCCGTGCGCCTGCCGACGACAGCGCCGCCGTCTTCAGCGGCACCGGCAACCGGCGGCAACGCCGCGTCCGGCAATCCCTTGCCCGTTCACCCCATGGCCGTCGCGCCCGCCGCCGCGCCCCGTGCCGCCGAACAGGTCACCGCCGGCGTGCTGCCGGTACCGCCCACCTTGCGCCCGGCCGGGCGCTGAGGGCATGGCTCACTCTTCCTCCACCACCGGCAGCGGCATGGCGATGTGGCAGGCCAGCCCGCTCTGGCGGTAGTCGAAGCAGACCGCGCCATTGCGCTCCGGGTTGAGGCAGCGTTCGATCAGGCGGGTGCCGAAGCCCTTGCGGGTGGGTGGATCGACCGGCGGGCCGCCGTGCTCCACCCAGTCCAGGTGCAGGACCGGCCCCTGGCCGCCGCCATCGACGCGCCAGTGGATGCGCACGCCGCCGCCGCGGTCGCCCAGCGCGCCATACTTGATGGCGTTGGTGGCCAGCTCGTGCAGCGCCATGGCGAAGGACAGCGCCTGCTGCGGCGCCAGCCGCACCCGCGGCCCCTGGATCTCGAAGCGCTCGTTGCCGCGGAAGTCGTGCGAGCGCGCCATCTGCTTGACCAGATCGCTCAGCAGCGCGCTCTGCCAGTGCTCGTGGGTCAGCACGTCGTGGGCATGCGAAAGCGAGATCAGGCGGGCATTGAAGACCTCGGCCGCGCGCTCGACCGAGGTGGCGCCGCTGAAGGATTGCGCGGCCAGGGACTGCACGATCGCCAGGGTGTTCTTCACCCGGTGGTTGAGCTCGTTGATCATCGTGCGCTGCTGTTGTTCGGCCAGCTTGCGGTCCTGCACGTCGACGATGAGACCGGCGAAGCAGGTGGGCTGCCCGCTGGCGCCGTGCTCGCAGCGGCCGGCGGCCTCGACCCACAGGTAGCCGTCGTCGGGCTTGCAGATGCGGTACTGGCAGCGATAGGGCGCGCCGCTGTCAAGGCTCTCGCGGATGCGTGCTTCCACCTCGGGCAGATCCTGCGGATGGATGCGCCGCAGAAAGACCTGCGCCGGCAGGCCCGCGGCCACCTCCGCCGGGTCGAGCGAGAAGCTGCGCGCGAAACGGCTGTCGGCGGTCACCCGGTCGGCCTGCACGTCCCATAGCCAGGTGCCGATCACCGCGCCGGCGTCCAGCGCAAGCTCCACCTGCTCGCGTGCGCGGTGGTAGGCGCGCTCGGCCAGCACGCGCGCGGTGGTTTCCACCACGATGGCGAGGAAGCCGCGCGGCACGCCGTCGGCGTCGCGCAGCGGGGTGTAGTCCAGGTCCAGCCAGACCTCCTCCGCATGCCCGTTGCGGAACAGCACCAGCGGCTGGTCCTTGAACGAAAGCGAGCAGCCGGCCAGGGTCACGTCCAGCACGTGCTGGTTGAAGTCGGCCACCTCCGGCCATGCGGCCAGCACGTTGAGGCCCAGCAGGTAGGGATGGCGGCCGCCAGCGAAGCCGGCGTAGGCGTCGTTGTAGATGAGCTGCGCGTCCGGGCCCCAGGCCATCACCATCGGCAGCTGGCAGGAGAGGGTGATGTCCACGGCCGTGCGCAGGGCCTGGGGCCACTGTTCCATCGGGCCCAGGGCGGTGGCTGTCCAGTCGTAGGCGCGTACCCGCCGGGGCATGTCCAAACCGGATTGCGTCCGTTCGTTGTCGTCCATGGCGGCTGCGTTGGCGTTGGTTGCGGCCACTATAGGTGGGGCTCATGCAGGGCGCGTCATCGCCGCCATCCACTGGGCATGGGTGGTTACCCGCGCAGGCGCAGATCGAGTTCGGCCAGGCGGGCCGGCGTGCCGACATCGGTCCAACGGCCGCTATGGTGCGCGCCATGCACCTGTCCCGCGGCCATGGCGGTGCGCAGCAGCGGGGCCAGCCTGAAGCGCGGCGGCGTCGCCTCCGTGCCGGGAGCGTCGCCGATCGTCGCGCGCCAGTCCTGCAGCAGCTCCCGCCGGTACACGCCGATGCCGCTGAAAGTCAGCCGCGGCGCGCCGTCGCCGTGCAGCCGGCCGCCGGCGTCGAGCACGAAATCGCCCTGCGGGTGGTGCGCCGGGTTGTCCACCATCACCAGGTGCGCCAGGCCCGGCGGCCGTTGCGGCAGGCTGGCGTAGTCCACGTCGCTGTGGATGTCGCCGTTGACCGCGACGAAGGGCTCGCCGCCCAGCAGCGGCAGGGCGTTGAGCATGCCGCCGCCGGTTTCCAGCGGCGTCGGGCCTTCGTAGGCGTAGCGGATGCGCAGGCCCCAGCGGCTGCCGTCGCCGAGCAGGCCCGGGAACTGCTGGGCGAGATGCGAGGTGTTGACGACCACGTAGCGCACGCCGGCGGCGGCGAGCTTTTCCAGGTGCCACACGATCAGCGGCTTGCCACCGGCCTCCAGCAACGGTTTGGGCCGCTGGTCGGTGAGCGGGCGCATGCGCTCGCCCAGGCCGGCGGCGAAGATCAGCGCGTGCCTCATGCGGCAACCGGCACGGTGACGTCGCGCCGGCCCACGCAGCGTTCGACCAGCGCGGCGAACCCGGCCAGTTCGGGATAGGCGCGGGAAACGTCCAGCACGTAGCCGAGCACGCGCGGCAGGTCCGCGAGGTAACCGGGCTTGCCGTCGCGGTACCACAGGCGGCAGAAGATGCCGAGCACCTTGATGTGCCGCTGCAGGCCGATCAGGTCGAACCAGCGACGGAAGCGCGCGGCATCCACCGCCGGATCGAGCAGGCCCGCCTGCTGCGCACGTTGCCGATAGGCCTCGACCCAGCCCTGCACGCGCGCCTCGTCCCAGGCGACGTAGCAATCGCGCAGCAACGAGGCGAGGTCGTAGGCGAGCGGACCATGCAGCGCGCCCTGGAAATCGATGATGCCGGGGTTCCACAACAGCGCCGGATCATCGGCCGGCGTATCGACGATCAGCAGGTTGCGGCTGTGGAAGTCGCGGTGCACGAACACGCGCGGCTGCTCGGCGGCGCTGTGCAGCAGCACGGTGAAGGCCTGCTCGATCACGTCCCACTCCTCGCACTCGGGCGTGTAGCCCAGGTGGCGCTTGAGGAACCACTCGGGCATCAGTTCCAGCTCGCGTTGCAGGAAGGCATGGTTGTAGGGCGGCAGCGACGAGCCGTCGACCGCGCTCTGGATGCGCAGCAGCGCATCCATCGCCTGGCCGTACAGATGGTCGGCGCCGGCCGCGTCGAGGGCCGGCAGGTACAGGCGCTGGCCGAGGTCCTCGATCAGCAGGAAGCCCTGCGCGAGGTCCTGCGCCAGCACGGCCGGCACGTGCAGGCCGGCATCGCGCAGGCGTTGCCCGATGGCGACCCAGGGCGCGGGGTCCTCCTGCGCTGGAGGCGAGTCCATCAGGATCACGCTGCGGCCATCGGCGTGCGTGCGCCAGTAGCTGCGGAAGCTGGCATCGGCCGATGCCGGCGCCAGGGTGAGCGAGGGATCGCCGAGGGTGGCGCGGGTCCAGTCGAGGCGGGCGGCGGCGCGGTCGGTCATGGGCAGGTCGGGCAAGGAAACCGCACCAGCTTAGCGAGCCGGCGAGGATGGGGTCCATCGGTTCATTGCGTCGCGTGGGTTCAGCCGGCATGGGCTGCCTTCTGCGATACTCGCGCCTGCGCTTTCGCGCATCGCGCCGAACGCTGATCCGGCCCCAGGGAAGTGCAGGGAAATTCAGCATCGCCGACCCCGGAGCCCCAGTCCGCATGACCCGACGATCCGGAAGCGCCGACCTGCCGCTGCACGGCGGGCGCGTACCGCGCTGGCTGGCGGACCGGATGACGCGGCTGGGCGCGCTGATCGCCGAGGCGGTCGTGCGCGAGTACGGCCGCGACGAGTTCCTGCGGCGGCTGGCGCATCCCTTCTGGTTCCAGTCCTTCGGCGCGGTGATGGGCATGGACTGGCACTCCTCCGGCATCACCACTAGCGTGATCGGCGCGCTCAAGCGCGGGCTGGCGCCGCTGTCGGGCGAGCTGGGCATCCACGTCTGCGGCGGGCGCGGCAGGCATTCGCGCGCGACGCCCGGCGAGCTGCTGGCGATCGGCGAGAAGGTAGGGCTCGATGGCGGCGCGCTGGCCAGCGCGAGCCGGCTGGTGGCCAAGGTGGACAGCGCCGCGGTGCAGGACGGCTTCGATCTCTACCTGCACGGCTTCATCGTCGCCGACGATGGCCGGTGGGTGGTGGTGCAGCAGGGCATGAATGGCGAACGCCGGCAGGCGCGCCGCTATCACTGGCTGTCGGAGAACCTGAAAAGCTTCGTGGACGATCCGCACGCGGCGGTCGACGGCCCCGGCCAGGGCCGCATCGTGAACCTGGCCGATCGCCGTGCGCAGGCTTCGCGCGCGGCGCAGCTGGAGCTGCTGCAGACGCTCGGTCCGGACGGCATCGCGCGCGAGCTGGTGCACATCGAAGGCAAGCCGGCGCCGGCGCCGCAGCTCGATGCGCCGCTGCAGCTGGGCCTGCTGCCGCACCTGTCCATGCCCGACCATCACGACGTGCGCGCCAGCGACGTCGTCGCGCGCCGCCTGCATGGCGCGCTCGCGGCGGCGGCCGAGAACGGCCCGCGCGACTTCACCGAACTGCTGCAGGTGCCGGGCGTGGGTGCGCGCACGGTGCGCGCGCTGGCCATGGTCGCCGAGGTGGTGCACGGGGCGCCGTGCCGGTTCTCCGATCCGGCGCGCTATTCGCTGGCGCACGGCGGCAAGGACCGCCACCCGTTTCCCGTGCCCACGCGCGTGTACGACCACACCATCGGCGTGCTCAAGTCCGCGGTGGAAAACGCCCGGCTGGGCCGCGACGAGCAACTGGCCGCGCTCAAGCGCCTGGACGCGCAGGCGCGCCGGCTGGAAGCGCATGCACGCGGACCGACGGTGGAGCAGTACCTCGCCGAGGAGCGGCAGCGCTCGCATGAGTACGGCGGCCGCAGCGTGTTCGGCTGGGAGCCGCCGGCGGTTGCACCACCGGCGCGCGGGAGTAAGGCCAATTCGTGAGCGTCGTGCGCATGGCGTGCCGGCTGGCATGCGACGGAGCGCCGTCGCCAGGTCGTGCGCGTCACTGGCGACGCATCGACCCGTCGCCGATGCCCAGGCAGAGGCGCGGCCATCCTGGACGTTTCCGTTCGTGACGTGGCGCGGCGGCCGGTGCCGCAGGCGCCGCTGGACCCTCGGGCGTGGCCGTGTCGGCCAGGCGGAGGGCCAGCCGCCAATCGCTGATGTAGCCATGCAGTAGCAGCAGGTCGGTCCACAGGGAGGTCATGGCGTGCCGGTGCTCAGTCGCGGGTGTCGCCGCGCAGCGAGGTGGCGAGCATCGAGGCGCGGCCGCAGAAGTCGCCGTACCAGGCGGCAAGACGTGGCCGTCCCGGCTGGAATGCGTAGACCTGGCGGAACTCGATCCAGCTCAGCGCCGTGGCCAGCGCGATCGCGCCGATGTCCGGTGCCAGGCCGCTGCCCAGCTCCGCTTCCAGGTAGTCGCAGGCGGCGACGATCTTTTGCAGCTGGCCCTCGCGCATCGCCGGCCAGCGCAACGCTTCGGGCCGGCGTTCGGCCTCCCAGCGCAGCGCGATGCCGGCGTCGGCGACGCCCTGGGCCAGGGCCTGCAGCCGCAGGGCGCGGTAGCGCGGGCCAGGTTCGGGCGGGATCAGCGTGTGGCGGCCGTGGATGCCGTCGAGGTACTCGCAGATCACGTTCGAGTCGAACAGCACCAGCCCCGCGTCGATCAGCACCGGCACCTTGCCGAGCGGGTTGAGCGCGAACACCTCGTCGTTGCGGCGGGTCGGGCTGGTTTCGTGGTGGATGACGTCGAGGCGGTCGGCCATGCCCAGTTCGTGGGCGGCGACCAGCACCTTGCGGGCGTAGGGCGAATGGGTCTGGTAGAGCAGCTTCATGGGACTCCCGGGAGGGGCGGATATGTCGGGGCTCAGCCTGCGAGCAGGCGCTCGCGCATCGGCTGGGAAAGGTTCGCGCCGGTGAGCACGGTGGCCACGCGTCGCCCGGCGTAGCGCGCCGGCTGGGCCAGCACGGCGGCCACGCCCACGGCGCCGGAAGGTTCCACGCAGTGCCCCAGGTGTCGATGGATAAGGCGCATGGCATCGAGGATCTGCGACTCCGACACGGCGACCGTGGCATCGCAACAGCTGCGCAGGTGTGCGAGCGTCGAAGCGATCGGCACGCGCACGGCGATGCCGTCCGCGACGGTGTCGGCGCGTGCGGTGGCGACGACCCGCTCGGCATCGATCGAAAGCTTCATTGCGGGCGCGCCGGCAGCCACCGCGGCGACGATCTCCACTGCCGGCGCGAGCCGGCGCAGCACGGTGCCGATGCCGGCCAGCAGGGCGCCGTTGCCGACCGGCACCACGACGGCGTCGAAGTCGCCGTCGCGCAGCAGCTCCAGGGCGATGGTGCCCGCGCCCTCGGCGATCGCCGCCTCGGCGCCGTCCTCGACGTAGCGCAGGCCGTGTTCGGCGGCATGCGTGCGCGCGGCGTCCTTGGCAGCGTCGAAGTCGTGGCCGTGCAGGCGGATCTGCGCGCCGAGGCGGCGCATCGCCTCCACCTTCACTTCATTGGCGCCGTGCGCCGCGAATACCGTGCAGGCGTGGCCCAGCCGCGCCGCCGCGCGGGCGAGGCCCTGCCCGAAATTGCCGGCGGAGGCGCAACACACCGCTTCGGCGGGCGCGAGCGCGGTGGCGCAGAAGACGTCCGCGCCCCGGCCCTTGAACGAGCCGATCGGGTTGGCGAACTCGATCTTCGCCAGCAGGGGGCAACCCAGCCTGGCGTCGAGCGCGTCATCGCTTGCCTGCGGCGAGTCGAGGAACACCGGATCGATGTGCCCGGAGGCCTGCAGGATGCGATCGAAGCGAGGAAGGGAGTCCATGCCGCGAGCCGTGCAGTGGAGAGATGGCTGGCTATGCTAGGGTCCGCCCGCGCGGCCTGGCCGCGTTGGATGCCGGCCAGGCAGGTTTTTTCCCCGATCCACGAGGCATCAGCGCGTGACGAGCATCGACCTGGACAAATTCGACCGCGGCATCCTCGCGATCCTGCAGGTCGATGCCCGCCGTTCGGCCGAACTGATCGGTGCGCAGGTGGGCCTGTCCGCGTCGGCCGTGCAGCGGCGGCTCACCCGTTTGCGCGAGCAGGCGGTGATCCGTGCGGAGGTGGCCGTCGTCGACCCGAAGCATGCCGGGCGGCCGCTGACGGTGATCGCCGATGTCGAGGTGGAGCGCGAGCGCCCGGAGCTGCAGCTTCGCCTGAAGCAATGGATCGCCGCGGAGGCGGCGATCCAGGAAGCGTGGTACGTCACCGGCGAGGGCGACTACGTGTTGATCCTGGCCGTGCGCGACGTGCAGGAATACGAGGCGCTGATGCAGCGGCTGATGGTGGAGAACGCGAACGTGCTGCGCTTCCGCACCCGCGTCGCGCTGGGCACGCTCAAGCGCGGGCTGGCGCTCCCGATGGAACAGCCGGTGGCCTGAGGGGCCGTGGCGCGAAGGGCCGGTTCCCCGGCCGTCGTGGCGCCAAGGCCGCTGGCAGGCGCGACCCGCGCCTACTCGTGCCCGTCCGCCTGCACCGTAGCCTTGCGTTCCTGCTTGCCCCAGCCCACCGACGGGCCGCGGATGGCCGTCCAGACCGAGCGCAGCACCACGTAGTACATCAGCTGGCGGTAGCCGAAGCGCTGCAGCACCATCCACCACAGCAGGCTCCACTTCTCCCTCTTTTCCATCGCGAAGGCGAGCGCGCCGGCGGCCAGGTCCACCGCCATGAACACCGCATAGAAGACCGCCATCTTCTCCAGGTTGTCGTAGTTGAACTGCGCGCGGTGCTGCAGGTAGTCCAGGCCGGTGGCGATGAGTTGCCAGAGCATCAGCAGGTCCACCAGCGGCGAGACTACCGAGAAGATGATCTGGAACAGCCATACCTGCGGCAGCGCGACCAGGCCCAGCGCGCCGTAGCGCGGGTTGAAGGTGGCCTTGCGATGCTTCCACAGGCACTGCAGCGTGCCGAAGGCCCAGCGGAAACGCTGGCGGGCCAGGCCGCGCGTGGTATCCGGCGCCTCGGTCCAGGCCACCGCGGTGCTGTCGAACAGCGCGGTATAGCCGGCCATCTGCACGGCCAGGGTGAGGTCCTGGTCCTCGGCCAGGGTGTCGCCGGGAAAACCGCCGAGCGCCTCCAGTGCGGCGCGGCGCCACGCGCCCACGGCGCCGGGCACCACGGTGATGGTGTCCAGCGCGGCCAGCGCGCGGCGCTCCAGGTTCTGCGCGGTGATGTATTCGAGCGCCTGCCACAGCGTGATCAGGTTGACGCGGTTGCCGACCTTGGCGTTGCCCGCCACGGCGCCGACCTTCGGATCGGCGAACCAGCGCACCAGCCGCGCGATGGTGTGCGGCTCGAACTGCGTGTCGGCGTCCAGCGCCACTACCACATCCCCGTGCGAGGCGCGCAGCGCGGTGTTGACCGCGTTGGCCTTGCCGCCGTTGGGGATGCGGATCAGCTTCACGCGCGGCTCGCCGGCGAACTCGCGCCCGACCACCTCGGCGGTGGCATCGGTGGAGCCGTCGTCCACCACCACCACTTCCAGGTCCACGTGCCGGCTCTTGAGGATGCGGCCGATGGAGCTGGCGATGACCTTTTCTTCGTTGAAGGCGGGGATCAGCACCGACACGCGCGGCGCCGTGTCGATCGCGGGAACGTGGCGGCGCCGGTCGCGCAGCCAGTTGGCGATCGCCAGGCCGCCGAGCACCAGCAGCCGCGCCACGCCCAGCAGCACGGCGGTGATGAACAGCCAGCGCAGGAAATGGCCGAACCAGCCCAGCGTGAGGAACACCGAGCGGTCGGCCCAGCGCGCCAGCGAGCCGGGCGGCAGCGGCGGCATCGCCTGATCGCGGGTCAGGCCGGCCAGCTGCGACACGGTGACGAACTGGAAGCCCTGCGCGCGCAGCCCGTCGATGATCCGCGGCAATGCGGCCACCGTCTGCGAGCGCTCGCCGCCGCCGTCGTGCAGCAGCACCACGCGGCTCTGCCGGTCCGGGCTCTGGTGCGAGACCTGCGCCAGCACGCTGTCGACGATCTTGTCGGCCGGCAGGCGCTGCCAGTCGTTCGGATCGATGTGCAGGCCTACCGAGATGTAACCCATCTTCTGCGCGATCTGGATCGGCACCAGTTCGTCGGCGGTGGTCGGTTCGGCGTCGCCGAAGTAGGGCGCGCGGAACAGCCGCATCGAGCGCCCGGTCAGCGCCTCGAACAGCCGCTGCGTCGCGTTGAGTTCGAGCGACACCAATCCCGGCGGCATTTCGCCCAGGTTCGGATGGGTGAAGGTGTGGTTGCCCACGTCGTGGCCTTCGTCGATCTCGCGCTGCACCAGCTTGGGCGACATCTCGGCGGCTTCGCCGATGACGAAGAAGGTGGCCGGCACGTGCTTGGCCTTGAGGATGTCCAGGATCTGCGGCGTCCACTCCGCGTCCGGACCGTCGTCGAAGGTGAGCGCGATCTGCTTCGGCGCGGTGCCCACGCGCTGGATCACGTAGGAACTGGGCAGCGCCGTGTAGTGCTCGTCGTCGATGCTGCCGTCGTCCTTGTCCACCTCGACGTCGCGCGTGCCGGGCGAGGGCGTGGAGGCAACCTGCAGCACCTCGCCCTGGCCCTCGATGTCGATGTCCTGGCCGGCGTCGATCGATTTCAGTTCCTGCGGCGCGGGTGCGTCGTAGGGGCGGCCGAGCACCGACCAGATCGACGGATCCTCCGAGCCCAGCCGCCACACCGCGTAGCCCCAGGGTTTGTAGCCGTCGGCGGCGTGCACCTGGTTGAAGGCGGTAACGCCGTCGAGGAACCAGACCTGGTGCTCGGTGCCGTCGTCCTCGCTGTAGGAGTAGTGCGGATTCTCGCTGTCGGCATCGAAGTCGATGCTGGCCTGCGAATCCTTGGCGCGGTCCATCGCGTCCTGGAAGGTGAGCGCCTCGGCGTTGCGGCCGGCCGCCCAGTCGTAGCCGTAGCTGCCCAGCGCGACCAGGGTCTGGTCCGGGTCCAGCTCCTTCATGCGCTTGTCCAGCGTCTGCTCGAACCAGTCCTGGCCGGCGATGCTGCCGGGATCCTTGCCGGCCCAGTGCTGGTCGTAGGCCATCAGGAGCTCGAAGTCGACGATCTCGGCGAAGCCCTTGTAGTCCCAGTTCTCGTCGTCGAAGGGCACCGACAGCACGATTCCCCATCCGTGGGGCGCGAAGGCGTCGGACAGTTCGCCGAGGAAGGTCTTGAAATCGGCCTGGGCCTCCGGCGGGATTTCCTCGAAATCCACCGTGATGCCCTGGAAGTGGTATGCGGCCAGGAAGCCGACGATCTCGCTGATGCGCGCCTGCCGGCGCGTCGGATCGGCCAGCAGCTTGGCCAGGCCTGCGCCGTCCCACTGCATGTTCGCCATGTTCTGTAGCAGCGGCAGGATCGGCATGGAGGGCTTGCCGCGGCGGATCAGGTTGAGCGCCTTGGCGTCGATCGCGGTGTGCAGCGCCATGTCCGGGCCGCTCACGCTGAGCCAGGAGGGAATCAGCCAGTCCAGCGTGGGCAGCG
>NZ_JABFWW010000038.1 GCF_013362045.1 Frateuria sp. | reverse complement strand
GCCCGCCTTCAACGCGGCATAACCTGCCGCGGCCTATCTTCGGGCCATGCATGGGCGGCGGGCATTTCTCCAGCGATGGGGCCGCATCGCGCTGGGTGCGGTCGGGGGCATGCTTGTGCATCGCCTGCAGGCAGGCGGGACGCCGGCGCGGCTGCACGAGGCCCGGCAGGAGCCGGTGAGGCTGTTCCTGTGCGGCGACGTCATGCTGGGGCGCGGCATCGACCAGATTTTGGCCCATCCATCCGATCCGGCCTTGTACGAACAGGCCGTGCGCGACGCGCGCGAGTACGTGGCGCTGGCGGAACGGGCGAGCGGCCCGATCCCGCGGCATGTCGATGCGGACTACGTCTGGGGCGAGGCGCTGGCGCAGTGGCGGGCGCACCGGCCGGCGCTGCGCATCGCCAACCTGGAAACCAGCATCACGCGTTACGACCGGCCCTGGCCCAAGGGCATCAACTACCGCATGCATCCGGCCAACGTCGACGTGCTCACCGCCGCGCACATCGACGGCTGCGCGCTGGCCAACAACCACGTGCTGGACTGGGGACGCGAGGGTCTGGCGCAGACCCTGGCCGTGCTGCGCGCGGCGCATGTCGCCCTTGCCGGCGCGGGCGAACGGCTGGCCGCGGCACAGGCGCCGGCGGCATGGCCACTGCCCGGCGGGCGGCGCCTGCTGCTGTTCGCCGCGGCTACCGCCGATGCGGGCGTGCTGGCGGACTGGGCCGCCGACGTCACCCGCGCGGGCGTGTGGCGCCTGCCCGACCTGTCGGCAGGCACGGTCGCGCGCATCGCCGACGAGGTGGCTCGGCACCGGCGTGCGGGCGACCTGGTGGTGTTCTCGCTGCACTGGGGCGGCAACTGGGGTTACGAGATCGCCCCGGCGCAACGCGCGTTCGCGCACGCGCTGGTCGGCGACGCCGGGGTGGACCTGCTCTACGGCCATTCGTCGCACCACCCCAAGGCCATCGAGGTGTACCACGGCCACCTGGTGCTGTACGGCTGCGGCGACTTCCTCAACGACTACGAAGGCATCGGCGGCCACCAGGCCTACCGCGGCGAGCTAGGGCTGATGTACTTCCCGCAGCTGGAAACCTCGCGCGGGCGGCTGCGCGAGCTGGCGCTGGTGCCGACCCGCATCCGCCGCTTCCGCATCCAGCGGGCGCCGCCGCAGGATGGACAGTGGCTGCTCGGCGTCATGCGCCGCGAATGCGCCCGCATGGGTTGCGATGTGCGTGAGAAACCCGACGGCAGCTGGGCACTGGCGTGGTGAAGCGGGCTGGTGTTTCCAGGGGCACCCGCTCCTGGGTCGCAAGGGCAGGTCAGCTCTACACACGAACGTTTCCGGCGCTTACGCCGAAGGATACGGCTGCGGGCAAAGGGACCCGCGCAGCGGGCAAAGCCCCAGGCGCAGATCACGGAGAGCCGGTGCGCCAGGCAGAAAGCGCCTCGCGCCGGGCAGCCCGGGTCCTTCACGGGCACCTCACGCCTGGCGCTCGGCCGGGCGGCGCGCTGCCGCTTCTCGCGGCCGTCATCAGGCGCGCGTATCGTAGCCGCGCGCATATGCGGCATATGCGTACTTGCGTAGATGCCCATCGCCTGCCGATGGCGGCATCGAACGGGGGGACGCGGTCACCTAACCGAATCGACGTACAGGAGACCGTTTATGAAGACTCGACTGCTCATCGCCCTGGCGGCGGTGACGTTTGCCACCTGCGCCATGGGGACCACGCCCCCCACGGCGCTCAAGCTGCAGAAGGGCGGCACCACGGTGCCGGTCACCACGCCCCTGGGCGGCGCACCGCTGACCAGTCTGGAACAGGACCCGGCGATGAGCGCGGGCGACGCCGACTCCGGCGGCAACGGCGAGCTCGGCCCGCAGCCGGTGGTGAACCGCAGCATCGTCCATGGGCATCCGGCCGGTCTCGGGAGCATGGGCCACGCGTTGCGTGCCAAGTCCAATCCGCAGCTCGCGGGCGGTTTCGACGGCCTGAACTTCCGCGACCAGCGTTATGCCAACCACGGCAACCAGTTCTCGGTGGAGCCGCCCGACCAGGGCCTGTGCGCCGGCAACGGCTTCGTCATGGAAAGCGTCAACGACGTGCTGGCGATCTATGACCGCTCCGGCAACAAGCTGGTCGGTCCGGTCGACCTCAACACGTTCTACGGCTATGCGGCGGCGATCAATCGCACCACCGGCGCCTTCGGGCCGGAGGTCACCGACCCGACCTGCTACTACGACGCCGACACGCAGCGCTGGTTCCAGGTGGTGCTGACGCTCGACCGGGTCGGCACGAGCTCGTCTTTGTCGGGCAACAACCACCTCGACATCGCCGTCAGCCAGAGCGCCGATCCCACCGGCGCGTGGAACGTCTACCGCCTGCCGGCGCAGAACAACGGCACGCAAGGGACCCCGGACCACGGCTGCGCCGGCGGCTTCTGCCTGGGCGACTACCCGCACATCGGCGCCGACGCGCATGCATTCTTCGTCACCACCAACGAGTTCGCGCTGTTCGGCTCGGGCTTCTACGGCGCGCAGATCTACGCCATCTCCAAGCAGGCTCTGGCGGCGGGCGATCCCTCGCCCAACGTGGTGTTGTTCAACGGCGGCGATCCGAGCATACCGGCGCCTGCGTTCACGGTGTGGCCGGCCATTTCCTCCGGCGGCGTGCACGCCGGTGCGCACGGCGGCACCGAATACCTGCTGAGCTCCGACGCGGTGTTCTATGACTCGGGCACGTCCGACAGGCTGTGGCTGTGGGCGGTTTCCAACACGCAGGCCATCGACAGCTCGCCGATGGCGCTGGCGCTGGATGTCTCGCCGGTGGGCGTGCAGACCTACGCCGTGCCTACCAGCCTGGCCCAGCAGAAGGCGGGCGACGCACCCCTGCGCGACTGCTTTGCCGCGCCCGGCTGCGCACCGACCTACCTGGGCTACCCGACCATCGTCTATTCGACGCCCCGCGAGCTGGCGGTCAATGACTCGCGCATGCAGCAGGTGAGCTTCGCCAACGGCAAGCTGTGGGGCACGCTCGATACCGACGTGCTGCTGGCCGACGGCAGCCATGGTTCGGGCGTGGCCTACTTCGCCATCGATCCGAACACCGGCGGCGTGTTCGCCAATGGCACGCTCGCCCTGCCGGACGCCAACCTGACCTACGGCACCGCGGCGGTGACTCAGAGCGGGCGCGGCGTGATCGCGTTCACCGTGGTCGGCCCGAACGACTACCCGAGCGCCGGCTACGCCAGCCTGGATGCCAAGCTGGGCGCCGGCGACGTGCACATCGCCGCGGCGGGTGCGGGTCCCTGGGACGGCTTCACCGGCATTCCCTACCTGGGCCACGGCCGGCCGCGCTGGGGCGACTACGGTGCAGCCGCAGCCGACGGCAACACGATCTGGACCGCCTCCGAATACATCGCGCACTCCTGCACGCTGGCGCAGTACCTGACTGTCCCGCTGTTCCAGTGCGGCGGTACGCGCGGGGCCCTGGGCAACTGGGCGACGCGCATCTCGAACTTCCAGCTCTGAGGATCGGCGGATCCCGAAAACGCAGCGCGGTGGGGCCATGCTCCACCGCGCCAGCGTTCGCGATGCGCCGCGCTACTGCGCCGGCAGGCCGGTGAGCAGGGCGGTCGCCAGCATCACTTCGTTGATGTCGCGGTGCGCGGTCCAGGAGGGCGCCGCGCGATGGGCCGGCTCCCACCAGAACGCGGTGATCGCCTGGCCCAGCGGGGCCTGCGCGCCCAGTGCGGCGATCCGGCGCAAGCCGTGCGGGTCGTCCGCAAGCGGCCCCTCGGCTGCGTTGGCGGCGAGCCGGGCGACCTCGCCCAGGCCGATCGCCAGCCCGAGTTCGCGGAAGCCCAGCCGTTCCCCGGCCGGTGCCTGCAGCGGCAGCGCGCAATGTGGCAGGCTGGCCAGCGCGCTTTCCAGCACGCGCCCGAGCAGCGGGCGGGAGGCGGCCACGCCGGCACGCAGCAGGAGCTCCAGTTGGGCCGCGTCCATCAGCAGGCTGCCCAGGCCGAGCGGATCGGCGGTGGCCAGCTGGCTGTGCTCGAGCATGCCTGCGTAGTCGGCGACCGCGTGGTCCAGGGTCGGGCCGGACCGATCGGCCTGCGCCTGGGCCGTGGCGCGCAGCGTGAGCGCAGCGACCAGCCCGTCGAGCGGATCGTGCTGGCCCATCGACGGCACCAGCGGCCGCGAGAGGTCGGTGCTCATCTTCCAGACCATCCGGCGCCTGCCGGCGGCCCCGTAGGCGAACGCGCGGTGGGCGGCGTCGGCCAGTTCGCGCGCCCAGCGGTTGAGGTGCGGCATGCCGCGGTCGCGGGCGCGCCGGTCGAGCGCGCGCATCCAGCGTGTCAGGTAGTGGAAGTACTGGCCGTCGCGTTCCCATTCCAGCCGCCCGTCGATGGCATCGCCGGCGCCGCGCTCGGGCAGCGGCTTGCCGATGCGCAGCCCGGCGCGGGTGGGATGGGCGTCGTCAGCGCTGCCCTGCGCGCCGCGCAGCCAGCCCTCGCGCGGATCGTCGGCGCGGAAGTGGCCGAGCACGGCGTGGACCTGCTCGATCGTGCGTTGGGCGAGCGCGTCGAACTGCACTCCCGCCCCGGCATCGGCGAGCACCTGGAAATTGCCGACCGCGAAGGCATCGGTCCACAGGTAGCGCACCGGCGCAGCCTCGGTGTCCAGCCCGGTGCGCTGGGCGAACGCCGCCATGAGCGCCGCTGCCGTGGTGATGTCGGGGAACGCCATGCGCGGGGCTTAGCGCGTGGCGTTCCAAGGCGGCGTGAATGGCGCGACGGAGCGTGGGAACGGCCTGCGGACGGCCGCTCAGTCCGGCCAGTTCCTCTACCCGGCCGGCCGGCACGGCGAGGCGCTGGCGCGGCTTGAATCCACGCTGGAACTGGAGCCGCGCTTCTGGATCGCGCACATCTGTCTGGCGAAGGTCCTGGCCAGGCTGGGCGCCATGACGAGGCGCTGGCGGCTTGCCAGCAGGCCTACGCCTGCTCCGGCGACAACGCCGAGGCGCCATCCATCGCCGCTTTCGTGCACGCGGCGGCGGGCCGGCACGAACTGGCCAGGCGCAAGCTGGACGAACCGCTCGAACGCGGTGCGCGCGCCTACGTGCCGCCCTACGACATCGCCCTGATCCACGCCGGCCTGGGCGACACCGGCGCGGCGATGCGCTGGCTGCAGCGCGCCTTGGCGGAGCGCGACGTGCAATGGTGTCCCTGCGCGACTACAAGTGGGACAGCCTGCGCGCGCTAAGACTTCCGCGCGCTGGTGCGCAGTGTCGGACTGCCGGTCG
>NZ_JABFWW010000313.1 GCF_013362045.1 Frateuria sp. | reverse complement strand
GGCCGGCGTGCTCTAGGTTTTTTTTCAGAGTCGGCCACGGATGGCCGGTTCTGCTTTTCGCGGCATGGATGCCGCGTCTAATCAACTGATCAGCGCCGAGGCGAGGCGCTGCAGGCGACCGCGCGCGGAGCCGTCGATCACTTCGCTGCCAGTGTCGATCACCACGCCGCCGAGCAGCGCCGGGTCGACCTTGGCTTCCAGCTCGATCTCGCGCTTGAAGCGGCGCTTGAGCGACGCCTTCAGCTGTTCGGCCTGGTTGGCATCCAGCGCCATCGCGCTGGTCACCTTGACCTTCAGCTGCGAGCCCGCCTCGCGCTTGTGTTCCTCGTACAGCTCGGCCACTTCCGGCAGCAGCGCCAGGCGCCGCTGTTCGGCCAGCGTCTTGAGGAACTGCGCGAACGCGGTATCCGCGCCCATGCCCTGCGGCAGGTGCAGCGCCACCAGCTGCGCGGGCTGCACGCGCGGATCGCCGACCAGCGCGGCCACGCGGGCATCCTTCGCCACCGAGGCGGCGAAGGCGAAGGCCTGCGACCATTCGCCGAGCATGCCGGCCTCGTGCGCCAGCTCGAAGGCGGCGCGCGCGTACGGACGGGCGAGGGTGATTGCCTGGGCCATGGTCAGATTTCCGTGGCGAGCTGGTCGAGCAGCGCCTTGTGCGCGGCCGGGTCGATCTCGCGCTGCACGATCTTGGCGGCGCCCTGCACGGCGAGCGCGCCGACCTTCTCGCGCAGCTCCTCGCGGGCGCGCTGGGCCATCGAGGCGATGTCGTCCTGCGCGCTGGCCTTCAGCCGGTTGATCTCGCCGATGGCGTCGGCGCGGGCCTTGTCCAGGATCTGGTTGGCCTGCTGCTGGGCGCGGTCGATGATCTCGGCCGCCTGCTGGCGCGCCACCTTGATCTCGGCGGCCACCTTGCTGTCGGCGTCACGCAGCTCGGCGCGGGCGCGCTCGGCGGCGTCGAGGCCTTCGGCGATCTTGAGCTGGCGCTCCTCGATGGCCTTGTTGATGTGCGGCCAGATGAACTGGACCGTGAACCAGATCAGGATCGCGAAGGCGATCATTTCGCCGATCAAGGTCGCGTTGAAATCCATCGCTGCGTTACCTGTAAATGCGGGGGTGGTACGGGTACGGGCGCCGCTGTCGCGGGCACCCGTAGGGGAGCGGCGCGCAGGCGCCGCCTCGTGCTTACTTCGCCGTCAGGGCCGACAGCAGCGGATTGGCCACCGCGAAGTACATCGCCAGCGCCACGCCGATCAGGAACGCCGCGTCGATCAGGCCGGCCAGCAGGAACATGCGGCCCTGCAGCAGCGGCACCAGCTCCGGCTGGCGGGCAGCGGCTTCCAGGAACTTCGAACCCATGACGCCGATACCGATACAGGCACCGAGGGCGCCCAGGCCGATGATCAGGCCCAGCGCGATGGCGGTGAAACCCTGGATTTGCGCGATTTGAACGATAGCTTCCACGACGATCTCCTCAGAAAGAAAAGCTTGTGTTGTTCGATGAAAAAGAACTGCAGGTCAGTGGTGGTCGTGAGCCATCGAGATGTACACGACGGTCAGCACCATGAAGATGAAGGCCTGGATCGAAATGATCAGGATGTGGAAGATGCCCCACACGGTGTAGCCGATGATGCCCATGCCATACAGCGCCCAGCTGCCGGCGGTGAACAGCCCGGCAATCAGCATGAACACGAGCTCGCCGGCGTACATGTTGCCGAACAGTCGCATCGCCAGGCTCACCGGCTTGGAGAGCAGCTCGACCAGGTTCAGCGCGAAGTTGGGGATCCACAGCAGCGGGTGCTTGCCGAACGGCGCGGTGAACATCTCGTGCATGTAGCCGCCAAAACCCTTGGCCTTGAAGCTGTAGAAGATGATCAGCAGCAATACGGTCAGCGACATCGCGAAGGTCATGTTGATGTCGGCCGTGGGCACGGCGCGGAAGTGGCCGATGCCGAACTTCTCGGTGATCCAGGGCAACAGGTCGACCGGCAACAGATCCATCGCGTTCATCAGGAACACCCAGACGAATACGGTCAGGGCCAGTGGGCCGAGCACGCGCCGATCACCGTGGAACACGTCCTTGACCTGGCCGTCGACAAACTCGAGCACGATCTCGACGAACGCCTGGCCCTTGCCCGGCACGCCTGCGGTGGCCTTGCGAGCCTTGGCCCAGAACCACAGGCAGAACAACACACCGAGCGCCAGCGACACGGTGACCGAATCGACGTGCACCGCCCAGAAGCCTTCCGGACTCGTGTGCGGAGTCAGGTGCTTGAGGTGGTGGGAGATGTATTCGGTAAGACCGCCCTGCGGCTCGCTTGCCATGTGTCAACCCTTGAATCGAAACGCCAGCAGATGAACCGCGTAAGCAGCCGCCAGCCCCGTGATGGCGGCCAGCGGCGGCAATCTCATTTGGACCAGGATCATGCCCATCCCTCCGATGACCACGATCCATTTGAGGACCATGCCCATCAGCAGACGGCCCAGCGCCATGCCCGCCCCATGCATCCCGGCGAAGGCCCGCGCGCCAAGCAGCGCGTTGCCTAGCGCCACCACGAGGGCGCCTGCAGCGGCCGCCAAGGCTTCACGACGCCCCTGCACGAGGAAGACGAGACCGACCAGCGCTGCCACCCCGACCTGACACATCACGATGCGCAGGGCCAGGCGGCGACCGGAGGCTAGACTGTTGAGCACGTGTGTTCCCGCGCGGTTTCGCACCAGGCGTCACCCTTGCAGCAACGGGCCACGATCCAATCCGCAAAAGTATATCAGCCGGTCATTTGGACGGACAAGCCGCACGGCTGCGACATCTTGTCGTGCGGGCGTTGGCGTTCACTTTTCGGGTGGCGCAAGTTCCTGCCGACGTCTGCAAAAAAGAAGGCCGGACATGGAAGTCCGGCCCAGAGAGCGCGTCCCGGCGGGGAGGGTGATGGGGACGCGGGCAGAAGCCTTACTTCGCGGCCGCCTTGCGACCGTTCGCAACCGTTGCCGCGACTGCATCATTGGCAGCCTGCAGCGGCTGCACCAGGGAGCCGAGCGATTCGGCGGTCTGCCGACCGACGGCCACGAGGCCCTGGGTCAGGACCACAGCCTGTTCGGCCTGCGCGCGACCCAGCGCCACGCCCTTGTCCCACAGTCCACTCAGGCCATCGGCATCGCGCATTTCACCTGCGGCGAGCAGAAACTCGGCGGCCGAACGGGACTGCTGTTCCAGCGCGCCCAGTTGCAGGCCAGCTGCCTGCTCCAGGCCCTTGAGCACAAGCGCCTGCGCCTTGAAGGCGTTGTCGGCGAACTGCCTGGCATAGGCAAACACTTGGGTATCGATCTGCTGCGTCATGACTTGTCCCTCGCGGGAGTGGGAGTGGAGCAAGCCTAGCAGGAGATTTTGTGCAATGCAACATCAAAGAATGTCTAAGATCTCTACTAGCTTAGAGCCGGTCACCTTGCGCTGCGTCAGAAGCTGGTCCGGCTGCAGCTGGCCCCCGACGTGCAGGTTTCGTGCACCACCACCCTGTCCAGTCCGGGCAGTCGCGGTTCCAGGCGGCGAAAAATCCAGCGCGCCAGCGTCTCGCTGGTAGGGTTGTCCAGCCCTTCGATTTCGTTGAGGTAATGGTGGTCCAGTTGCTCGAACAACGGCGCGAAGGCCGCCTTGACGTCGGCAAAGTCCATCAGCCAGCCCATGGTCGGATCGGGCTCGCCTTCGACGTGGATTTCGATGCGAAAGGAGTGCCCGTGCAGCCGTGCACACTTGTGCCCGGCCGGCACGTTGGGCAGCCGGTGCGCCGCTTCGATCTGGAACACCTTATGGATATGCATGGCGAGCCATTGTAGGACTGGCCCATCGCACCGCTCTCGGGGCCAAGGGACTGGGAACGGGACGGCTGCGGCGTCGCTGGCGCGTGGTGGCTATGGGTGGACTCGAACCACCGACCCCAGCATTATGAGTGCTGTGCTCTAACCGGCTGAGCTACATAGCCAAGGGGCATCGCTGGCAGGGCGCGCCAACGGAGCCCGGCAGTGTAATTGGCGGGCCGGGCCGGTTCAAGCCTCTTCGCTTTCCTGCGTCGCGCGCGCTATGGTTGAACCGCGCCGAAGCCGCTGTAGTCGCGGCATGCCGGCCAGGAGGCGACATGATCGACGCGGATGGCTATCGCCCGAACGTAGGCATCGTGCTGCTCAACGGCGATGGTCGGCTGTTCTGGGCACGGCGCGTCAACCACGACGGCTGGCAGTTCCCCCAGGGCGGCATGCACAGTGACGAAACGCCGCTGGAGGCGATGTACCGCGAGCTGGCCGAGGAAACCGGGCTGGCGCCCGAGCACGTCGAGGTGATCGCCAGCACGCGCGGCTGGTTGCGCTACCGACTGCCCCATCGCTACGTACGCCACCACCAGCACCCGACCTGCATCGGCCAGAAGCAGGTATGGTTCCTGTTGCGCCTGGTCGGCGGAGAAAACGCGCTCAAGCTCGATGCCTGCGACAAGCCCGAGTTCGACATCTGGCGCTGGGTCGACTTCTGGTATCCGGCCGACCACGTGGTCAATTTCAAACGTCAGGTCTACGAGCGCGCGCTACGGCACTTCGCACCGCTGGTGGAGCAGTTGCTGAGCGTCCAGCTCGGCGCCCAGCCGCGCACCGCGGGGAGCAACGGGCCGGGTAGCTGCGCAGTCGCCTGAACGGTCGAGCCGGGCCTTGTTGACAATCATTCGCATTCGCGCTGGAATGCGCGCCATGTACATCTGCCTCTGCAATGCAGTCACCGACAGCGACATCCGCCGCGCAGTCGCCGACGGCGCGCGGACCTTCGCCGAACTGCAGGCGCGTACCGGTTGCTCGGACTGCTGCGGCTGCTGCGAATCCGAAGCACGCGCCACGCTGGATGCGGCGCTGGCCCAAGTGGCATTCCCGCTCCCGCTGGTCACCGCCTGACGCCCGTACCCGGGCAAAACCGCAACCATTCGCGTTACCGCCTGCTTGCGGGCAAGTCCGTATAGTCACCGGTCGACCCCAGCACCGGAGACCTCCCAATGAAAGGCGACGCCAAGGTCATCGAGTACCTCAACAAGGTGCTCTACAACGAGCTGACCGCGATCAACCAGTACTTCCTGCATTACCGCATGTTCAAGAACTGGGGCTACGGCGAGTTGGCCGAGCACGAATACAAGGAGTCGATCGACGAGATGAAGCACGCCGATCGGCTGATCGAGCGCATCCTTTTCCTTGACGGCCTGCCCAACCTGCAGCACTTGGGCAAGCTGCGCATTGGCGAGAACGCGCTGGAGTGCATTCAGGGCGACCTCGACCTGGAACTGGCCGCCGCGA
>NZ_JABFWW010000051.1 GCF_013362045.1 Frateuria sp. | reverse complement strand
GGTGCCTTGCGGTTGAACGCGTTGAGGACCGAGGCGTACACGCCGAAGTGGTCGTTGAAGTCGTAGCTGCCGGTCAGGTCGAAATAGGTGAACGACGCCACGTGGCAACTCGGCGGAAACGGATTGCCGTTGTCGTCGACCGAGATGCAGCCCTCGCCGTTGTCCGGCGCGGTCATCGAGATGGCGCTGGTGTAGTACAGCGTGCCGGTGACCGTGGCCTTGCCGAACATCAGGCTGTTGGACCAGGACGCGCGGTCGCGCGGCGTGCCGGCACCCGAGGAGAGCGCGTACGGGCCGTGCGTGCCGACGAAGCGCTCGACCGTGCCGTCCTGCAGGGTGAGGTTCCATTCGAAGATGCGCGTGGCATTGAGTTCGCTGCGCAGCTTGACGCCGTCAGTGAGGTTGAAGTTGCCGATCAGGTCCAGGTCCACGCCCTTGGTCTGCAGCGAGTTCTGGTTGACGTAGGGCGCCATCACCACCACGGGCTTGGGCAGCAGGGTGGGGAACTGCGGATCGGGCACGTCCGGGATCACCGCCGAATTCGGCGGCAGCGGCTGGCCGGCGAAGTAGGCGTTGAGCACGGCCTGGGTGTCCTGCTGGCCGATCACGCCGGTCTTCTTGATGTCGTAGTAGTCCAGCGAGGCGCTGAACTGCTCCAGCGGCTGCCACAGCACGCCGAAGGTCCAGCTCTTGGACTTCTCCGGTTTGATGTTGGGGTTGCCAATGGTGTCGTAGGCCAGGCCGTAGGGCCGCACGTAGGCGTTGTTGCCGTGCGCGGCGGCGTAATCGTCGGGCACGGTGTAGGTGGCGAAACCTTCGGACTCGCTCGAACCGTTCTCGGCGAAGCTCGGCGCGCGGAAGCCCTTGGACCAGGTGCCGCGAACCGCCAGCGATTCGAACGGCTTCCACTTGAAGCCGACCTTCGGCGAGAAGTTGCTGCCGAAGTCGGAGTAGTGGTCGTAGCGGCCGGAGACGTCCACTTCCAGCGATTCCAGGAACGGCGCGTCCAGCTCGGCGTACACGCCCTCCACGGTGCGCTTGCCGAAGGTGTGGGCCACGCCCAGGCCCTGCGCCTGCAGGCCGGGGTTGAGGTCCGGATCGTGCTGGGCCTCATGGCGCACGTCCACGCCGGTGGCCAGGCCGAGCGAGCCGCCGGGCAGGTCCATCAGCGGCCGCGAGACGTGGAAGTCGATCGACTGCAGGTCGGTGGTCGAGCGCTTGTGCAGCACCGGCGCGAGCTGGGCACGCAGCGCGGGCGAGTTCTGCGACGGGTCGAGGAAGTTGTAGGTGCCGTTGTTGACCGCGTTGATCAGCGCGGCGTAGTTGAGGAAGCCATAGTTGTCCACGTCCAGCGAGCTGTGGCTGAAGATCAGCGCGCTGTCGTAGTTCCACTCGCCCCAGGTGCCATGGATGCCGCCGGCCAGGCGCATGTTGGTGTTGTCGTTCCTGCCGCCGCCGGGAATGTCGCCGAACGCATAGGTGATCAGCGCCGGATCGGCCGGATAGGGGTCGTAGGGGTTGTCCGCGCCGTTGGCGAGCGTGGCCGGCAACACGATCGAGCGGGTGTTCACCGGCGTGCCGGAACGGATCTGCGGCGGATTGCCGGCGGCTTCGACCTTGTTCTTGTAGACGCTGGCGCTGACGTAGGCCTCGCTGCTGTCGCCGACCTTGACGGTCAGGCGGCCGTACGCGCCGACGCGGGTCTGCTTGGGCGCCAGCTCGCCGTAGCGGTAGGTCGGGTCGAGCTGGCAACCGTTGCCCAGGTCGTTGCTGATCGGCGTGGTGTTGGCGCCGCAGGGCACCAGCGGTTGCCACAGCGAGCCGGGCATGGCGGTGCCGGTGTGCATGCCGCCGGCGCCATCGGGGCCGGGCACGGCGGGGCGCACCAGCGGCGTGGTCGAGCCGGTGTTGAAACCCGGCTGGCCCCAGTCGAGGTTGCTGCCGCCGGTGGGGTTTAGGTTGGAGGTGTTGTAGGGGTAGCCACGGTCGCGCGCGGCGATGTGGTCGTCCTTCTGCGCCTCGATGTTGCCGTAGGCGTTCCAGCCATCCTTCTGCAGGTCGCCGCCGCCGAACAGCAGCGTGACGCGGCGCGTGGTGCCGCCGCCGTCCTGCGAAGTGCCGGCCTCGGCGGTGCCCTGCAGTCCCTTGAAGTCGTGCTTGAGGATGATGTTGACCACGCCGGCGATCGCGTCGGCGCCGTACAGCGAGGAGGCGCCGTCCTTGAGCACGTCGATGCGCTCGATGGCGTTGACCGGGATCGTATTGAGGTCGACGAAGGTGCGCTGGCCATCATCCGCCAGCGGGTAATTGGCCGAGCGGCGGCCATCGATCAGCACCAGCGTGGAGTTCACCGTCAGGCCGCGCAGCGCCACGCCGGCGGACCCTGCAGCGAAGCCGGCGGTGAAGGCAGTCGGGATCGAGCCTGAGTTGTCGGCGGAGATCGCGCGCACCACGTCGGTGACGGTCTTCAGGCCGCTGCGCTGGATCTGCGCGGCGGTGATCACGGTGACCGGCGAGGGCGTTTCCACGTCGATGCGCGGGATGGCCGAGCCGGTGACCGTGATGGTCTGCAGCTGCTGGGCCTGTTGCGGGTTTGCCTGCTGCGGGTTCGGTTGCGGCGGGTTCGATTGCTGGTTCTGCGGCGGCGTGGCGCCGGTGGCATCGGCAGGCGGGGTGGTCTGCGCGAAGGCGGTTCCAAGAGGCGTCAACAGCAAACCAGCCAACGCCAAAGCGAGCTTGTTGGGCTTCATGACTCAAGTCCTCGGATTGTGGGTGCGCAACGCGCCCGAGGACTGGGGTGGATGATGCGACGCCACCAGCTCGACGGGCGAGGGGAGTTGCGGCCCGGAGTCTTCCACTTTCCACAAGCGGCTACAAGCGCTTAACCTCGTCGCTCCGTTTTGCCGACGCGTATCCTGCGTGCCTGCCCGGCAGGCAGGCGGATGCCATGCGCATGGACGTCCATGCGTCCAAATGCGGTGCGTTCCGTAGCGCCAATGCCTCAGAAGTCGACGCGCACGCCTGCCGTGAGCGTGCGGCCGGGCGCCGGTTCGTAGTAGCGGCCGTTGCCGTCGTTGACGATCACCGAGCCGACGATGCGCCGGTCGAACACGTTGTCCACGCGCGCGCTCAGGTGCAGCCGCGTCGTGCCCAGCGCCAGGCCGTAGCCGGCGTCGAGGTCGACGCGCAGATAGCCGGGCGCGGCGGCGCTGTTGCGGTCGTCCACCGGCACCGCGCCCACGCCTTCCAGCTCCAGCCCGCCGCGCCAGCCGAGGTCGTCCCCATGCTCCAGGCGCAGCGAGCCGTAGCGCCGCGGCACGCCGGGAATGCGGGCGCCCGCCGGCACTGGCAGGCTTGGCGCAAGGCAGGGCGTGCCGGTACAGGCGAGGAAGCCGCTGCGAAAGCGTGCCGCCAGCCAGGTCAGCCCGAGGCGCAGCCGCCAGCCCGCGCCGAGGTCGCCGTCGAGCGCCAGTTCGGCGCCCTGCCGGCGGCTGCGGCCGACGTTGCGGTAGGTGGAGCGCCCGTCGCGGCTGCTGGCCACCGCCAGTTCGTCGCGGCTGTCCGCGCGGAACAGCGCCAGCTCGACCGCCGGCGCCCCGCGCGGATGCCATTTCAACCCCAGTTCGCCATTGCGGCTGCGCACCGGGCGCAGGTCCAGGGCCAGTCCTGCGCCGCCATCGCGGCGGTAACCCAGTTCGTTGAACGTGGGCGTCTCGAAACCCTTGCCGAAGCTGGCGTAGAGGCGCAGCCGCGGATCCGGCCGATAGCCGATGCCGACCACCGGCGTGGTCGCGCGATAGCGCACGCGGCCGCTGTCGTCCGGGTTGACTGCGGTGACGTAGTGGTCGGCGGCACGGAAGGCCACCACGCTGTGCCGCGCGCCCAGCAGCAGCGACCAATGCGCGGCGAGGCGCCAGTCGAGCTGCGCATACTGGTCGAAGGCCCGCACGCGGTCGCGTTCGTCGCGGCGCAGCGCGCCCTGCACGCCGAGCGTGTCGCCCACGAAATTCTGGTAGCCGCGGCGATGCTGGTCCTGGACGTCGTAGCTCGCGCCCAGCACCAGCTCGAAGGGACGCCCCAGCGCCTGGCCGCGGCGGGTCCAGCGCGCATCGGTGCCGCCGTAGCCGCCGTCCAGATCGACCACGCCGCCGGCGCTGAGCGGCCCCTGCGCCTGCGGCGGGATCGGCAGCACCTGTGTCACCTCGCGCCTCCCGGCGTAGGCCATCAGGCGCACGTCGTCGCGCTCGCCGCCGGCTTCCCAGAGCGCGCCGAGCTGGTCCTGCCGCAGCGTCTTGCGCGTATCGAAGGCGGTCGCGGCCGCGACCGCCTGGCGTGGGTCGGCACGCCACTGCGCGCGGTTCAGGCCAAGCGGATCCTGCGCCTGCGGCTGCGCCAGCGTGTTGAGCACCAGGGTGAGCGTGCGTCCATCGCCCAGGTCGAAGCCCAGCCGCGCGTTGCCGGACGTGCGCTGCGCGCGGCTGTGCGCGCGATAGCCGTCGGTGCGGAAATGGCCCAGCGCCAGGTTGTAGTTGAGCGGACCGGCGATGCCCCGAGCGGTGGCGGCCAACCGCAGGCTGGCATCGGCGCCGACGCCGGCGTCCAGCATGCGTTGCGGCACCGGCCCGCCTTGCGCGCTCCACAGCTGCACCACGCCGCCGGAGGCGTTGCCGTAGAGCGCCGAGAACGGCCCACGCAGCACTTCCACGCGGTCGGCGGCCGCCAGGGAAAAATGCGAGAGCTGGCCCTGCCCGTCCGGCATGGTCGCCGGGATGCCGTCGGCGTACAGCCGCACGCCACGCACGCCGAAGGTGGCACGCGCACCGAAACCACGGATCGAGAGCTGTTCGTCCTGCGCGTAGTTCTGCCGGTCGCGCGCCAGCACGCCGGGCACGCCCACCAGCACCTCGGACAGGTTCACGCCCAGCTTGCCGTCGCGGCCGGCGGCCACCGGCACGCTGGCGACGGTGGCCGGAAGATCGAATGGCGGGATGTCCAGCCGCATCGCCTGCACCGGCACCGGCGGCAACCCGGTAACGGTCTGCGCAGCCGGCGCCAGCGGCCAGGTCGCGAGCATCGCCATCACGCTTGCCCCACGCCCCATTGCACCCGCCTGCAGCCGGAACATCGCCATGGTAGCCGCCCGGCGTGCAAGGGCCGTCTCGATCCGGCCGCGTCCGTTGGGGATAATCGGCCGATGCGCCGACCCTTCCTGCTTTTCTCCGTCTTCCTGCTGATCGTCCTCGCGCTGGCCGCGGCTCTGCCCGCCGCGGCGCAGGACAGTGCCCGCCGGCAGGCCGAGGCCAGGCAGCAGCTGACCGAACTGC
>NZ_JABFWW010000173.1 GCF_013362045.1 Frateuria sp. | reverse complement strand
CCACGCAGCCGCAGGCGGACTATCGCGTGCGCATCTTCACCCCGCGCCAGGAGCTGCCCTTCGCCGGCCATCCCAGCGTCGGCAGCGCCTACGCGGCGATCGAGGCGGGCGTGGTGCCGGCGCGCTCGTCGCTGATGCAGGAATGCGCAGCGGGGTTGCTGCCGGTGGCCGTGGATGGCCAGCACGGCGCGCGCAGCATCCACGTGCAGGCGCCGCCCGCACGCATCGCGGCTGCCGAGGCCCCGCTGCGCGAGGCGCTCGGCACGGCCCTGGCATGCGGCCCGGCGGCCATCGCCGTGCACTGCATCGACAACGGGCCGCTGTGGATCGTCTGCGACCTGGACCGGGCGCAGGCAGTGCGCACGCTGGCACCGGATCTCGCCGCCATCGCGGCGCTGTGCACGGCGCACGGCGCGGTGGGCGTGAGCGTGTTCGGCGGCGAGCACGACGGGGACGCAGCGATGGCCGTGCGCGCGTTCTGCCCGGCCGACGGCATTCCGGAAGACCCGGTCACCGGCAGCGCCAACGCGGCGATCGGCGCGCTGCTTCGCCACACCGGCGCGCTGGCGCGCTACGGCAGCCGCTACGTCGCCAGCCAGGGACGCGAAGTGGGCCGCGACGGCCGGGTCGAGGTGCGCGTGGATGCAGCCTCCGGCGACGTCTCCATCGGCGGCCGCTGCGCAGTGGGCGTACGCGGAACGTTCACGCTCGATTGACGGCATGCGCCGCGGGCGCGCGCCGCTCTTCCCTTCCCTCCCGCTTGGGTGCAAGCTCGCGAGCGGCGCCGCCCGCAGGGGGTGCGGCACCAAATAGGGAAGAACGTCATCCAACCGTCGCCCGCAGCTGCCGGCGCAGCGTTTCCAAGCCCCTGTGCCCCAGGCCGCGTGCATTCCAGGGAGAAAACCCCATGCTCGCGAAGTTGCACCAGAAAGCCCTCGCCGCCTCGTTCGCCATCCTGTTCGCCGGCGCTGCCGCGGCCGGACAGACCGCCCAGCCCGCCGTCGACATGGGCCTGGCCGCCGCCAGCCAGGGCGCGAACGTCACGCTGATCCTCAAGCTGCACAACCAGGACCAGCTGGAAAACCTGATCCGCCAGACCGTCACGCCCGGCAACCCCAACTACCACCGCTTCCTCACCACGCGGCAGTTCGCCGAGCGTTTCGGCGCCAGCGACGCGCAGATCGCCAGCGTGCAGGCTTACCTGCAAAAACAGGGGCTGCGCAGCGAGGTGATGGGCAGCAAGATGGCGATCCGCGTGCACGGCACGCTGGCGCAGCTGGGCCAGGCCTTCGGCACCACCATCCACACCTACCGCGCGACCGACAGCGGCCGCGTGTTCCATCGCCCGGCCACGCCGGTGGCGATGCCCACGGCGCTGGCCGACACGGTGACGGTGATCTCGGGCCTGAGCAACGAACGGCAGTTCATCTCCCACCGCATCGGCACGCCCAAGGCGGTG
The DNA here is from genome assembly GCF_013362045.1 of Frateuria sp. GTDB lineage: Bacteria > Pseudomonadota > Gammaproteobacteria > Xanthomonadales > Rhodanobacteraceae > Frateuria_A. The sequence continues at coordinate 3,910 of NZ_JABFWW010000173.1, read as the reverse complement.
TCGCGCACCACCACCTTCGCACCGCAGTCGCTGCAGCCCAACCTCCAGGCCGCCGGCGGCAACCCGACCGCGACCGGCGTGCCGGGCAACTACACCGTGGGCGACGTCGCCAACTTCTACGACGTCAACCCGCTCTACGACCGCGGCGTCACCGGCAAGGGCTCGACCATCGGCATCGTCACCCTGTCCAACTTCGACCCGGCCGACGCGCAGGCCTACTGGGACGGCATCGGCCTGGTGACCAAACCGCACCGCATCACGCAGGTGCACGTCAATGGCGGCGGCGCGATGGACGACGGCAGCGGCGAGACCGCGCTGGACGTGGAACAGTCCGGCGGCATGGCGCCGAAGGCCAGCATCATCGTGTACGACGCGCCCAACACCAGCGGCGATTTCGTCGCCGCCTTCGCGCGGGCGGTGTCGGACAACTGCGCCGACAGCATCTCCACCAGCTGGGGCCTGCCGGAGATCTTCAACTTCGCGGCACTCAACGTGGACGGCGCGGCGATGACCGACACGACCGACGTGGGCGACCTGCGCGCGTTCCACCAGGTCTTCCTGGAGGCGGCGGTGCAAGGCCAGTCGGTGTTCGCCGCCTCGGGCGACTCGGGCGCCTACGACACCGTGCGCGGGCTCGGGCACGGCGACGGCCCCGGCCAGTTCAGCGCGCCGCTGACGGTCGACTCGCCCGCCTCCGACCCCTTCATCACCGCCGCCGGCGGCACCACCACGCCCTACAGCTATTCCTTCAGGGGCGGCCCGACCGGCGCGATCAAGCGCGAGAGCGTCTGGGGCTGGGACTATATCCAGCACTACTTCGACACCAACTTCGGCCCCGGCCTGGTCGACCTGTTCTCGGTCGGCGGCGGCGGCGGCGTGAGCGTGTACTGGCATGAGCCGTTCTACCAGTGGTTCACCCACGGCATCCGCCGCAGCGAGAAGCGGCAGGCGCTGGTCTTCAACGATCCCAAAGCCGGCCCGACCACGCTGCTCGAGCTGCCCGGCCACTTCCACGGCCGCAACGTGCCGGACATCTCGCTCAACGCCGATCCGGAAACCGGCTACCTCGTGGTGTCCAGCACCGACGGCGGCGTGATCTCCAGCATCGGCGGCACCAGCTTCGTGGCGCCGCAGCTCAACGGCATCAGCGCGCTGCTGACGCAGAGCCTGGGCCATCGCGTGGGCTTCTGGAACCCGCAGGTGTACTTCCTGCAGAACGTGTTCGGCTACGGCCGGTATTCGGCGTTCAACAGCGTGCGCGACGGCGACAACTGGTTCTACTACGGCAAGCCGCACTACACGCCGGGCGCCGGCATCGGTACCTTAGACGTGGCCAACCTGGACGCATTCCTGCGAGCGTTCTGACATGGCCTGACGGGCCGAGGCTCATCTTGCGAAACGGACTCCGCGGCCCCTTTCCCTCACATGGGAAGGGGCCCGGATCGCGCGGCCAACGCAACGCGTAGGGCGGGCTTCAGCCTACCGCCCGCGCGTGGAACCGCGATGGTGGGCTCAAGCCCACCCACGAAGGCGTTTCGTGGCTTTCGCACTTGCCCGACGCCCACCGCACCGGCGATGCTCCCCGCTCTTCCAGGGGGAAACCGCATGGGTACAGGTACCACCACATCGGACGGCTACCGGCGCAGCCTGGGCCCCTGGGACGCCGCGCTCATCGTGGTCGGCGGCATCATCGGCGGCGGCATCTTCCTCAATCCCGGCATCGCCGCGCAGCGCACCGAATCGGGGCTGGCTCTGCTGCTGGTGTGGATCGGCGCCGGACTGCTCACGCTCGTCGGCGCGCTCTGCTATGCCGAGCTGGGCGCGCGCCGGCCGCAGGCCGGTGGCACCTACGTCTACCTGCGCGAGGCGTTCGGCCCGCTGGCCGGCTTCCTGTTCGGCTGGACCATGCTGCTGGTGATCTATTCGGGTTCGACCGCGGCGGTGGCGACGATCTTCGCCAGCTACGCGGTGGCGGCCTTCGGCCTGCCCGCGGGCGCGGCGCTGCCGCTCACCGTCGGCGCGCTGGTGTTCGTCGGGCTGGTCAACGTGTTCGGCCTGAAGCTCGGCGCGCAGGTGCAGAACCTGTTCGCGCTGCTCAAGCTGCTGGCAGTGGCGGCGCTGGTGGCGTGCGGGTTGTACCTGGCCGGCGCGCATGCGCCCGCGGCGCTGGCCGCTGACCCGGCGCGCAGCGGCGTCGGCTTCATGGGCGCGGCCCTGCCGGTGCTGTTCGCCTATTCGGGCTTTACCTACTTGAACAACCTGGCCGGCGAGGTGGATGCGCCGCAGCGCAACCTGCCGCGCGCCCTGCTTGCCGGCATGCTGGTGGTGGTCACCGCCTATGCGCTGGTGAACCTCGCCTACCTCGCCGTGCTCGGCCATGCCGGCCTGGCCGCAAGCAGTGCGCCGGCGGCGCAGGTGATGGATCGCCTGCTCGGTCCGGTCGGCGCGCGGCTGATCGCCCTGGGCATCGCGATTTCCACGCTGGGCTTCTGCAACATCACGCTGGTGGCGGGCGCGCGCGTGCTGCAGGTGATGGGCGCGGACGGCCTGTTCTTCGGCTTCACGGCGCGGCTGCACCCGCGCCACCGCACGCCGAACGTGGCGCTGGCCGCACTGTGCGGCTGGGCGATCGTGCTGGCGCTTTCGGGCGGCTACGGCGCGCTGCTGGACTACGCCACCTTCGGCGACTGGCTGGCCTGCGCGGCAGGCGTGGCGACGCTGTTCTGGTACCGCCGCCGCGACGATGGCAGCGCGCGCTTCCGCGTACCCGGCTATCCATGGCTGCCGCTGCTGTTCGTCACCGCGATCGGCGCGGTGGTGGTGGCGACCATGCGCGACAACCCGCGCAACGCGGGCATCGGCGTGCTGATCATGCTCGCCGGCGTGCCGGTGTATTACGCCTGGCGGCGGATGTCGGCCCGCACCGGCCCCGCCTGAACGCCTCCCTCCCGGACCCGGCTGCCTCGTCCCGCACGCGATGCCACAATAGGCGACCTTTGCGTGGAGACTCCCCGATGCCGCAAGCGCAAGCCCAGGGCCTGCCGACCGCCACCACCGGCGACATCACGCCCGAACCCGTGCGCGAGGGCATCGACCTGATCGTCAACGGCGAGCGCTTCCGGCACACCGGCGATCCGCTGATGCCGCTGCTGTGGTACCTGCGCGACGTGCTGCGGCTGACCGGCACCAAGCCCGGCGGCGCACATGGCGAAGGCGGCAGCGACCTGGTGCTGGTCGACGGCAAGGCGGCGTCGGCGATCAAGCGGCCGATGGCGCGGCTGGCCGGCACCCGGGTCACCACGGTGGAGGGCCTGGCCGGCGACGACGGCCGCCTGCACCCGCTGCAGCAGGCCTTCATCGACGAGGACGCGATCGGCTGCGGCTACTGCACCGCCGGCTGGCTGATCGCCGGCGTCGACCTGCTCGCACGCAAGCCCAAGCCCACCGACGAGGACATCGACCAGCTGCCCAACCTCTGCCGCTGCGGCTGCCAGACCCGCGTGCGCCGCGCGATCAAGCGCGCCGCCGGAGTGCAGGCATGAGCGGCGGCCTGGAGCTTTCGCGCCGGCGCTTCCTCCAGGTGCTGGCCGGCACCGCCGGAGCGCTGGTGGTCGGCATCGGCTGCGCCGACGCAGCGGACGTGCCGGTGCCGGCGGGCATGCTCGGCGAGGATTTCGGCCAGCTCGGCGCCTATGTCCGCATCGACCGCGACGGCAACGTGCTGATCGGCGCGCGCGACCCGGACACCGGCACCGGCACCGCCACCGCGCTGCCGCGCATCGTCGCCGAGGAGCTGGATGCGGACTGGACCCGCGTCACCGTGGTGCCGCTGGGCCTGGGCGTGCAGAACAAGAACGGCAAACCGGCGTGGACCTACGGCCACCAGCGGGGCGGCACCGGCGATTCCATT
>NZ_JABFWW010000219.1 GCF_013362045.1 Frateuria sp. | reverse complement strand
GGTGCGGTCGGTTTTTTCGGTGCCGTGGTGGAGCACGTGGTCGAGCAGGTCGAGGTAGGCGCGCATGGGATGGATTCTAGCGGCTGGGGCCATGGCGGGGCGGATACCGGTGACATCCGTCACTCCCCTGCCCGGCCGGCGCCGGCCTAGACTGGGGTCTTTCAACCAGGGACGCCCCCATGACCCAGTGGTATTTCAGCTACGGCAACAACGAACGCATCGGCCCGCTGGACGACGAGGCCGCGCGGGCGCAGGCGCGCAGCCGTCCCGACGGCTACTGCTGGAAGGAAGGCTTCGGCGAATGGCGGCCGATCCACAGCGTGTTCCTGGCCTCCACCGCCGTGGCCGTGGCGCCGCCGCCGGTGCCCGCCGGACGCTACGGCGCCGCGGATGAAATCGACTACCGCATCGTCGGCAACGACATGCAGTTCGTCGAGGTGGAGCTCGACCCGGGCGAGAGCGCCATCGGCGAGGCCGGCGCCCTGATGTACAAGGAAGCGGCCGTGCAGATGGACACCGTCTTCGGCGATGGCTCGACCGCGTCGCAGGGCGGCGGCTTCATGGACAAGCTGCTGTCGGCCGGCAAGCGCGTGGTCACCGGCGAGAGCCTGTTCACCACCGTGTTCACGCACACCGGCAGCGGCAAGGCCAAGGTCGCCTTCGCCGCGCCCTACCCCGGCACGGTGATGGCGATGAAGCTCTCCGAGCACGGCGGGCGGCTGATCTGCCAGAAGGATTCGTTCCTCGCCGGCGCGCGCGGCGTGTCGCTGGGCATCTTCTTCCAGCGCAAGATCCTCACCGGCCTGTTCGGTGGCGAGGGCTTCATCATGCAGAAGCTCGAGGGCGACGGCTGGGTGTTCGTGCATGCCGGCGGCACCGTGGTCGAGCGGGAACTCAAGCCCGGCGAACGGCTGGACGTGGACACCGGCTGCGTGGTGGCCTTCCACGACACGGTGAGCATGGACGTCAGGGCCGTGGGCGGCATCAAGAGCATGCTGTTCGGCGGCGAAGGCGTGTTTCTGGCCACGCACACCGGGCCGGGCAAGGTGTGGCTGCAGTCGCTGCCGTTCTCGCGCATGGCCGGCCGCATGCTGGCCGCCGCGCCGCAGGGCGGCGGGCAGCGCCGCGGCGAGGGTTCCATCCTCGGCGGCCTGGGCGACCTGATCGGCGGCGACCGCAACTTCTAGCACCGCAACGTAGGGTGGGGCTTCAGCCCACCGGCCGTCTGGCCGGAAAGCATGGTGGGCTGAAGCCCACCCTACGGAAAAGCTCAGTGCGCCGCCAGCGCGAGCGTCGGCGCCCGGCGCGACAGCGCCACCAGCACCAGCCCCACCACGATCAGCGGCAGCGACTGCACCTGCCCCATGGTCAGCCAGCCCCACGCCAGGTAACCGAGCTGCGGGTCGGGCACGCGCACGAATTCCACGCCGAAGCGGAAGCAGCCGTACATCAGCGCGAACAGTCCGGATATCAGGTAGCGCGGGCGCGGCTTCAGCGACACCAGCCACAACACCGCGAACATCACCACGCCTTCCAGCGCCATCTCGTACAGCTGCGAGGGGTGCCGGGGAATCCCGCCGAATTGCGCCAGCTGCTGCGCCAGCGCCGGCTGGTCGTGCGCCAGTTGCACGTCCTCCGGCTTCGCGTTCGGAAAGATCATCGCCCACGGCACGCTGCCGGGCTTGCCCCACAACTCGCCGTTGATGAAGTTGCCCAGCCGCCCCAGCCCCAGGCCCAGCGGCACCAGCGGCGCGACGAAATCCATGGTGTCGAAGAAATGCAAACGGTGCCGCCGCGACCACCACCAGGCCGCCGCCAGCACGCCGAGCAGGCCGCCATGGAAGCTCATGCCACCGTCCCACACCTTGAACAGCGCCAGCGGGTCGGTCCAGATCCAGTGCGGACCGCCGGCGTAGTAGAAGAGCATGTACCACACGCGCCCGCCCACGATGATGCCGAGCATGGCGTAGAAGGCCAGGTCGCTCAGCGCATCGCGGCTGACCGGCAACCGCCCCCGACGACGACGCCGTTCGCCCAGCAGGCCCGCGCCCAGGAAGCCCAGCAGGTACATCAACCCGTACCAGTGCACCTGCACGGGTCCGATGTGGAAGGCGACCGGATTGAAGTCGACGGTGAACGGCTGGGTCATGGCTGGATGCGGGTGGGCAAAGTCCAAGTGTAGCCGGGCCTGCCCGGGCGGCGCAGGCCCTTCCCGCCCACGACCTGCGGTCACTAGAATCCCCGGACCAGGCGGCATGGGGATGCCGCCCCGGCCGGTCGCCGCGCTCCCGGCGACCGGACCTGCAAACCAGGAGCTCGGGGGAAATGGATGATGAACCGACTCGTGCGGGCCGCCCTGTGCGCGGCCACGCTTCTGATGCCTGCGATCGCCGCAGCGGCCGACCTGCTGCCGGTGGAGGACTTCGCGCGCCACCCGCAACTGTCGATGCCCAGGCTCTCGCCCGACGGCAAGTACCTGGCCTTGCGCTGGGACGACGGCAGGCAGCACGCGCTGATGATCTACCGCGTGGAAGACATGTCCAAGCCCGTCAGCATGCTGCGCATGCCCAAGTACGAACTGCCGGCGGGCATCACCTGGGTCAGTCCCACGCGGCTGGTGGTCGAAAAAGGCAAGGAACTGGGCTCGATCGACAGGCCGGCGTTCACCGGCGAAATCATCGCCACCGACGTCGATGGCAAACGCCAGGATTACCTGTACGGCTACGAGTCCATGTACGGCTCGCGCTCCGAAACGCGCGGCAGGGACCGCGGCTGGGGCGCCGTCGACGACCTGCCCGAGCGCGCCAACGGCCATTTCTACATGCGCGCAACCAGTTGGGAGAACCAGGACAGCAGCTACCTCTACGACGTCGACGCCACCGCCAATACACGCCATCTGGCCGGCGACATCAACGTCGGCGGCATGAGTTTCATGGTGGCTCCCGACGGCCAGGCGCACTTCGCCTACGGCCGCAACGACAACTTCGACTACGTCGTCTACCACCGCGAAGGCAACCGGTGGCAGCGCCTTGCCCAGGCGCAGATCGGCGGCACCTTCACGCCGATCGGCGTCGCGCCCGACCACCAGCGCATCTATGCCTGGTACGACGCCGGCGGCGCCCCCGCTTCGCTGGTCGAGCAGGACGAAGCCGGATCCAACCGCAAGGTGCTCGCCGCCGCGGGCTTCGGCGAGGTCGCCGGCATCGAATGGACGCCGCTGCCGCGCCAGCCGTTTGCCACGATCATGGACACCGGCGTGCCGCAGGTGCAGTACATCGACCCGAACCTGCCCGCGGCCAAGCTGCACCGCGCGCTCGGCCTGAAGTTCCCGGGCCAGTACGTGCACTTCATCGACTACAGCGAGGATGGCGGGCAACTGCTGTTCAGCATATCCAGCGATCGCAATCCTGGCTCCTATTTCCTGATCGACACGCACACCTACAAGGTCAGGCGGCTCTTCGATGCCTCTCCCTGGATCGACCCGGCGAAGATGGCCGAACGCCGCCCGCTGCAGTTCAAGGCCAGCGACGGCACCGAGCTGGAAGCCATCCTCACCTTTCCGCCCGGCCGCGCCGAGGCCAACCTGCCGATGGTGCTGCTTCCGCATGGCGGGCCGATCGGCGTGCGCGACGACTGGTTCTACGACGACGACGCACAGTTCCTGGCCAACCGCGGCTACCTGGTGCTGCAGGTCAACTACCGCGGCTCCGGCGGCCGGGGCGAGGACTTCCAGGAAGCCGGCTACCTCAAGTGGGGCACGCGCATCCAGCAGGATCTGATCGACGGCGTGAAATGGGCGATCGCCAGGCAATATGCCGACCCCGGGCGCATCTGCGTCTACGGCGGCAGCTTCGGTGGCTACTCGGCGATGATGACCGTGGTGCGGGCGCCTGGCATGTTCAAGTGCGCCGTGGGCTACGCGGGCGTCTATGACCTGAAGATGATGTACAAGAAGGGCGACGTGCGCGAAAGCAAGAGCGGCCGCAGCTATCTCACCACCGTGATCGGCCGGGACGACGCCGAGCTCGATGCCAACTCCCCCGACAAGCTCGCCGACAAGATCGACGTGCCGGTGCTGCTGATCCATGGCGAAGACGACCAGCGCGCACCGTTCGCCCAGGCCAAGGCCATGCGCGCCGCGCTCGATGCCGCGCACAAGCCTTACGAGTGGATGAGCAAGCCGGGCGAAGGCCACGGCTTCTACGACGAGAAGAACCGGGTGGACTTCTACAACGCGCTGCAGGCGTTCCTGGAGAAGCACATCGGCAAGGGCGCCTGACGCGGGCTCATCATGCAGCTACGCACGGCCGCCGCAGGGCGGCCGTCGTTTTCAGAGGAGCACCGGCCGGTCGGGCAGCTCGTCCGGATTGGGACGGTCGCCCGCGGGAAAGTGCTCGCGCAGCAACGCATGCACGGCCTCGATGCCGGCCAGGCTGCCCTCGCGCCACTGCGCCCGCGCGAAAGCATCGCGCATGCGCTGGCAGATGGCGTCCCACTGCGGCTGCGCCACGCGGCGGGCGATGCCGCGGTCGGCGACGACCTCGATCCGCTGTTCGGACAACAACAGGTAGATCAGCACGCCGGTGTTGTCCTCGGTGTCCCACACGCGCAGCTGGGCGAACACCGCCTGCGCGCGCACCCGCGCGTCGATGCCGGCCAGCACCGCACGCAGCGGCAAGCGCGACTCGACCGCGAAGCGCACCTCGCCCAGGTGGCTGCGCTCGCCGGCGCAGACGGCATCGGCCAACTCGTCCAGCAGGCTCGCAGGAAAGCGCTGGCGCAACTGGAACCAGCCGCCGAACAGGTTGACGAACATCCGCTGCGGGCGCGTCATCACCAGCTCCCCGAGGAACCGCCGCCGCCGAAACTGCCTCCGCCCCCGCTGAAGCCACCGCCGCCGCCTCCGAAGCCGCCGCCTCCAAACCCGCCGCCCCCGAAGCCGCCCCAACCACCCCAGCCGCCGCCGCCGATCGAGCGCCCACCGCCGCCGGGCAACAGCATCAGCACGCCGCCGATCAGCGCGCCCAGCACGGCCGCACCCAGGCTCGCGGCCAGCAGCCACAGCACGACGCCAGTAATGCCCGCGCCCAGCGGCGTGCGCACGAACAGATTGGCGCGACCGAACAGGTTGCGCAGGAAGAAGGCGATGAATACGCCGATGAACAACATGTGCTGCAGACCCAGACCGCGATGCTCGGCCGGCGCGCCCTGCACCGGCGGCGGCAACGGTTCGCCGTCGATCAGCTGGGTCAGCGCGCCGACCGCATCATGGATGCCGCCGTAGTAGTCGCCTACGCGGAACTTCGGCGCGATGTACTCGCGGATGATGCGCGCAGTGGCCGCATCCGGAATGGCGCCCTCCAGACCATAGCCGACCTCGATGCGCACGCGCCGGTCGTCCTTGGCCACCAGCAGCAGCACGCCGTCGTCGGTGCCCTTGCGGCCGACCTTGTTCTGCTCGGCGACGGCGAGCGAATAGCTTTCGATGTCCTGTCCGCTAGTGCTGCCCACCACCAGCACCACCAGTTGCGCGCCCTTGCGCTTCTCGAGATCGACCAGCTGGGTGTCGAGCTGGTCCACCTGCTGTGCGTCGAGCGTGCCGGTCAGGTCGGTGACATGGCGGCCGAGCGTGGGCACGTCGGTCGCCTGCGCGCGCGGCCCCGCCACGAAAAGCAGGGCGAGCAGCAGCCATGCCAGCCGCGGCAGGCGAGCGGCCATCTCAATGCGTCGAGGCGGCGGGCGCCGGCGTGCCGAAGTCCACCGTCGGCGCGGTGGAAATGGCCTTCTCGTTCTCCACGCCGAAGTTGGGCTTCACCTGATAGCCGAAGACCTTCGCGGTGAGGTTGTTGGGGAAGGTGCGGATCATCGCGTTGTACTGCTGCACCGACTGCACGTAGCGGTTGCGCGCCACGGTGATGCGGTTCTCGGTGCCTTCCAGCTGCGCCTGCAGGTTCTGGAACAGGCCATCCGCCTTGAGGTTGGGATAGTTCTCGCTGACCACCATCAACCGCGACAGCGCGCCGGACAACTCGCCCTGCGCCTGCTGGAACTGCTTGAGCTTCTGCGCGTCGTTGACCATGTCCGGCGTCACCTGCACGCTGCCGACACGTGCGCGCGCGTTGGTGACTTCGGTGAGCACGCGCTCCTCGTGCTGGGCGTAGCCCTTGACCGTATTGACCAGGTTGGGCACCAGGTCGGCACGGCGCTGGTACTGGTTGAGCACCTCCGACCAGGAGGCCTTGACCGTCTCGTCCTGGCGCTGGATGGCGTTGTAGCCGCAGCCGCTCAGCAGCATGGCAAGCAACGACAGCACGAACACGCGAAGGGTCTTCATGGCGGCACTCCGATCTGTGAGAAGGCCAGCGTAGGCGGAGCCTGCGGCCAGCGTCAACGAGCGCGTATCCCGCAGGGTGGCCTCAACCCACCGCGGTTTTCGTGCCAAGAGCCGGTGGGCAGAAACCCACCCTACATGCCCAGGAGCGTAGGCAGGCGCGGCCCGACAATCAGCGCCCAGCTCAGGCCCATGAAAACCAGCAGCACGAACACCGCGGCCGACCCCATGTCCTTGGCGCGACCGGCCAGTTCGTGGAAATCCGGGCTCACCTTGTCGACCACCGCCTCGACCGCCGAGTTGAGCAGCTCGGTGGAAAGCACCAGGAACATCGGCAGCACCAGCGCCAGTTTCTCCAGCGCGCCGTGGCCGAGATAAAGGCCCAGCGGAATGGTGACGATCGCCAGGCAGATCTCGAAGCGGAACGATGCCTCGTAGCGCCAACCGGCGCGCAGGCCCTTGATCGACCAGCGCAGCGCATTCCACAGTTGCCGCGGTCCGCGGAAGCCTTCGGCGGCCATGCGCGGTCAGCGTCCGTGACGCCTGATGCCGGTCCGAAGCGGCGGAAGCTGATCTGTCGGCATGGTGGCGATACTCGCTTTCTTCGGCGGCGGACGCGCGATGATGCCACAGCGCCGGTGACTGCTCGGCATGTCGCAGTGCAGCGTTACCGCTGCGGCGGATGGGTTACCCTCGGTGGTTGCAGCCCGGTTCAGGGTTGCAGAGCAGGCCGCGCAGCGGCAGTCAGTACCCATCCGCTCGGAATTCCCATGGCAATCCAGAATCCTCCCGTGTCGCAGACGCGATCCTTCAGCACCGTCTTCCTGATCGAAATGTGGGAGCGCTTCGGCTTCTACGGCATGCAGGTGTTGATGGTCACCTACATGATGAAGAAGCTCGGCTTCGTCGACACCCACGCCAACCTGGTGTGGGGCGCGGCCGCGGCGCTGATCTACGCCACGCCCGCCATCGGCGGCTGGGTCGGCGACAAGCTGATCGGCACGCGCCGCACGATGTTGCTGGGCGCAGTGGTGCTGGGGCTGGGCTACGCGATGCTGTGGATCCCCACCGACAACCCCTACCTGCTGTACTGCGCGCTGGGCGTGATCATCGTCGGCAACGGCTTCTTCAAGCCCAACGCCGGCAACCTGGTACGCAAGATCTACGAGGGCGACGACACGCGCATCGACAGCGCGTTCACCATCTACTACATGGCGGTGAACGTCGGCTCGATGATCTCGATGACGCTCACCCCGTGGGTCCGCGACTACGTAGGCGAGCGCTACGGCGATGCTTGGGGCTGGCACACCGCCTTCGGTATCTGCGCCATCGGCCTGCTGCTGGGCCTGGTCAACTACACGCTGATGAGCCGCACGCTGCGGCACATCGGCTCGGCGCCGGACCAGAAGCCATTCAACCTGGCCCGCTTCGGCGCGGTGCTGGCGGCGGCGACCGGCATGGTGTTCGTTTCCGCCTTCATCCTGCAGAGCCAGACGGTGGCGCGCATCTGCGTGTATGCGGCGGGCGTGGTGATCCTGGGCATCTTCATCCACCTCATCCGCTCCAGCGAGCGCAGCGAGCGCGCCGGCCTGGTCGCGGCGCTGGTGCTGACGATCCAGACGATCTTCTTCTTCATCTTCTACCAGCAGATGTCCACCTCGCTGAACCTGTTCGCGCAGAAGAACGTGAACCTGGACTTCGGCGTATTCGGCTGGCACCTCTTCACCTGGATCCCGGAGCAGTACCAGAACTTGAACGCGATCTGGATCGTGCTGCTGAGCCCGGTGCTGGTGGTCGGCTACAACTCGCTGGGCCGCATCGGCAAGGAGCCGTCGGTGGCCGCCAGGTTCGCCTGGGGTTTCGCCGCGGTCGCCGCCGGCTTTTTCATCTACGGCGTCGGCGCGCAGTGGGCGGTGGCCGGCCAGGTGTCCTCCTGGATCATGGTCTGGGGCTATGGCCTCTATTCGCTGGGCGAGTTGCTGGTCTCGGGTCTCGGCCTGGCGATGATCGCCCGCTACGTGCCGGCCCGCATGGGCGGCTTCATGATGGGCGCCTACTACGTCGCCTCGGGCATCTCGCAGTACCTGGGCAGCGTGGTCGCCAACTTCGCGCACATCCCCGAAGGCCTCACCGATCCGGTGCAGTCGCTGCAGATCTACACCAGCCTGTTCACCAAGCTCGGCTGGGTGGGCGTGGGCTGCACGGCGATCGCCGTGGCGGTGCTGCCGCTGATGAAGAAGCTCTCCAACAGCCACGCCGAACATGCCGCGGCAGCCGGCCCGCTGCCGCCGGTACGCAGCGAGGAAGGCTGGGAACTGCCGGGCTGATCCTGCAAGGCGCCGCGGGCTGCCGCGGCGCCTTCCTCACGCCATGCCCCACAGGCAAGCCAGCCGCCGCATCGGTCCTTTCGCGCTGGCGCGCACGCTGGCCTGGCTGCGCCTGTGCGCCATCGCCGGGCAGAGTGTGGCGGTACTGGTCTGTGCGCTGTGGATGCACCTGGCCATCCCGTTGCTGCCGCTGCTGACCGGCATCGGCGCGCTCGCGGTGTTCGCTGTGTTCGCCGCCTGGCGGCTGAGCCAGCCCCGGCCAGTGCGCGAATGGGAGACCATCGGCCACGTCGCGGTGGACACGCTGGTGTTGGGCTACCTGCTGTACTTCACCGGTGGCGCCAGCAATCCGTTCGTGACCCTGTTGCTGGTGCCGATCGCGCTGGCGGCCGCCGCGCTGTCGGTGCGTGCCGTGCTGGCGGTGGCAGCGATCGCCGGCGTCGCCTACCTGCTGCTGGCCTACCGGTTCGTGCCGCTGCCGATGCCCATGCACGGCGGCGGCTTCCCCCTGCACGTCGCTGGCATGGGCGTGAACTTCGTGATCACCGCGCTGCTGCTGGGCTTCTTCATCAACCGGCTGGCGCGCGCGCTGCGCATGCAGCAGCTGGAAGTGCAGCGCGTGCGCGAACGCGCGCTGCGCGACGAGGGCATCCTCGCCATCGCCACCCAGGCCGCCGGCGCCGCGCACGAGCTCAACACGCCGCTGGCGACCATGCGCATGCTGCTGCCGGAACTGCGCCGCGAACACACCTCCGACCAGGGCCTGGCCGAGGACCTGACGCTGCTCGAGGCGCAGGTCGAGCGCTGCCGCGGGATCCTGCGCGAGATGGTCGCCTTCGGCCAGACCCAGCTCTCGCAGGAAGCCGAACAGATGCCGCTGCAGGCTTTCGTGCAGGGCTGCCTGGAGCGCTTCCAGCTGCTGCGCCCGGAAGCGGAGTTGGCGCTCGATCTGCCCGAGACCGCCGCACGCCTGGTGCTGCGCGTGCCGCCTGGCCTGCGCCATGCGCTGATCAACCTGCTCAACAATGCCGCCGATGCCTCGGCAGCGCGCGATTCGGACGCGGTGGAACTGCAGATCCGCTGCGAGCACGGCTGGCTGGAATTGACCGTGCGCGACCACGGCCCCGGCTTCGACGTCGACGGAACGGTCGCGCTGGGCCGCAGCGGCAAGCAGGGCGGCCTGGGCCTCGGCCTGGCGCTGGCCGAAGCCACCGCCGAACGCCTCGACGGCGAACTTGCCGCCGGCAACACCGAACAAGGCGCGCAGGTCCGCCTGCGCCTGCCGCTGGCTGCGATCGGCGCCGATTGACCCGCCGCGTGCACGCGCGGCGCGCTCGGGCAAGAATGTCACTCCTGCTTCCGTTGCTGCCGCCCTCATGACCGATGCCCACGCTTCCCGCCAGCTGCTGATCGTCGATGACGACGCCACCTTCGTCCGCGTGCTTTCGCGCGCCGTCGCTTCGCGCGGCTTCGAGGCGATCGGCGCCACCCGCGCCGACGAGGCCCGCATGCTGGCGCGGCGCCACCAGCCGCGCTACTGCGTGCTCGACCTCAAGCTGGGCGAGGAGAACGGCCTCAAGCTGATCTCGGAGCTGCACGCGCTGGTGCCGCAGATGCGCATCCTGCTGCTCACCGGCTATGCCTCGATCGCCACGGCCGTCGAGGCGATCAAGCGCGGCGCGCACGATTACCTGGCCAAGCCGGTGGATGCCGACGCAGTGGTGCGCGCGCTGCTCGAGGGCGAGGGCTCGTCGGCGATCGACGACGAGCCGCCGGAGGCGCCCGAGGCGCCGCTCGCCTTGCGCCGGCTGGAGTGGGAACACATCCAGCGCGTACTGACCGAATGCGACGGCAACATCTCCGAGACGGCCCGCCGCCTGGGCATGCATCGGCGCACGCTGCAGCGCAAGTTGAGCAAGCATCCGGTGCGGGAGCGGCCCGAGCCGGAATAGCCATCGCGGTTCCGCATAGCGGGAGCGAGCCATTCCGGCGCAGTGGAGCGGCTTCACACACCCCTCTGCGACAACAAGCCGCCTGGTGGTGCACAGTGGCGCCGCTATGCTGCCTGGCCTAGATCCGCCTCCAGAGTCGTCCATGACGTCCCGATCGCCCGGTTTGTGCGCGCTCGCCCTGCTGGCCCTGCCCGGCCTGCTGCATGCCGCCGGCAGCCCACCGCAGGCGACCACGCTCTCGCCGGTGATGGTGCATGCCAGCGACACCGGGGTTACCGAGACGCCTGCCGTCGGCGTGCGCGTCACCCGCACGAAACTGCAACGGCAGAACGTGACCACCAGCGCCGACGCGCTGCGCTTCGCCCCCAACCTGCAGGTCCGCGAGCGCTACATCGGCGATCCCAACGCGGTCATCAGCGGACGCAACGCCGGCACCCTGCAAAGCGCGCGCAGCCTGGTCTATTCCGATGGCCTGCTGCTGTCCAACCTGATGACCAACGGCTGGGACGGCGCGCCGCGCTGGGGCATGGTCAGCCCCGAGGAAATCGGTGCGGTCGACGTGCTGTACGGACCCTACTCTGCGCTTTACCCTGGCAACTCGATGGGCACCACGGTGCTGATCCACACCCGCCTGCCGCAGCGGCTCACCGCCAGCGCCAGCGCCCAGTACTTCAGCCAGGATTTCGGCGACGCCTACGGCGCCGGCGGCCACTACGACGGCCACCATATCGCCGCCTCGCTCGGTGACAAGCAAGGTCGCTGGAGCTGGTTGCTCAGCATCGACCGGCTCGACAACCACGGCCAGCCGATGCAATACGCCACGGCCAGGGCTGGCGGCAACGCCGCCGCGGTGCCGGTCAGCGGGGCCACGGCCGACCGCAATCCGAGCGGCAGCCCGCGGCTGGTCTATGGCGCCAACAGCATCGAGCACACCGTGCAGACCCAGGCCAAGCTCAAGCTGGGCGTGGACATCACCGACCGCGTCGCGGCCTTGTTCACGCTCGGCTGGTGGCGCAACCATGCCGAGGACCGCACGCGCAGCTTCCTGCGCGACGCTGCCGGCCAGCCGGTCACCGCCGGCGCGATCAGCGCCTACGGCAGCACCTGGACGCTGCCGCCGAGCGGCCTGGCGCCTGCTGCCAACCAGGACACGCACCTGCTCTACGGCGCGGAACTCAACGGCCGCCTGGACAACGGCTGGCACTGGACCACGGTCACCAGCCACTACGGCTTCGCACGTGCGCAGGCGCGCAGTGCAGCCTTGCCGCCGCCGGCAGGCCCGCTGGGTGGCCCGGGCAGCATCGCCGACAACGCCGGCTCCGGCTGGGATACGCTCGACCTGCGCAGCTCCGGCCCGCTGGGCGGGAGCCATATGCTCTACGCCGGCCTGCACGGCGACCGCTACGTGCTCGACTCGCGCGTGCACGCCGCCAGCGACTGGCGCGGCGCCGCCGACGGCCCGCTCACTGGTGCCTTCGCCGGCCGCACGCAGACCCGCGCCGCCTACCTGCAGGACGTGTGGAGTTTTTCGGCCGATTGGGCGCTGACCCTCGGCGCGCGCTGGGAGCAATGGCGCGCCTATGCGGGCAGCCGCGCCGATGCCAGCGGCGCGCAGCGCTACGGCGACCGCCGGCGCAACGACCTCTCGCCCAAGGCCGCGCTGGAATGGGACTTTGCGCCGGACTGGCAACTGCGCCTGGCCTACGGCAAGGCAGTGCGCTATCCGACCGTGGCCGAGCTGTTCCAGGGCTCGATTTCCGCCAACGCGATCGTGGGCAACGACCCCAACCTCAAGCCCGAGCGCGACAATTCGCTGGACCTCACGCTCAAGCAGAGGTTCGAGCGCGGCCACTGGCGCGTCTCGCTGTTCCAGGATCGCATCGCCGATGCGCTCTACACGCAGACCGACGTCACCGTCACGCCCACGATCACCAACGTGCAGAACATCGACCTCACGCGGCTGCGCGGCATCGAGGGCGAGATCGCGCTGACGGACGTCTGGACGTCCGGACTGGACCTGACCGCCAGCGTCGCCCTCAACGATGCCAAGACCCTGCGCGACCGCCGCTATCCGTTGGCCGAGGACAAGTGGTTCCCGCGCATCCCGCGCCTGCGCGCCAGCCTGTTCGCCGACTACCGCTTCGCCCCGGGCTGGAACGCCTCGCTGGGCGTACGCCGCTCCGGGCGCCAGTACGGCGCGCTGGACAACAGCGACTTCGTCGACGCCTATGGCGCCGTCAGCGCCTTCACGGTGGCCGATGCCAAACTGCGCTGGCAGTTCGCGCCCCGCTGGACCGCGTCGCTGGGCGTGGACAACCTCACCAACGCCCGTTACTGGGTCTACCACCCCTACGCCGGCCGCACCTGGGTCGGCGAAGTGCGCTGGGATCTCTAGAGGAACCGCCGATGCGCCGATGGCTGCCGATCCTGCTTTGCCTCGCCGCACCGCTGGCGCTCGCCCACGAAGGCATGGCGATGCCGAAGGAGCCGCCGCTCGGCGCCACCGCCGCGTTCGACGCGCACGGCCGGTTGTGGCTGGTGGACGCCGCGGACGGTCACGTGCGGCTGCGCCACTCGGATGACCTGGGCAAGACCTTGAGTCCGCCGCACGCAGTCAACGCCGTGCCCGAGCCCATCTACGCCGAGGGCGAGAACCGCCCCAAGCTCGCCTTCGGCCCGCACGGCGAGTTCTACGTGAGCTGGTCGCAGCCGCGGGCGAAGTCTTGGACCGGCTTCGTGCGTTTCGCCCGCTCGCTCGACGGCGGCACGCATTTTTCCGCGCCCGTCACCGTGCATCGCGACCGCGCCGAGATCACCCACCGCTTCGATGCACTCGCCGTCGACGGCCATGGCCGCGTAGTGCTGGCCTGGATCGACAAGCGCGACCAGGCCGCGGCCGAGGCGGCCGGCAAGCCCTACCTGGGCGCCGGTGTCTACTACGCCTGGTCGGACGACGGCGGCGCGCACTTCCAGCCCGAACGCAAGCTCGTCGACCACAGCTGCGAATGCTGCCGCATCGCATTGGCGCGCACGCCGCAAGGCGATGTCGCCGCCTTCTTCCGCGCCGTCTACGGCGACAATATCCGCGACCATGCCTATGCCGTGCTGCGCACCGATGGCAGCACCGCGCGAGCCGAACGCGCCACCTTCAGCGACTGGCACATTGCCGGCTGCCCGCACCACGGCCCGGGCCTGGCGATCGCCGCGGACGGCATCCGCCACGCCGTCTGGTACGAGGCCAGCGGCAAGCCCACGATCTGGTACGGCCAGCTCGTTCCCGGGCAGCACGCCGAACATGCACAGGTCATCGCCGGCGCTGGCGCAAGCCACGCCGACATTGCCACGCGGAGGAATACCGTGTGGATCGCCTGGAACCAAGTCGACGCCACCGGCGAAGCGTTGATGATGCGGCGCTCGGATGACGGCGGGGTGCATTTCGGCGCGCCCGCCACCCTGGCGAACTCCGCCGGCGCCGTCGGCTCGCCGCAGGTGCTGTTGCACGACGGCCGGGCCTACGTGGCCTGGAATACCGCTGCCGGCTTCCGGCTGGTGCCGGCGCAGGCCGCGCCATGAAATACTGGATCGCTGCGCTGCTGCTTTCGATCGGTACGATCGCCCAGGCCGGCGCGCTGCAACCGCTCCGTGCGGCCGACATCCCCGCCCTGGTCGCGTCGCCCGCGCACGGCGAACGGCTGATCGCCCTGTGGGCGCTCGATTGCGCCTATTGCGAACCCAACCTGCGGGCACTGGCGCGACTCCAGCAGGCGCATGCCGGAACCATCGAGCTCGTCACCGTGGCCACGGACGACTTCACCCAGCGCAAGGCCATCGAGGAGCGCCTGCACACGGCCGGCGTGGAGGCATGGAAGGCCTATGCGTATGCCGACGCCACGCCGGAGCGCATGAGCTATCTGCTCGATTCCGGTTGGGGCGGCGAGACGCCGCGCGTGCTGGTGATTCGCGCCGACGGCACGCGGCAAGGCTACAGCGGCGAGCTCACCGAAAAGCAGTTGCGCGCGATCACGCCGTGAAATGCGGATCGCGCCGAGGCGCTCCGCAAACTCGGACGATGCGCTCGGCTGCAACGTCTCGGGCGCTCCGAGAAAGCGGATTGACGCAAACGGACAGAACGCCCAGGCAAGTGCGGCGGGCCATCTATGTAGACGACGTGGGATGGCCGAACCGAAAGCCCCGACACACCTTTCTCCGCCGGATATGCAAAACGCCCCGTGCGGGGCGCTTGCCTTAAGCTGGCGGAGAGAGAGGGATTCGAACCCTCGATAAGGCTTTTGACCCTATACTCCCTTAGCAGGGGAGCCCCTTCGGCCTCTCGGGCATCTCTCCGGGTATGTTCCGCGCTTCGCGGAGCCGGCAAGGATACCTACCGGCGCTGCCTAGGTAAAGCGTCTGTGATCAATGTTCGCCGGTTTCGCCGGACGTGCCGCCACCGGACTCGTGCTCGCCCTTGATCCGCTGATAGATCTCTTCGCGATGCACCGCCACGTTCTTGGGGGCGTTGATGCCGATACGCACCTGGTTGCCCTTCACGCCGAGAACGGTAACGGTCACCTCGTCACCGATCATCAAGGTTTCACCGACCCTGCGGGTCAGAATCAACATGTTGTATTACTCCATACGCTGTTGGTCACAGGCCTGCTGCGCGACGAAGCTTCACCCCTGAGCCCATCGCCAGTCAGTTCGACGAACGTCCGTCGAAGGCCCTACCGCCTTCCCCGGCTTACAGCCAAGACACCCACCATGAATGCCCTTGCCTTGCGGTGACACCATGGGTCGATGCCACCGACAGTCAACGGATACTAGCCGAGCGCAAGTGCCTTGCGCAACGCATTTGGCGGGCGATAAATCCCCGATTCACAAAGCCCTGCACGCCTAAAGCTGCTGGCCGATCCATTCCGGCAAGGCATCCAGCAGGGCCGACAACTGCGCGGTGTCCAGGCCGCCACCCTGGGCCATGTCCGCGCGGCCGCCACCCTTGCCCTCGATCTGCCGGGCAACGTGCGAAACCACCTCGCCTGCCTTGATCTTGCCCAGCGCCACACCGTGCACGCCGGCGACCAGCGAGACGCGCCCGTCCACCGCGCCGGCGAGCAGCACCACGCAATCACCCAACTGCTGCTTGAGCTGGTCGACGCTGTCGCGCAACGACTTGGCGTCGAAGCCTTCCAGGCGCGCGGCCACCACCTTGATGCCGGCCACGTCGCGGGCATGCACGGCCAGGTCGGCGGTGGCGCTGCCGGCGGCCTTGCTGCGCAGCGATTCGAGCTCGCGCTCGAGCTTCTTCTGGCGGTCGAACAACTGGCGCAGCTTCTCGACCACCTCGTCACCGTTGCCCGAGAGCAGGTGCGCCAGCTCGCCCAGGCGACGCTCCTCGTCGGCGACGTAGGCCAGCGCGCCCGCGCCGGTCACCGCCTCGATGCGGCGCACGCCGGAGGCCACGCCCGCTTCGCCGACGATCTTGAACAGACCGATGTCGCCGGTACGGTCCACGTGCGTGCCGCCGCAGAGTTCCGTGGAGAATTCGCCCATTTTCAGCACGCGCACTTCGTCGCCGTATTTCTCGCCGAACAGCGCCATCGCGCCGAAGGCAATCGCCTCGTCGTAGGCCATGTGGCGCACTTCGGCCGGCGCGTTGCGGCGCACCTCGGCGTTGACCAGCGCCTCGACGGCAGCGAGCTCGTCGCGGCCGACCGGCTTGAAGTGCGAGAAGTCGAAGCGCAGCCGCTCGGGCGCCACCAGCGAACCCTTCTGCGTGACGTGCTCGCCGAGCACCTGCCGCAGCGCCGCGTGCAGCAGGTGGGTGGCCGAGTGGTTGAGCACCGTGGCCTGCCGGCGAGCGGCGTCGACTTGAGCGTCCAGCGTGTCGCCGGTGCGCAGCGCCACGCCATGCCAGCGGCCGGCGTGGCCGAAGAACACGCCGCCCATCTTGAGCGTGTCGCTGACTTCGAAGCGGCCATCCGCGTGGCTCAGCATGCCGGTATCGCCGACCTGGCCGCCCGACTCGGCATAGAACGGCGTGCGGTCGAGGATCACCAGGCCTTCCCCGCCATCGTCCAGCACGTCGAGCTGCTTGCCGTCGCGCACGATGCCGACCACCTTGCAGCCCTCCGCCGCGAGCGCCTCGTAACCGAGAAACACGGTAGGAGCGATGCGGCTGGCGAGTTCGGCCGGCATCTGGCCCTTGGCCGCGAAGCGGCTGCCCTCGCGACTACGGTCCTGCTGTTCCTTCATGGCCTGCTCGAAGCCGGCCATGTCCACGCTCAGCCCGCGCTCCCGCGCGATGTCGGCGGTGAGGTCGACCGGAAAGCCGTAGGTGTCGTACAGGCGGAATGCGTCGGCGCCAGGAATGGTGTTGCCCGCCTTCTTCGCCACTTCGTCGAACACGCGCATGCCGTGCTCGAGCGTCTCGCCGAAGCGCTGTTCCTCGGTGCGCAGCGCGTCCTCCACGAAAGCCTGCTTCGCCGCGAGCTCGGGATACGCCGCACCCATCTCTTCCACCAGCGGTGCGACCATCTTCCAGAAGAAATCACCGCGCACGCCGAGCATCCAGCCGTGCCGCAGCGCGCGGCGGACGATCCGGCGCAGCACGTAGCCGCGGCCTTCGTTGGAAGGCAGCACGCCGTCGACGATCAGGAAGGAGCAGGCGCGGACGTGGTCGGCGATCACGCGCAGCGACTTGTTGGCCAGGTCCCTCGTGCCGGTGAGTTCGCCGGCCACGCGGATGAGGTGCGCGAACAGGTCGATCTCGTAGTTCGAATGCACGTGCTGCAGCACCGCGGCCAGGCGCTCCAGGCCCATGCCGGTGTCCACGCAGGGTGCCGGCAGCGGCGAGAGCGTGCCGTCCGGCGCGCGGTCGAACTGCATGAACACCAGGTTCCAGATCTCGATGTAGCGATCGCCGTCCTCGTCGGGCGAGCCGGGCGGGCCGCCGGCCACGCTCGGGCCGTGGTCGTAGAAGATCTCGGTGCACGGACCGCAGGGGCCGGTGTCGGCCATCTG
>NZ_JABFWW010000060.1 GCF_013362045.1 Frateuria sp. | reverse complement strand
GCCGGCCACCGCGCCCGCGCAAGAACGACAACGACGACGGCAACCGCTTCCGCCGCGGGCCGGACACGCCCTGGACCGTGGCAGGCATGGTCACCGCCGTGCGCAAGCGCGGCGACAGCGACGCCTTCGTGCGGCTGGAGGACGGCACCGGCACCGTGGAGGTGAGCTTCTTCGGCGAGCTCTACCAGCAGGTGGCGCCGCTGCTCACCCGCGACGAGATGCTGATCGTCGACGGCGGCCTGCGCATCGACGAGTTCTCCGGCGGCGGCTTCCAGCTGCGCGCGCGCGGCGCCATGACCCTGGCCGACGCCTGCCGGCGCCATGCCCGCGCGCTGCGGGTGAAATTGAACGGCATCGGCCCCGGCTTCGAGCAGGAACTCAAGCAGGCGCTCGCGGGCTATCGCGGCGGCCGCGCCAGCGTGATCCTGCACGGCTACCACAACCGCACCGCGCAGGCCGACCTGGAGCTGGGCGAGGACTGGCGCGTCAATGCCGTTCCGGACCTGCTGCGCGCGCTGCGCGGGCTGTCGTGGGTTGAGGCGGCCAAGTTGAAGATCGTCAAGAGCGAAGCCTGATCCTGAGCCGCTTCCCTCCGGGAGGAGTTGGAAAGGGTTCGGTCAACCTTACGCCCCGATCCACCCAAAACCGATCCACCCAAACCCTTCCCCCTTCGCCCCCACCGCAGGGAGAAGG
This sequence comes from Frateuria sp., assembly GCF_013362045.1. Lineage (GTDB taxonomy): Bacteria > Pseudomonadota > Gammaproteobacteria > Xanthomonadales > Rhodanobacteraceae > Frateuria_A. The sequence goes on along the minus strand of NZ_JABFWW010000060.1, from coordinate 4,730 downwards.
AAACAAAAGTCCGTTCGCCCTGAGCGTAGGCCCATGTGGCCGGAGTCGAAGGGCGCGCCGGCAGACAGCCCTTCGTCTTCGCTTCGCTACGCTCAGGACGAACGGCTGCGGGCTTGGTGGGCGCCCATACGCCCCCGTTCCCCGCCTGCCTACCCGCCCCGCTATACTGCCCCGCTCCGCGTCATGAACCGCAGCGAATGAACCCGAACTTCCTCGATTTCGAACAACCGATCGCCGAACTGGAAGCGAAGGTCGAAGAACTGCGCCACGCCAGCCACGGCCAGGCGTTCAACATCGACGAGGAAGTCTCGCGCCTGCGCGAGAAGCTCAAGGTCAAGACCGCGGACATCTTCCGCAACCTCTCCTCCTGGCAGGTCACCCAGCTTTCGCGCCACCCGGCGCGACCGTATACGCTCGATTACATCGGCGTGATCTGCGAGGAATTCCAGGAACTGGCCGGCGATCGCGCCTATGCCGACGACGCCGCCATCGTCGGCGGCCTGGGCCGCATCAACGGCCGGCCGGTGATGATCATCGGCCACCAGAAGGGCCGCGACACCAAGACCAAGGTGCGCCGCAACTTCGGCATGCCGCGCCCGGAGGGCTACCGCAAGGCGCTGCGCCTGATGAAGATGGCCGAGCGCTTCGGCCTGCCGCTGCTGACCTTCATCGACACCCCCGGCGCCTATCCGGGCGTGGGCGCCGAGGAGCGCGGCCAGAGCGAGGCGATCGCGCGCAACCTGCTGGAAATGGCCGACCTCAAGACCCCGATCGTCTGTACCGTCATCGGCGAGGGCGGCTCCGGCGGCGCGCTGGCGATCGGCGTGGGCGACCGGGTGAACATGCTGCAGTACTCCACCTATTCGGTGATTTCGCCCGAAGGCTGCGCCTCGATCCTGTGGAAGAGCCAGGACAAGGCCCGCGACGCCGCCGAAGCGCTCGGCATGACCGCCCCGCGCCTGTTCGAGCTCGGCCTGGTCGACAAGGTCATCCGCGAACCGCTGGGCGGCGCCCACCGCAGCCCGCGCTCGATGGCGATCCGCCTCAAGGCCGTGCTGCTGAACCAGCTGGACGAGCTGCAGGCCATCCCCGAAGGCGACCTGCTGGAGCAGCGCTACCGCCGCCTGCGCAGCTACGGCGCCTACCAGGGGTAATGCCGGCGTGACCGGGGTGCGCGGCCTCGCCCACGCGAATATCCGCGCACCCGAGGCGATGATCGAACGCCTGCGCAGTTTCTACATCGACCTGATCGGCCTGCGCGAAGGCTCGCGTCCGACATTCCGCTCGGCTCGCGCGGCCACTGGCTCTATGCCGGCGAAATCGACGTGCTGCACCTGACCATCGCCGGCCCCGGCGATGCCGCACCGCAAGCCACCGGCTACCTCAACCACCTGGCCTTCGCCTGCACCGAGCTGGCCGCCACCCGCGCCCGCCTGGATGCCGCCGGCGTAGCCTACGAGGTCGATGCGGCCGGCGATCCACTCCGGGTGCAGCTGTTCCTCACCGATCCTTGTGGCCTTAAGGTCGAGCTCAACTTTTTAGGCTGATCAAGCCGCATCCGGCGCCAGCCCCAGTGGCCATCGGCACGGCCGGCGCGCTGTAGCGCGGCCCCACGGGAGCCGCAGGCTGCGCGCTAAGATCGGCCAACCTTCCTGCGGACCTGCGCCATGGCCGACCACGCCAAGCTCGCCGTGCTGATCGACGCCGACAACGCCCAGCCCACGCTGGCCGAGGGCCTGCTTGCCGAGGTCGCCCGCTACGGCACCGCGCACGTCAAGCGCGCCTACGGCGACTGGACCGACAACCACCTGCGCGGCTGGAAGGAACAGCTGCTGGACTTCTCCATCCAGCCGATCCAGCAGTTCGGCTACACCAAGGGCAAGAACGCCACCGACTCGGCGATGATCATCGACGCGATGGACCTGCTCTACACCGGGCGCTTCGATGGTTTCTGCATCGTTTCCAGCGACAGCGACTTCACCACGCTGGCGCGGCGCATCCGCGAGTCGGGGCTGACCGTCTACGGCTTCGGCGAACGCAAGACGCCCGGGCCCTTCGTCGCCGCCTGCGACCGCTTCATCTACACCGACGTGCTGGGCAAGCCCGACGGCGGCGAGGAGAAGCCGGCCGAACCCGCGCAGCGCAGGGGTGCGCAGGAGCTGCGCCAGGACGCGCGGCTGGTCAACCTGCTGCGCAACGCCATCGAGGATGCCGCCGACGACACCGGCTGGGCTGGCCTCGGTGCGGTCGGCAGCATCGTCAGCAAGCGCGCGCCCGAATTCGACTCGCGCAACTGGGGCTACGCCAAGCTGAGCGGCCTGATCGGCGCGATCGGCCTGTTCCAGGCCGAGGAGCGCCAGGTCGGCAACGGCAAGCACATCTACGTGCGCAACAAGAAGAAACCGGCCAGCCGTGAGTAGGTCGCGCACGCTGCCCGATACGCTGCGCGACGCCCTCGACGACCATCCCGATGGCTCGCTGTGCGTCGCCTTCAGCGGCGGCCCGGATTCCACCGCGCTGCTGCATGCGCTGGCGATGCTGCCGCAGGCGCGTGCGCGCGGCCTGCGCGCCATTCACGTGGACCACGGCCTGCATGTCGACAGCGGCGATTGGGCGGCGCGGGCACGGGCGTTCTGCGCCACGCTCGGGATCGCCTGCGAAGTCCTCGCGGTCCAGGTCGCGCACGATACCGGCGAGGGCCTGGAAGCCGCGGCGCGGCACGCTCGCTACGCGGCCTTCGCGCAGGCGCTGCAGCCGGACGAGTGGCTGCTGCTGGGCCATCACCGCGACGACCAGGTCGAGACGGTGCTGCTCAAGCTGCTGCGCGGAGCGGGCCCACAGGGGCTGGGCGGCATGCGGACGTCCCGGCCGCTGGGCCGCGGTCGATTGTGGCGGCCGCTGCTGGACTTGCCACGCGAGATGCTTCGCACCTATGCGCAGGCCCACCAGCTGCCGTACATCGAGGACCCTTCCAACCGCGACACCGCGCTGGCGCGCAACCACCTGCGCCACGAGATCCTGCCGCGCCTGCAGGGGCATTGGCCGCACGCCACCGATTCGATCCTGCACAGCGCGGCGCTGTGCCGCGCCGCGGACGACAGCCTGCGCGCGCGCTGGCTGGAGGCTTTCACCGCATTGCACGATGCCGCGACCGGCAGCCTCCAGGCGCAGGGCTGGCTCGCACTCGATCCTGCCCTGCGCGCCCCCCTGCTCGACCATTGGCTGCGCGCCGGCGGCCTCGGCGCGCCCACCGCCGCGCAGCGCCGGCAGATCGAGCGCCAGTGCGATGCGCGTGCCGGCCAGTTGCCATGCGTGCGCTGGCCCGGCGCCGAGCTGCACATCTGGAAGGGGCAGCTGTGGGCGCGTGCGCCGCGGCAGCCGGTCGATCCCTGCTGGCAGGCGCGCTGGCACGGCGAGGCGCTGGCCTTGCCGGACGGCGGCCGGCTCGAACTCGATCCGGCCGCGCGCCTGCCCACGCCGCTCATCGTTCGCCTGCGCCGCGGCGGCGAACGCATCAAGCCCGCCGGCGACCGGCACACCCGCGAGCTGCGCGACCTGTTCCAGCAGGCTGCGCTGCCGCCGTGGCTGCGCGCAGCCTGCCCCCTTCTCTATGCCGGCGAGGAGCTGGTCGCGGTCGCCGACCTGTGGCGGACGGCGCGTGGCGCCTCGCTGTTCGATGCGCTGGGCGCGCAACCGCGCTGGAGGCCGGCCAGCTGATCGAAACAAGGCCCGCTCTCCCTCGGGCGAGGGGTGAGGGTTCGGCACGCTGCACCGTCACGCTCGCCCGCACCCTCAGCCGCCCTTCGGCCCCCCTCGGAAGAAGATGGGTTCGGCCATCAGGCGTGTCGTTCGACAGATCCGTTCGCCTCGAGCGTTGGCGCAAGACGCCGGCGCCGGAGTGCCCTGCCTGCCCGAAAACATTGATTCCATACCCCCGCTGCGCTAGCGTTGCGGCCCATGGCCAAACCCGCTCCCGCCCCCGCGGAAACCCCCTCCGTCGCCGATTTCGAGCACTCGCTGGACGAGCTCGAACAACTGGTGGCGCGGATGGAAGGCGGCGAGCTGAGCCTGGACGAATCGCTGGCCTCCTTCGAGCGCGGCATCGGCCTCTACCGACACTGCCAGCAGGCCCTGGACAGGGCCGAGCTGCGCGTGCGCCTGCTGCTCGATCCCGATGCGCCCGACGACGCCGAACCCTTCGAATCCGAACCCTGACGCGCTGCCCGAGCTCGGCCCCCGGTTGCTCGCGCTGACGGCGCGCGCCGATGCGGCGCTTGCGAGCGTGCTGCCCTCCGAGCAACAGCCGCCGCTGGAACTGCACCAGGCCATGCGCTACGCCGTCCTCGGCGGCGGCAAGCGACTGCGGCCGCTGCTGGTCTACGCCGCCGGCCACGCGCTCGGCGCGGACGGCGCCGAGCTGGACGCGCCCGCCTGCGCGGTCGAACTGATCCACGCCTACTCGCTGGTGCACGACGACCTTCCGGCGATGGACGACGACGCGCTGCGCCGCGGCCGTCCCACCTGCCACGTGGCCTATGGTGAGGCGATGGCGATCCTCGCCGGGGACGCACTGCAGGCGCTGGCCTTCGAAATCCTCGCGCACGATCCGCACGCGGACGCGCCGCGTACGCTGGCCATGCTGCGCGCGCTCGGCCGAGCCTGCGGCGCCGACCGTCGGCAGCAGAGCCGCGCCTGCCGTCCTGGCCGCGCCCCGCGCCTGGTCGATCCGC
>NZ_JABFWW010000186.1 GCF_013362045.1 Frateuria sp. | reverse complement strand
GCGTCGGCACGCAGCGGCGACTGCGCCTCTGCCGCGGCGCAGGCCCGCGCCGCGCAGGCGCTCATCGGCGCCAACGGCATGGCCTCGCATCCCGAGCTGGCCGCTGCCGCCGGCCTGTTGCACCGCCCCATCGCTTCCTGCGGCATCCTGCTGGATTGATCTTGTCGCTGCGACGCGGAGCGGGCTTCAGCCGGCCTCGCCGCCATGCGTGGCACCGGTAGGCCGAAGCCCATCCGGCGACCTGGCAAGCCTGCGCCGCCGCGCCATGTCGCACTTCCTGCGCAGGCGGTGTTCTCCGTCGGTGCCCGGCCTTGCAGGCCAGGCCCAAGGGAGCACGCCATGTTCAACCACCGCACTTTCCGATCGGCCGCCACCGTCACGGTCCTGCTGCTGGCGGCCGCCGGCGCCACGCAGGCGCAACAGGCCGCCCCTTCGCGCAGCGACGCGCTGACCACCGCCGACGTCTCCGGCTGGCTGCAGACCAGCACGCCCAGCGGCCGTATCGACCGCAACAATCCATTCTTCCAGAGCCTGGGCAGCAACGGCCGCTCGTGCAATTCCTGCCATCGCCAGGCGGAAGGCTGGACGATCACGCCCGACGAACTGCGCCAGCGCTTCGCGCGCAGCGATGGCCTCGACCCGGTGTTCGCCCTGGTCGACGGCGCGGTCTCGCCGCGGGCGGACGTCTCCACCGTCTACGCGCGCCGCAGCGCCTACGCCATGCTGCTCAACCGCGGCCTGGTGCGCGTGGGCATGCCGATGCCCGCCAACGCGGAGTTTCGTCTGAGCGCCGTCGACGACCCCTACGGCTACGCCAGCGCGCGCGAGCTGTCGCTGTTCCGCCGCCCGCTGCCGGCGACCAACCTGGTGTGGCTCACCGCGGTGATGTGGGACGGGCGCGAAACCTTCGCGCCGTTCAAGCCGCCGATGGATGCCGGCATCGACCTGCAGGACCTGCGCAGCAGCCTCGCCTCGCAGGCGCGCGATGCCGTCCTCGGCCACGAGCAGGCGGCGAGTGCGCCCGACGAGGCCACCATCGGGCGGATCGTCGAGTTCGAGCTGCACATGGTCACCGCGCAGGTGGACGACTACCGCGCCGGCCGGCTCAACGAGGACGACGCCATGGGCGGCCCCGACATCCTCACCCAGCAGCGCTTCTGGGTCGGCATCAACGACACCCTCGGCAACGACCCCACCGGCGATGCGTTCGACGCCAGGGTCATGCGCCTGTTCGACGGCTGGAGCGATGCCGCCGCGCCGTTCCGCCGCGACCCGCGCAGCCGCGCGCGCGCCGCCATCGCCCGCGGCGAGCAGCTGTTCGACACGATGCCGATCGCCATCCGCGGCGTGGCCGGACTCAACGACGTGACCGGCAAGCCGGTGATCCACGGCAGCTGCGGCAGCTGCCACAACGCGCCGAACATCGGCAACCACTCGATGGCGCTGCCGGTCGACATCGGCATCGCCGCCGCCAGCCGCCGCACCCCGGACATGCCGCTGTACACGCTCACCAACAACGCCACCGGCCAGAGCGTGCAGACCACCGACCCGGGCCTGGCCATGCGCACCGGCAAATGGGCCGACATCGGCAAGTTCAAGGGCCCGATCCTGCGCGGCCTGGCGGCGCGCGCGCCGTACTTCCACAACGGCTCGGCGGCGACGCTGCGCGACGTGGTCGACTTCTACGACACGCGATTCCAGATCCGCATGAACGCGCAGCAGAAGAGCGATCTGGTGGCGTTTCTGTCGGCGCTCTAGCGACGCTGCGCCCGCAACCGCCCGCTCCTTATCTTCCAGAGGGTTCCTTCCATGTCCCGTCCGCTCATCCTCTTCTACGGCACGCTTGCCTACATCGTCTTCCTGCTCACCTTCCTCTACGCCATCGGCTTCGTCAGCGGCGTGGGCGTGCCGCGCACCATCGACACCGGCCGCACGGCCGCGCCAGCCGCCGCGCTGGCGATCGACCTGCTGCTGCTCGCGCTGTTCGCCGTGCAGCACAGCGGCATGGCGCGCCCGGCCTTCAAGCGCTGGTGGACGCGCTACGTGCCCGTGGCGGCCGAGCGCAGCACCTATGTGCTGGTGAGCAGCCTCGCGTTGATCCTGTTGTTCTGGCAGTGGCGCACGCTGGCGCAACCGGTCTGGAGCATCCACAGCGAACCGGCGCGCTGGGCGCTGTATGCCCTGGCTGCGGCGGGCTGGCTGCTGGTGCTGTCGAGCACCTTCCTGATCGACCACTTCGGCCTGTTCGGCCTGCGCCAGGTCTGGTCCCACGCGCAGGGCCTGGACACGCAACACGACGGCGCGTTCGTCACCCGCGCCTTCTATCGCCTGGTGCGCCATCCGCTGATGCTGGGTTTCCTGATCGCGTTCTGGGCCGCGCCGGACATGAGCCAGGGCCACCTGCTGTTCGCCCTGATGACCACCGGCTACATCCTGCTGGCGGTCAAATGCCTCGAGGAGCGCGACCTGGTCGCCCAGTTCGGCGACACCTATCGCAGCTACCAGCGCGAGGTGCCCATGCTGCTGCCGTGGCACGCCGTCCGCACACCGCGCCCGGCGCCGACGGGATGCCCGCTGGGGCACGCGGCCGGCGGGTCGGAGCATCACCCGCGCTGATGGATGCCGGCGCGGCGTGGCGGGAACGGCGCACCGTCCTGTCGGGAAGTGGCACCCGCGCCGGTCCGCACGCCGCTATCGCTGTAAAAAGCCCCGCGCACGCCACTTCGAACCCACATGACGAGTCCGCCAGCACCGCGCGCGCCGCTTTTTGCGGCAGCCGCGACGCTTTTTGCTTCGAGCGCGAGGCGGAAAGAGCTGCACGTGCCGCCCGGCCGCCCCAGACGTGGGACTTTTTCCGCCGCCGTTGGGACTTTTTGTCCCGCGCCCGGCACAAAAAGCCTCGTGCGCGAGGGTAAAAGCCGCGCGCACGGGACTTTCCGGGAGGCGAGCGGGGCTTTTTGCTGCGTGCGCCAGGCGGGAAATCCTGCGGGCGACTTGGCGAGCCCCGCGGATGCGATCGGCCGCGCCCGCCGCCGCGGTCGATAGCCGGCGCTAGTTCCCCGCGAATGCACCCGCCAGGCGGCGGGCCATGACGATATCCCGCTGCGGGTCGCCGCCCAGGGGAAATACATGCTCCCCCACCGGGGCGAAACCGAACTTGCGATAGAACGCGATCGCCCGCGGGTTGTGCTCCCACACGCCCAGCCACGCCACGTCCGAGCCGCGCGCCCGCATCTCTTCGATGCAGGCGTGCATGAGCGCCTGCGCCACGCCCTTGCCGTGCCAGTCGCTGGCGACGTACAGCCGCTGGATCTCCCCCGGCGCCCGCGCCACCACGCAACCCGGCGCGGCGCGCCAGCGCACCTGCGCAAACCCGACCAGTCGCCCGTCCTGCTTGGCGAGCAGCGTCACCCTCGACGGGTCGACGATCTCATCCGCCTGGATTGCCTCGCCATAATGGCTGCGGCAATGCAGCTCCATGTCCTGAGCCGTATTCGCCGCGCCGAAGGTCTCTCTGAAAGTTACCTCGGCCAGTTGCGCAAGCTGGCCGGCGTCAGTGGGATTGGCCTCGCGTATGCGGATTCCGGTCGTCGGCATGGTGGTCGCTCGCTGCGCCGCGAAGCGGCAGCGGATTCGGAGGATTGCAACGCCTGAACTACAGCGGACGCACAAAACGGCAATTCGCGGAGCTCTGGCCACCAAAGGCTCAACGCTGGAGTTAAGCGGCGTAGCCGTCCCACTTAAGCGAGTGCTTACGGACCACTGGTGCGCACGCCAGACGCCCAAATGCCAACTCTGAAGTCTTGACTGTCCTTGGGCCACACACCCAAGTCGAGGCGAATCTCGTAGAGAAGCCTAGACAAACGCTGATCGTGGCGCTCACGACTATGAAAAGGGTTGCCGACTCGGATCTCTTCCTGGAATGCCTGCAACGCCCGGATTACGGACTGCGGCGCGACAAGGTTGAGGTTGTTGCACGCTTTGGCGAAGGCGCGTTGCCCTTCAGGAGTGTCCTCGGAGGTGATGATGCCGCTCAGACTGGCAACAAAATCCTTGTAATGCGCCAAGCGCTCTGAGCGAAGGACAGCCTCGCGCTCTCGCTTTTTGGTCAAGCCGTAGGTGACGACGGCCAGAATGGCGGCGCCCCCAACGGTAATTAGCGCAGTTGCGATATCGGCTGACATGGCCCTAACTCAAAGTAGATTTCAAGCTGACATTTGAAACGTGCGGCCCAAGGGTAGCCGTGTTTTTTCTTAAAGCGGTGTGAGGTTAGCGTATGCCGCCACCAGCCATTTGCTGCCGGCGTTCTCGAAGTTCACGTGCAGGCGGGTGTGGGCGCCGCTGCCTTCGGCGCTGACGACCACGCCTTCGCCGAAGCTCGGGTGGCTGACGCGTTGGCCGAGCTTGACCGGCAGGCTTTCCTCCAGCGACGCGGTGTCGGTGTAGCGGCCGGCGTAGGCGGGGCGGCTGACCTGCACGCGCGGGCGCACTTCGTCGATCAGGCTGGGCGGCATTTCGGCGAGGAAGCGCGAGGGGCGGGCGAGCATCTCGGTGCCGTGCATGCGGCGCGATTCGGCGTGGGTGACCACCAGCCGCTCGCGCGCGCGGGTGATGCCGACGTAGGCCAGGCGGCGCTCCTCCTCCAGCCGGGCCTCGTCCTCGGTGGAACGCTGGCTGGGGAACAGGCCTTCCTCCATGCCGACCAGGAACACCAGCGGGAACTCCAGGCCCTTGGCCGAATGCAGCGTCATCAACTGCACGCAGTCGTCCCACGCTTCGCCCTGGCCTTCGCCGGCCTCGAGCGCGGCGTGGGAGAGGAAGGCGGACAGTTCGCTGAGGCCCGCCTCGACATCTTCGGGCGTCATGGCGAAGCGGCTGGCGACGTTGATCAATTCGTCCAGGTTCTCCACGCGCGCTTCGCCGTTGCCGCGGCTGTCCTTTTCGTAGTGGTCGCGCAGGCCGGTGTGGGTGATGGCGTGGTCGACCTGTTCGGCCAACGTGAGGCCTTCGCTTGGCTTGTCTGGCTGGGCGGAGGGAAGAGCCTCCCCCTCTCCCCAGCCTTCTCCCCCGGCTTCGCCGGGGAAGAGGGCGCCGGGTGCGGCGGGGTGGAAGTCGCGGGCCATCTGGTCGATCACGGCCAGGAACGCCTTTACGGCGTTCTTGGCGCGGCCGGCCAGTTCGCGGCCGTCGGTGAGCTCGCCCAGCGCCGCTTCCCACATCGAGCTGCCTTCGGCCCGGGCGCGGCGGCGCAGCACGTCCAGCGTGCGGTCGCCGATGCCGCGCGGCGGCGTGTTGACCGCGCGCTCGAAGGCGGCGTCGTCGTGGCGGTTGGCGGTCAGGCGCAGGTAGGCGAGCGCGTCCTTGATCTCGGCGCGCTCGAAGAAGCGCAGGCCGCCGTAGACGCGGTAGGGGATGCTGCGCTGGCTGAGCTGTTCCTCGAAGTTGCGCGACTGCGCGTTGGAGCGGTAGAGGATCGCGCAGTCCTTCGCGCTGCCGTGCTCGGCGACGTATTCGCGGATGCGCTCGATGACGAAGCGCGCCTCGTCCTGCTCGTTGTAGGCGGCGTACAGCGCGATGCGCTCGCCGTCCTCGCCCGCCGTCCACAGCTGCTTGCCCAGGCGGCCGCCGTTGCGCGCGATGACGCTGTTGGCGGCCTTGAGGATGGTGGCGGTGGAGCGGTAGTTCTGCTCCAGCTTGATCGTGCGCGCGCCGGGAAAGTCCTTGAGGAACTGCTGCATGTTCTCCACCTTGGCGCCGCGCCAGCCGTAGATCGACTGGTCGTCGTCGCCGACGGCGAACACCTTGCCGACGTTGCCCGCGAGCACGCGGATCCAGGCGTACTGCAGCGCGTTGGTGTCCTGGAACTCATCGATCAGCAGGTGCCGCCAGCGCTGCTGGTAGTGCTCCAGCACGGCTGCGTTCTTCAGCCACAGCTCGTGCGCGCGCAGCAGCAGTTCGGCGAAGTCGACCAGGCCGGCGCGGCGGCAAGCCTCCTCGTAGGCGGTATAGATCTGCACCAGCGTGCGGGTGACCGGGTGGTTGCCGTGCTCGATGGCATCCGGGCGCTTGCCCTCGTCCTTCCAGCCGTTGATCTGCCAGGTGGCCTGGCGTGGCGGGAACTTCGCCTCGTCCAGCCCGAGCCCGGCGACCACGCGCTTGACCAGCCGCTGCTGGTCGTCGGCGTCGAGGATCTGGAAACCTTCCGGCAGGCCGGCCTCGCGCCAGTGCCGGCGCAGCAGGCGATGGGCGATGCCGTGGAAGGTGCCTACGGTGAGGCCGGTGGTGCCGCCCGGGATCAGCGAGTCCAGCCGCGCGCGCATTTCGCCGGCGGCCTTGTTGGTGAAGGTGACCGCCAGGATCGCCCACGGCGGCACGCGCTCGACCTGGGTCAGCCAGCCGATGCGGTGGGTGAGTACGCGGGTCTTGCCGGAACCGGCGCCGGCCAGCACCAGGTAGTGGCCGGGCGGGGCGCACACGGCTTCGCGCTGCGCGTCGTTGAGCGAGTCGATCAGATACGAAACATCCATCGACTCATTGTACCGAGGCCCGTCAAGCGCGCCGCGCGGAGGCGGCGCGGCGGGGCGTCACTTCTTACTGGCGAAGCCGCCGATCGCCAGCAGGCCGCCGACCACGATGCCGGCGATGCCCAGCCATTGCGGCACGGCCTTCTCGTGGGTGGCCTCGATTTTCGCGGGGCCCAGCTGCGCCACGGTATCGGTCTGGCTGTAGCTGCCGTTGCCCAGGGTCACCCAGATGCCCGCAACCAACAGGATGATGCCGACGATGACGAGTCCTGCACGCATGCGTTGTTCCTCATGGATGGGTGGCCCGAGCATAGCGGGCGAAAAAAAGCCCCGAAGGCTAGGGGGAACCTTCGGGGCCGGGGTGGATGCGAAGCCCAGGGGAGAGGTTCGCATCCTGATGACCCGCTCAGGGAGGTGGACGGGTCGCGGATGCCGTTGCGTGCATCCGGAACCTTGGATGCGTGCGGCGAGGGAAAGTTTCAAGGAGGGCGTTCGCGGTGGCCGGAACAGGTCAGGATCCGTTCATCCGCCGAAGCCCGCTCCTCTTTCGGCCCCGCCGGGAGAGAGGGCTGGGGTGAGGGGGCTTTTGCTTGTTGCTTGGCAGGAGGGAGAAGAGCCAACGGCCTCCCCCTCTCCCCAACCCTCTCCCCCGGGCTGCGCCCGGGGGAGAGGAAGCAGGGTGCGGCGGTGGCTTGGGCCTCGGCGCTAGTGCGCCTGCTCCCAGTTCGCGCCTACGCCTACGTCCACCACCAGCGGCACAGCCAGTTCGGCGGCGCCGGACATGCGCTCGATCACCGCCTGGCGCATCGTGTCCACGGCGTCCTCCTGCACCTCGAACACCAGTTCGTCGTGCACCTGCATCAGCATGTGCGCGTCGGTGCGTTCGCACAGGTAGGCGCCCATGGCAATCATCGCGCGCTTGATGATGTCCGCCGCGCTGCCCTGCATGGGTGCGTTGACCGCGGCGCGCTCGGCGCCGGAGCGCAGCGCCTGGTTACGGGCCTTGAGGTTCTCCAGGTACAGCCGGCGGCCGAAGATGGTTTCCACGTAGCCGTCGCGATGGGCTTGTTCGCGAGTGGCGTCCATGAAGGCGCGCACGCCGGCGAAGCGCGAGAAGTAGCGCGCCATGTAGTCGCTGGCCTCGCCGCGGTCGATGCCGAGCTGGCGCGCCAGGCCGAAGGCGCTCATGCCGTACATCAGGCCGAAGTTGATCGCCTTGGCGGCGCGGCGCTGGTTGAGCGTGATGTCCTCGGGCGCCACGCCGAACACCTCGGCGGCGGTGGCGCGGTGCACGTCGCCGCCGCTGGTGAACGCGCGCAGCAGTGCCTCGTCGCCGGAGAGGTGCGCCATGATGCGCAGCTCGATCTGCGAATAGTCGGCCGCCATCACCATCCAACCGGGCGGCGCCACGAAGGCGGCGCGGATGCGCCGGCCCTCCTCGGTGCGCACAGGGATGTTCTGCAGGTTGGGGTCGGAGGAGGAGATGCGCCCGGTGGCCACCGCGGCCTGGTGGTAGCAGGTGTGCACGCGGCCGGTGCGCGGATTGACCATCGAGGCCAGCTTGTCCGTATAGGTCGAGCGCAGCTTGGCCAGGCCGCGATAGTCGAGGATCAGCCGCGGCAGCGCGTGGTCGTCCGCGATCGCCTCCAGCGCCTCCTCGTTGGTCGAGGGCTGCCCGGTCGGCGTCTTCAGCTTGGCGGCCAGGCCCAGTTCGTCGAACAGGATCGCCTGCAGCTGCTTGGGCGAGTCCAGGCTGAATTCGCGGCCGGCTTCCACGTAAGCCTGCCGCTGCAGCTCGAGCATGCGCTTGCCAAGTTCCTGGCTCTGCTTGCGCAGTTCGTCGACGTCGATCAGCACGCCCTTGCGCTCCATGCCGGCAAGCACGGGCACCAGTGGCAGCTCGATCTGCTCGTACACGCACTGGAGCGCCGGCAGGCTGGCGAGCATCGGCTGCAGCGCCTCGTGCAGGCGCAGGGTGATGTCGGCGTCCTCGGCGGCGTAGCGGCAGGCGGTGTCCAGGTCGACCTGCGAGAACGGGATCTGCCTGGCGCCCTTGCCGGCGACCTCCTCGTACTTGATGGTCTGGTAGCCGAGGTAGCGGCTGGCCAGCGAATCCATGTCGTGGCGCGTGGCGGTGGCGTTCCACACGTAGGAGGCGAGCATCGAATCGTGCTTGAGGCCCTGCACGCCGATGCCGTAGTGCGAGAGCACGTTGATGTCGTACTTGGCGTGCTGGCCGAGCTTGGCCTTCGACGGGTCCTCGAACAAGGGCTTGAGCGCGTGCAGCACCTGGTCGCGGTCCAGCTGCCAGGGCGCACCGGGATAGTCGTGCGCCACCGGAATGTAGCAGGCGCGGCCGGACTCGACGGCAAAGGACAGGCCGATCAGCTCGGCGCGCATGGCGTCGATGCTGCTGGTTTCGGTGTCGAAGGCGATCAGCGGCGCCGCGCGCAGCGCCGCCAGCCAGCGCTCGAACTGCTCCGGCGCGGTGACCAGCTCGTATTCGCCGGGACGCGCATCAGCGGCGGCTGGAGCCTGCAGCGGCGGTGCCGGCGCCGGCGCGACCTCGGGCGTGGGCGCCATGCCGCCGGCCTCGGCGTCCAGTTCCTTCAGCGCCGCCTTGAACTCGTAGCGGGTGAACAGCTCGCGCAGCGCGGCGGTGTCGCGCTCGCGCAGTGTGAGGTCGGCCGGGCCGTGTTCGAGCTCGACGCCGGTGCGTATGGTCACCAGCTCGCGCGACAGCGGCAGGCCCGGCAGCGCCTCGCGCAGGTATTCGCCGATCTTGCCGCCGACCTTGTCCGCATTGGCGATCACGCCATCGAGCGAGCCGTATTCGGCCAGCCACTTGGCCGCGGTCTTGGGGCCGCACTTGGTCACGCCCGGCACGTTGTCGATGCTGTCGCCGGTGAGGGAGAGGAAGTCGACGATGCGCTCCGGCGGCACGCCGAATTTTTCGGTCACGCCGGCGATGTCCAGCGTCACGTTGGTCATCGTGTTGACCAGCGTCACGCGCGGGCCGACCAGCTGGGCCAGGTCCTTGTCGCCGGTGGAGATGGTCACGTCGATGCCCTGGTCGGCCGCGGCCAGCGCCAGCGTGCCGATCACGTCGTCGGCCTCCACGCCGGGGATGCACAGGATCGGGAAGCCGAGCGCCTTGACGATGGCCATCATCGGCTCGACCTGCGCGCGCAGGTCGTCGGGCATCGGCGGGCGGTTGGCCTTGTAGTCGGCGTAGAGGTCGTCGCGGAAGGTGCGCCCGGGCGCGTCGCAGACGAAGGCCAGGTAGTCCGGCTGTGCCTTGAGCGCCACGCGCAGCATGTTGACCACGCCGAACAGCGCGCCGGTAGGCTCGCCGCGTGCATTGGTCAGCGGCGGCAGCGCATGGAAGGCGCGGTAGAGATAGGACGAACCGTCGATCAGGGTGAGCTTGGGCATCCGTCGATTCTCGCACGCGTGCCATGAGACCGCGGTTCACCGGAGCGCGCGGGGGCCGCTGCTATGCTCGCGGCACCTCGACGGAGCCTGCCATGAAGTCTTCTTCCGCATTCGTTCTCGCCGCGACATTGGCCGCGGCGCCTGCCTTCGCCCAGTCCAAGCCGCCGGTCGACGTGCCGCCGCCCCCGGGCATGAACGATCCGGGCGTGCGGCCGAGCGCACCTGCCCCGGCATCGCCCGCCGCGGCGCCTGCGCACGGCGGCACCTCGCTGCTGCCGGTCACGCCGGCGCCGATCAAGTCGGGCCAGCCGCTGCCGGAGGTGAGCGTGCACAGGCAGGGCGAGAACACGGTGCAGGAATACCGCCGCAACGGCCAGCTCTACATGGTGGTGGTGACGCCGCCCAACGGCGTCGCGCAGACCTACATGGTCGATCCGAGCGGACGGCTGGTCGACGAGCACGGCCAGAAGCCGGCGCGGCCGGTGATGTACAAGATCCTGGAGTGGGGCAAGAGCAAGCCGGCGCCGGCGGCCTCGGCCGGCAACAACGGCGACTGATCCGCCGGCCGTGGACCTGCGCCAGAGCTGGCTGCTGTTCGCGCTCGGTTCGGCCTTCTTCGCCGCGCTGACGGCGCTGTTCGGCAAGCTCGGCGTGGCGGGCATCAATTCCAACCTGGCGACGTTCATCCGCACGGTGGTGATCCTGATCGTCACCGCGGGCATCCTCAGCCTGCGCAGCGAATGGGCGCGGCCCTCGGGCCTGCCCTGGCACAGCTGGCTGTTCCTGGTGCTCTCGGGCATCGCCACCGGGCTTTCGTGGCTGTGCTACTACCGCGCGCTGCAGCTGGGGCCGGTGAGCCGCGTCGCGCCCATCGACAAGCTCAGCGTGGCGATCGCGATCGTGCTGGGGTTGGTGTTCCTGGGCGAGCGGCCGAGCCTGCCGCTGCTGGTCGGTGGCCTGCTGATCGTCGCCGGCGCGGTCGTCATCGCATGGTTCTGACGCCGTCGATCAGTCCGGATCATCGAGTTCGGGATAGTGGCGGAAGATGCCGCTCTCGTTGAATGGCAGGCGCCGGGGCGAGGCAAGGTAGGCGGCGATGCGCGGGCGCGCAGCGACTTCTTCGGCGAGCGCGGCCAGGCGCGGCAGCCTGGGGCGCAAGCGGGCCATGGCGTGTGGGAAGGCGTAGTCGAGGCCGGCCAGCAGCTGGAACAGCGAGAGGTCCACGTACGAATGCGCGCCCAATGCATGGCGGCCGTCGGCGCGTTCCAGCACGCGCTCGAAATAGCCCAGGTACTTGGGCAGCCGGTGCTGGCGCAGGTCGGCCGCGCGGCGCGCGGCTTCGGGTTTCTGGTCGTGGTAGTACAGGCCGGCGGCGATCGGGTGGTGGCTGTCGTGGACCTCGGTGACGAGGTCGGCGATGGTCAGCTGCAGCTGGTTGGCATGGATGCGCCGTGCCTCGCCCTCGGGCACCAGCCGCAGGTGCTGGCCCAGGTAGTCGAGGATGGCGGCGGTCTGCGCGATCAGCAGGTGGCCGGCCTTGAGGAAGGGCGGGGCGAACGGCAGCGCCTCGGCGTGCTCGCCTTCGAGGAAGGGCTCCATGGCCTTGTCGCCGTGTTCGCGCGCGATGTCCACGTACTCCGCGCCGGCGTCCTCCAGCGCCAGGCGCACGAATTCGCCGCGGCCCTGGATGCCGGTCCAGTAGTAGAGCTCGTAGGTCATGGGCGTGGGCTCCGCGTTGGCCTTGCCAAGGCTCGCAAGCGGCACCATAAGGAGTCGTGAGGGTCACACCGCGGCCGCACGGGAGTCGCCATGGACCAAACCGCTTTCCTCGCCTCGCTCGCCGGCTGCGAACCGCCGGTCGACTTCTCCGTCCACCTGCAGGCGCTGTGGTGGCTTGGCCATGGCGCGCCGGAGCGCGCCCACCACCTGGTGCAGGTGCTGGACGACGCGGGCGCCGCCGCCATCCACGCACACCTGCACCGCCTTGAGGGCGACGAGGCCAACGCCGGCTACTGGTATGCACGGGCAGGCGTGCCGCCGTGCGACGGGTCCTTCGACGAGGAGTGGCGGCAGTTGCTGCAGCGGTTCCTGTGATCTGCCGGATCGCCGGCCTCAGTGCCGGAAGTGGCGCATGCCGGTGAACACCATCGCCATGCCGTGCTCGTCGGCGGCGGCGATCACTTCGGCGTCGCGCATCGATCCGCCCGGCTGGATCACCGCGGCGATGCCCGCCTCGGCCGCGGCGTCGATGCCGTCGCGGAAGGGGAAGAACGCATCGGAGGCCATCACCGAGCCGCGCACTTCCAGCTTCTCGTCGGCTGCCTTGATGCCGGCGATCTTCGCGCTGTAGACGCGGCTCATCTGGCCGGCGCCGATGCCGATGGTCTGGCGATGCTTCGCGTAGACGATCGCGTTGGACTTGACGAACTTGGCCACCTTCCAGGCGAAGATCAGGTCGTCGATCTGCTCGGGCGTGGGCGCGCGCCTGGTCACCACCTTGAGGTCGGCCGCGCCGATCATGCCGGTGTCGGCGGTCTGCAGCAGCAGGCCCGACCCCACGCGCTTGGCGTTCACGCCCGGATGCGGCGCGCGCAGGCCGCCATCCGCCGGCGGCGGGATCTCCAGCACGCGCACGTTGCCCTTCTTGGCGAACGCCTTGAGCGCGTCGTCGGCGTAGCCCGGCGCCAGGACGACTTCCACGAACTGGCGCTCGACGATGGCGCGCGCGGTGGCGCCGTCGACTTCGCGGTTGAACGCAATGATGCCGCCGAAGGCCGAAGTGGGGTCGGTCTGGAAAGCCAGGTCGTAGGCTTTGCCGATTCCGTCCAGGCTCACCGCCACGCCGCAGGGATTGGCGTGCTTGACGATCACGCAGGCCGGCTTGACGAAGCTGCGCACGCATTCCCATGCCGCGTCGGCATCGGCGATGTTGTTGAACGAAAGCTCCTTGCCCTGCAGCTGACGGAAAGTCGCGAGCGTGCCGGGCGCCGGGTACAGGTCGCGGTAGAAGGCGGCCTGCTGGTGCGGATTCTCGCCGTAGCGCAGGTCCATCAGCTTGACGAAGCGGCCGTTGGCCTGGCCGCCGAAGGCCTCGTGGCCGGCGATCGCATCGTGTGCTTCGTTGAGCTTGAGGGACGAAAGATAGTCGCTGATCGCGCCGTCGTAGTCGGACACGCGATTGAACGCGGCCACCGCAAGCCGGAAGCGGGTGGCGCGCGCGAGGCCGCCGTCGCGCTCGATCTCGGCAAGGGCATCGTCGTACTGCTCGGGCGCGGTGAGCACCGCCACGTCGGCCCAGTTCTTCGCCGCCGAGCGCAGCATCGCGGGGCCGCCGATGTCGATGTTCTCGATCGCCTCTTCCAGCGTGCAGTCGGGACGGGCGACCGTCCGTTCGAACGGATAGAGGTTGAGCACCAGCAGGTCGATCGGGACGATGCCGAGTTCGGCCATCACCGCGTCGTCGGTGCCGCGCCGGCCGAGCAGGCCGCCATGCACCTTGGGATGCAGCGTCTTGACGCGGCCGTCCATGATCTCCGGGAAGCCGGTGAGCTCGCTGACGTCGGTGACCGCGATGCCGGCCTCGCGCAGCGCCTTGGCGCTGCCGCCGGTGGAGAGCAGCTGCACGCCCCTGGCGGCGAGTCGCCGGCCCAGCTCGATCAGTCCGGTCTTGTCCGAGACACTGAGCAGGGCGCGGCGGATGGGCGTGACGGCGGCAGGCATGGCGGCTTCCAGGGTGGGGGAAGCCGGTAATTATAACCCGAGCGGGTCAGGCTCTTCGTTTGGACGGCTGGACGGCCAAGCCGCGCGAGGCGTGTGCTGGCGACCCAGAAAAGGCCCTACAGCAGGCCGTGGGCGGCCAGCTTCTTGCGCAGCGTGGCGCGGTTGATGCCGAGCACCGCGGCGGCGCGGCTCTGGTTGCCGTCGTGGAAGGCCAGCACTTCGCGCAGCAGCGGGCCTTCGACCTCGTGGATGACCAGGGCGTGCAGGCCCTCGTCGCATGCGGTGTCGCCGATGTCCGCCAGGTAGCGGCGCACGGT
Organism: Frateuria sp.; assembly: GCF_013362045.1. GTDB lineage: Bacteria > Pseudomonadota > Gammaproteobacteria > Xanthomonadales > Rhodanobacteraceae > Frateuria_A. The sequence continues at coordinate 3,759 of NZ_JABFWW010000186.1, read as the reverse complement.
ACGGCTGACACATTCGCCCAGAGCGCTCTGCGACGGCGGAGTCTCCCGGATGGCCTCGATGACAGGCAATCGGACGGCGTTCACGGCATTCCCTCACGAGCGACGCGGCGGCTGCGTGGGCCGCTGCAATGGTTATGGCGGTTCTGCCGCTGGCGGCGGCGCGCTTGGCATGCGTTGGAGCGTGCGCGAAGGGGAGGAGTGTACCGGCGCGGGACGACAAAATTAAGTGCTTGCGCGCCGGCGGATGGTTTCACTCGAAACCGAATTCGAACGCCACCGCCCGTGCGCCTGGATCGGCCATCTCGATGAGCAGGGCCGCGCTCGCGCCCGGCGCAAGCCCGGCGCGGATCGCCGCGGCGTCGTCCAGGTATTCGGACGGGCGCAGGCGGCGCATCGCCAGGCGATGCCCGTCGGCGTCGGAGAGGGTCAGCGTGACCACCGGGAAGGGCTGGCCGAAGGGTGCGTCGTTGCGGATGGTGGCGCTGATCATCAGCGCGCCCGGTGCGCTCGGGTGCGCCTGTACGTCGCGCGCGACCACGCGCAGCTGGCGCACGTCGCGCACCAGCGGCAGTTCGCAGCCGAGCGCGGCGCAGGCCTGGCGTAGCCATGCGCCGATCGACGGGTTGGCGATGAGCTCGGCGCGCTTGGCCCAGGCCACCTGGGCCGCCAGCAGCAGGGTCAGCAGCACGCACGTCAGGATCCAGGGCCAGCGCCGCTCGCGCCTGCGCGGCGCGCGGCGGTCGCGCACGAAGTGTGGAGTGAAGGCCGGCTCCGCCGACACTACGGTCGCCGGCGCGGCGACGGCGGCCGGCGTGTCGGCACGCGGGCGATACACCGCCAATTCGAGCTTGGGCGCCTGCTCCGAGCGGACGTGCCCGGGCAGTGTCTGGAACGGCTCGGGCGGCAGCTGGTCGGCGAGCGTCTCCAGGGCGTCGAACAATGTCTCGCAGTTGCCGCAGATCACCGCGCCACGCGCCGGCGCGAGCGCGCCCGCATCGAGCGAGAACACGGTTCGGCAGTCGGGACACTGGGCGTACATGCCGGCAAGAGTAAAGGGTAAGCCGGCGTTTGTCGGAGCGAGGCGTGTGCGCGAGTGCACGTTGCCGGGCAAGGGGTTCAGCGACGGCGGCCGCTGATGCGCACCCAGTCTTCGCGTGCGTCCACACGCAGGCCATCGAACCATTCGCCGTAGCGCGCCAGCAATTCGTCCTGCTGGCCATCGAGGATGCCGGAGATGGCGAACGGCGCGCCCGGTTTGCAGGCGGCGGCGAAGGTCGGCGCAAGCTCGCCCAGCGGCCCGGCCAGGATGTTGGCGACGAACACGTCGGCCGGTGCGTGCGGTTCGTCGCCGGGCAGGAACACGGCGAGCCGGTCTGCCACGCCGTTGCGCTGGGCGTTGTCGCGCGAGGCGATGAGCGCCTGCGGGTCGTTGTCCACGCCGACGGCGCCGGCTGCGCCGAGCTTGAGCGCGGCGATGGCCAGGATGCCCGAGCCGCAGCCGTAATCGATCAAGCGCTGGCCGGCCAGATCGAGACCGTCGAGCCATTCCAGGCACAGCGCGGTGGTCGGATGGGTGCCGCTGCCGAAGGCCAGGCCGGGATCCAGCCGCACGACCACGATGTCCTCGCCGGTAGGCGGCTCGATGTTCCAGGGATAGATCCACAGCCGGCGCCCGAACGGCATCGGCTTGAACTGGTCCATCCATGCGCGTTCCCAGTCCTCGTCGGCGACCTCGCGGAAGGCGAGCTGGTCGGGCTCCAGCCAGGGCAGCAGCTCGCCCAGCGCCTCGACCAGGCCGCGCCGGTCCGTGTCCGCGTCGAACAGGGCGTCCAGGGTGATCGTCGGCCACAGCGGCAGCTCCCCCACGCCCGGCTCGAAGATCGCCTGCTCGTCGGGCGTCTCGGCGTCGGCGTCGCGCAGGGTGATCGACAGGGCGCCCAGGTCGTCGAGGGCTTCCTCCACGCGCGGTTGCTGCTCGGCGCGGAGGGTGAGGGCGAGTTCGAGGAAGGGCATGGCAGGTTCTTGCAGGGGAGTGTCAAAAACGAACGCGGCGCCATCCGGTGTCCGCCGGAATGGCGCCGCGCAAGTCGACGCCGCGCTCTGCCGGCGTCGTCGGGGCGGCTTACTCGCCGCCAGCCTTCTGTTCCTTGTGCTCGGCCATGCGCTTTTCCAGGTAGTGGATGTTCTGGCCGCCGTGCTGGAAGCCCGCATCGGCCATGATGCGCTGCTGCAGCGGGATGTTGCACTTGACGCCCTCGATCACCGTCTCGGCCAGCGCCAGGCGCATGCGGCAGATCGCGGTCTCGCGGTCGGGGCCGTGCACGATCAGCTTGCCGATCATCGAATCGTAGTTGGGCGGGATGCGGTAGCCGTCGTACAGGTGCGTGTCCACGCGCACGCCCGGGCCGCCGGGCGCCTCGAAGCGCTTGACCGTGCCGGGGCTGGGCATGAAGGTGTCCGGGTCCTCGGCGTTGATGCGGCATTCGATGGCGTGGCCGCGGATCTGGATGTCTTCCTGGCGGATCGAGAGCTTCTCGCCGCCGGCGATCAGCAACTGCTCGCGCACCAGGTCCACGCCGGTGATCAGCTCGGTCACTGGATGCTCCACCTGGATGCGGGTGTTCATCTCGATGAAGTAGAAGCGGCCGTTCTCGAACAGGAACTCGAAGGTGCCGGCGCCGCGGTAGCCGATGCGGATGCAGGCGTCCACGCAGACCTTGCCGATCTGCGCACGCAGCTCCGGCGTGATGCCGGGCGCGGGCGCCTCTTCCACCACCTTCTGGTGGCGGCGCTGCATCGAGCAGTCGCGCTCGCCCAGGTGGATGGCGTTGCCCTGGCCGTCGGCCAGCACCTGGATCTCCACGTGGCGCGGGTTCTCCAGGAATTTCTCCATGTACACCATGTCGTTGCCGAAGGCCGCCTTGGCCTCGGACTTGGTCATGGTGATGGCGTTGGCCAGGTGCGCCTCGGTGCGCACCACGCGCATGCCGCGGCCGCCGCCGCCGCCGGCCGCCTTGATGATCACCGGGTAGCCGATCTCGCGGGCGATCTTGAGGTTGGTCTCGGTGTCCTCGCCCAGCGGGCCGCCGGAACCGGGCACGCACGGCACGCCGGCGGCCTTCATGGCGCGGATCGCCTCGACCTTGTCGCCCATCAGGCGGATCACGTCCGCCGTCGGGCCGATGAAGATGAAGCCGCTCTGCTCCACCTGTTCGGCGAAGTCCGCGCGCTCGGACAGGAATCCGTAACCCGGGTGGATTGCCTGCGCGTCGCTGATCTCGGCCGCGGCGATGATGCGCGGGATGTTGAGGTAGCTGTCCACCGATGGTGCCGGGCCGATGCAGATCGCCTCGTCGGCCAGGCCCACGTGCTTGAGGTTGCGGTCGGCGGTCGAATGCACCGCGACCGTCTTGATGCCGAGGCTGTGGCACGCGCGCAGCACGCGCAGCGCGATCTCGCCGCGGTTGGCAATGACGACTTTTTCTAGCATCACAGTGTCCTGCCGGTCAGGCGATCACGAACATCGGCTGGTCGAACTCGACCGGCTGGCCGTTCTCGACCAGGATCGCCTTCACGGTGCCGGCGACGTCGGCCTCGATCTGGTTGAACATCTTCATCGCCTCGATGATGCCCAGCGTCTCGCCGGCCTTGACCTGCTGGCCGACCTTGACGAAGGCGGCCGCACCCGGCGTGGCCGAGGCGTAGAAAGTGCCGACCATCGGCGCCTTGACCACAGGGCCTTCGGGCAGCGCATTGGCG
>NZ_JABFWW010000106.1 GCF_013362045.1 Frateuria sp. | reverse complement strand
CGATGCGCTGGCCGACGGTGGCCAGGTGCAGCAGCCGCTGGAGCCGAGCTTCTTTGCCTCGAGCTTCGGCATGGTGGCCGACCGCTTCGGCGTGTCGTGGATGGTGGTGGCGGGGACGCAAGGGCCCGGCTGAGCGCCGCCGGGGCCGCCCGCGGCGGGGCGGCCGCGCGGTGCCTCACGCCTCGCCCTCCTCGAAGTACAGCAGCGTCATGCCTTCGCCGGGCCGGGTGTCCCGCCCGGTCAGCGTGGCGATGCCGTTGTTGGACAGCCGCAGGATCCACGCCATCACCCACGGCGGCTGCCCGTCGCGCAGGCCGAGCATGCAGCGCAGCTCGCCGAACAGCGGCTGCCCGGTGACCGGATGCCGGCCGATGGGCAGCTGGCGGAAGCGGTTCTGCACGATCCACTGGCGCGGCGTGGGCAGCGCCTCGAGATCTTCGATGGTCGGCGCCAGCAGCAGGCCGCTGCCGGAATGGCCGCCGATCGACTTGGCCACCCAGCGGCCGGCATCGGCGTAGCCGGCGGCGCGCAGCGGGCTTTCCTCGATCCAGTGGCAGGCTTCGTGCGGCGCCAGCGGCAGGCTGGCCAGCGTGCCCTTGTGGATGCCCTGGTACCAGGCCGGGTGGCTGTGCCAGCCCACGCGGTCGGCCGCGCGCAGCACCGATTCGGCGCGGCGGCGGTCGAGCGGGCCGAGGTCGTCGAGTATCAGCCGGTTCCACACGTGGCCGTAGCGGCAATGGCTGACCGGGCAGCAGAGCTCGCCCTGCATCGGCACCAGGTCGCGCCAGTCGTGCACGTCCACCTGCCACCAGTGCCGGGCTGCGTCCAGGTCGGGCCAGGTCGCGCGGCGGCGCGGCTGGTCCTCGATCAGCGCCGTGTCCGGGCGCGGCGCCACCCAGTGGCGCAGGTGTTCGACCCAGCCGACGCCACGGGGCAGGATCCCGTGCGGCAGCCATCGGGGGCCGAGCCCGTGCAGGCGGCGCTGCGCCAGGTGCAGGGTGTGAAAGGTGGGCAGCATCGAGGTGAACGCCTGGATCTCCACCCAGGCCAGCTCGAACGGGCGCTGCGCATGCTCGACGAAGGCCAGATCCAGCGCCAGCACGTCGGCGCGCGCACCCGGCCAGCCGACGCGCGCGGGTTGCAGGTGCGGCCCCAGCGCGCGCACCAGCCGGGCGATCTTGTCCTCCAGCGCCCGGCGCAGGGCCGCGTTGCCGATGGCGTAGTGGTCCGACAGCATGGAGATCGGCAGGTGCGGCGCGTCGACCGCGGCCAGGGCGAGCGCGAGCCGGTCGGCGCCCAGGACGTCCAGACGGATGGACGGCTGCATGTTCATGCCCAGCCCTCCGCGTGCGCGAGCGTGGGCAGGTCGGCTGCCGCCTGCTCGGCCATCCATCGCAGCGTGGCGGTCCAGTCCGCATCGCGGGCGGCCTGCGCGCGCAGCGTATCGGCAAAGCTGCCTTCGGCCAGGGCGTCGGCCAGGCGGCGCTCCCAGTACGCGCGCTCGCCGTGGCTGGCGGCGCATGGGGCCAGGCGCCGCCACCACCGCTCGAAATGCGCGGGCGTACTGCGGACCTCGTCGCGGTCCCAATCGATCCACCGCGCGCCAAGCCCGTAGCGGCGCGCGCGCCACTTGTTCTCGTCGATGCAGGCACGCTCCCAGACCAGTCCCTGGCGGCCTTCGCGCAGCTCCTCTTCCAGCGTCTGCGCCTCCCACTTGAGCAGGGTGGCGATCAGGCCGATGCGCTCCAGGTGCGGATGGGCGTCCATGATGCGCACCTCCAGCGTGCCGTAGCGGTGGTGCAGTCGCAGGTCCTGCCACAGGCCCTGTTCGGGCTGGATGCAGCCGACCCGGCGCAGGCGCTCCACGTGCGACTGGTAGTGGCGCTCGCTCGTCCACACATCGGGCGTGCCCATGCGCGGGTAGCGGTCGAGCAGGCTGTGCCGCCAGGATTGCAGACCCGTGTCGCGGCCCTCAAAGAACGGCGAGCTGGCCGACAGCGCCAGCACCTCGGGCAGCACGTGGCGCAGGCGGTTCATGATCGCCATGCGCGGCGCGCCCTCGGCAAAGCCCAGGTGCAGGTGCATGCCGAAGCTGAAGGCGGCGCGGGCGACGTCCTGGTACTCGTCGATCAGGCGGCTGTAGTGCGGATATTGCGGCCCCTCGTGCATCGGCTGCTGCTGCCAGTGCGCGATGGGATGCAGGCCGGCGATCAGGATGCGCTGGCCCTGCGCCGCCGCCTTGCGCCGTGCCGCGGCGCGCACCGCACGCAGCGCTTCCACGAGTTGGTCTATGTCGCTGCAGATGCGCGTCTTGAGCTCGATCACGCAGCGGTGGATTTCCCTGTCGAGTTGACCCTCCGGCGTGGCGTGCCTGGTCAGGCCGTCGGCCAGGTCATGCGCGACGAGCCGGCCGTGCTCGTCGACCACCTGCACTTCTTCTTCGATACCCAACGTGATCATGGCAACTCCCCTCTGGTTCGTGGAGTGCAGATCAGACCACCGTTGTCCTGCCGCAGGATGGCTTCGCCACGTGTTGGTGGACGGGTGGCAGTGCCCACGCTGCGGGCGTCCGTTGGCGACCTGCCCGATGCCGGCAGGAAATCGGTCGCGTACCGCGGCCGCGCTGTCTCCATCGCGCGCCGTCGGCGATGGATTGCGGTTGCGCGTGGATCAGGCGCGCCGCTCCCGTGCCGCATACGCGGCGAACGCCACGGCCGCTGCCCCGGTCAGCGCGAGGAACACGATCGGCATGTCCAGCACCGAGCCCCGGTGCAGCACGCTCATCGCCACCGTGCCCAGCGCGGCCACGCCCATCCGCACGAAACCCAGCAGCGAGGCCGCATTGCCGGCGGTACGGCGGAACGGCGCCATCGCCCTGGCGGTGGTCACCGGCACGATCAATCCCACGCCACAGAAGCACGCGCCGATCGGCAGCAGGAACGCGGCCAGGCTGCCGCGTGCACCCAGCCACAGCGCCACGGCCAGCAGGGTGAGGGAACCGGCGAGCAGGAAGCCCAGGCCGCCGGCGATGATCAGGCCCGGCGCCATCCGCGGCGTCAGCAGCACGCACAGCCCGGCCCCGGCCACGAAGGCCGCCAGGATCGATACCGCGACGATCGCGATCGCGCCGCCGCCCTGGCCCAGCATGTTGATCACCAGGTCCGGCGCGCCGATCAGCGCGGTGTAGACCACGCCGACCGCGCACCCGCCGAGCAGCGAGAGCAGCATGAAGCGTGGCGTGCCCAGGATGCGCTGCCATGTGCGCCAGAGCCGGTCCGGCCGAATCGCCCGATGGTCCGGATGCGGAAGGGTTTCCGGCAGCCAGCGCCATGCCGCGTACCACAGCAGCGCCGCCAGCGCGGCCAGTACCGCGAAGTTGGCACGCCAGCCCAGCACGCGCACCAGCCAGGCGCCGGCGACCGGGCCGATCGACGGCGCCAGCGCGAAGGCCGCGTTCAACTTGGCGTAGATGCGCTGGCGGCTGTCGGCAGGGAAGGCATCGCGCACCGCCGCGTCGGCGACCACCCCGCTGGCGCTGGCGCCCAGGCCCTGGACCAGGCGGCTGGCGAGCAGCGGCCAGATCGCAAAGCTGGCCAGGCTGAGCAAGAAGCCGGCGGCGAGCAAGGCGGTGCCGGCGAGCATGACCGGGCGCCGCCCATAGTGGTCGGCCAGCGGCCCGTAGCCGAGCTGGCTGACCGCCGAGCCGGCCAGGTAGAAGGTCATCGTCAGCTGCACGGTGCCGTAGTCGGCCTGCAAGGCGTGCGCGATGGCTGGCATCGCCGGCGTGTATTCGGTATCGCCGAAGGGTGCCAGCGCCATCATGAAGGCAAGCAACGCCAACGCCGGCCGCGGCACCGGTGCGCGCCCGGCCGGCGTCGTTGACGCGCCGTTGGCGGCGCGGGTGCCGGAATCGGCTGGCGGGAAAGACATGTGGCGACCCCGCGCCAGATCGGGCCGCCACGATTGACGCTCGCCCGAGAATGTTTCGTGAGGCGCGCGGCGGCGCCAGGCCGGCCGCGACGCACAGGACACGACATGCCACAGCCGCACACCGACGCCCACCCGGCTGCCCTGACCGGATGGCTGCGCCGGGGCATCGAGCGTCCGCTGGAGGCGCTGGCCGGCGGCCCGGCGCGGCTGAAGGTGATCGCGCTGCTGGCCTGCGTGCTCGGCCTGGACGCGGCGGACAAGGCGACCGTCGGCGCGGTGGCCGCACAGATCGAAGCCGCGCTCCGCGTGGGCAACCTGGAAATCGGCTGGCTGGTGACGGCCTCGACCGCGGTCGCCGCGGTGATGACTTTGCCCTTCGGCGCCTTGGTGGACCGCGTGCCGCGCGTGCGCCTGTTGGCGCTGGCGCTGGCGGGATGGTCGGCCACCATGCTGGTCAGCGGCGCAGCGGGGTCTTACCCGATGCTGTTGCTCAGCCGCCTGGCGCTGGGCGTGATCGCCGCAGCGGCATCGCCGGGGGTGGCGTCGCTGACCGGCGATTTCTTCCGGCCGGGCGAGCGCGGGCGCGTCTTCGGCTACGTGCTGGTGGGCGAGCTGGTCGGCGTGGCGCTCGGCTTCCTGGTTTGCGGCAACGTGGCGGCGTGGCTGTCCTGGCGCGCCTCGTTCTGGGTGCTGGCCGCGCTGGGCTTCGTGTTGGCGCTGGTGCTGTGGCGGTACCTGCCGGAGCCCGCGCGCGGCGGACAGAGCAGCATCCCGGTCGGGGCCCGCCGCGTGCCGTCCGATGGCGATCCGGCCCAATCTGCGACGGGCGAGTCGGCAAGCAGCGGCGTGCTGCGGCGGGTGATCCGCTGGCGTGGCGTGCGCCCGCGCCAGGCGCTGATGGACATGGACCCGGCCACTGCCTCGCTGTGGCGGGCAGTGCGCTACGTGCTGGCGGTACCCACTTACCGGACGCTGATCTTCGCCTCGGCGCTGGGCTACTTCTACTTCACCGGCCTGCGCACTTTCGCCATCGTGTTCATGCGCGGGCGTTTCGATCTCGGCCAGACGGCGGCGAGCAGCCTGGCGGTGCTGCTCGGCCTGGGCGCGATCGGCGGCGTGCTGCTGGCCGGGCGGCTGGGCGACCGGCTGATCGGCCAGGGCCATCTCACCGGGCGCGTGCTGGTCGCGGCGACCGCGTACCTGGGCGCGGCTGCCGCCTTCCTGCCCGCCTTGCTGCTTGACACCCTGTGGCTGGCCGGACCGTTCTTTTTTCTCGCCGCTGCGGGCCTCGGCGGCGCCAACCCGGCGCTGGACGCAGCGCGTCTGGACGTGATGCCTTCGGCCCTGTGGGGGCGCGCCGAGGGTGTGCGGGCGACGTTCCGCTTCGCGCTGGAAGCGATCGCGCCGCCCCTGTTCGGCTATGCCTCCACGCGTTTCGCCGGCAGCGGCGGCGCTGCCACGAGCGCCCTGGCGGGCGGCGACGCGGCGGTCCACGCGGGCGCGGCAGGACTGGCCGACACCTTCCTGGCGATG
>NZ_JABFWW010000059.1 GCF_013362045.1 Frateuria sp. | reverse complement strand
AGAGCGCGGGGTGCAGGCCAGCTCCGCCGATCCGCATTCGCCCTGGGCCAGCGCCGATGCATGGCGCATCGGCCACGCCGGCAAGCGCGTGGTAGCGCTGTCGCTGCACGACCGGCGCTACGAAGCCGCCGCGTACGGCCATGGCGGCGACTACCGGCTGGAGCACGGCGAAGCGACCTGCGACGTCCGCGGTGCCTGGCTGGAAAGCGACGCCTTGAGCGCGCGCTTCGACGGCGAGGCGCAGCGCCTGCCCGCGCTGGTCGACGATGCCCGCGTGCTGCTGCACGATGCCGCGGGCCGCCGCCATCGCTTCGTGCGGGCGCCCGCCTTCGCCTGGGCCTCGACCGAACGCGCCGGCGGCAACCAGGTGCTCGCCCCCATGCCGGGCCGCATCGTGCTGGTCAAGGCCAAGCCCGGCGACAACGTGGAGGAAGGCCAGGAACTGCTGGTGATGGAGGCGATGAAGATGGAGCTGGCGCTGAAGGCCCCGCGTGCGGGCACCGTCGAATGCGTCAGTGCGACGCAAGGCGAATTCGTCGAGGCGGACGCGGTATTGGTGCGCTTCGAGAACTGAGCGCGATCCGCTCCCTCTCCCTCCGGGGAGAGGGTCAGGATGAGGGGCCGCTCTTGCGAAGGACCTCCTCCAAGGCGCGGCTTTTCTCAAGTGCCTTTTGCGCCACCCACTTTTCCTGCGAGCCCCGCCCCTCACCCTGCCCTCTGGGGAGAGGGCTCAAGATCGACGGCAAGGGCAAAGAAAAAGGCGGCCATCGAGGCCGCCTTTTTCAATTACTGCTTCTTCTTCGGCCCGATCATCATGACCATCTGGCGCCCTTCCAGCCTGGGGAAGGATTCCACCAGGCCGTTGTCGCCGACGTCCTCCTGGATCTTCTTGGCCAGGTTCTGGCCCAGATCCTGATGGGACATCTCGCGGCCGCGGAAGCGGATGGTGACCTTGACCTTGTCGCCCTCTTCCAGGAAGCGAAGCATGTTGCGCAGCTTGATCTGGTAGTCGCCCACGTCCGTGACCGGACGGAACTTCACTTCCTTGATCTCGACCTGCTTCTGCTTCTTCTTGGCGGCCTGGGCCTTCTTCTGGGCTTCGAACTTGAACTTGCCGTAGTCCATGATGCGGCAGACCGGCGGGTCGCCGTTGGGCTGGATCTCGACCAGGTCCATGCCGGCTTCTTCGGCCGCACGCAACGCCTCGTCGCGGGAAAGAATGCCCAGCTGTTCCGAATCCGGCCCGATCACGCGCACGCGCGGAACGCGGATCTCATGGTTGCGGCGGTTACCCTTGTTGTCGGTGGTAGCGATACCACTATCCTCCAGAAGAAGTTGATTGGATTAGGCCACGCGGAACATCAACGCCGCGTTTCGGCCTCAAGCCGTTCGACGAAGGCGGCCAGCGGCATGCTGCCCAGGTCCTCGCCCGAACGGGTACGCACGGAAACGGCCCCAGCCTCCTTTTCGCGATCTCCGACGACAAGCAGGTAGGGCACTTTCTGCAGCGTATGCTCGCGGATTTTATAGCCGACCTTTTCGTTGCGCAAATCGGCCTGGACGCGGAAGCCTTTGTCCACAAGGGCTTGCGTGACCTCTTGCACATAACCGGCCTGGGCGTCGGTAATGGAAAACACCGCCGCCTGCACCGGGGCCAGCCATGCCGGCAGGTTGCCGGCATGGTGTTCGATCAAAATGCCGATGAAACGCTCCATGGAGCCCACGATCGCGCGGTGCAGCATCACCGGATGGCGCTTCTGCGAGTGTTCGTCCACGTATTCGGCGCCCAGGCGCTCGGGCATCATGAAATCCACCTGCATGGTGCCCACCTGCCAGGCGCGGCCGATCGAGTCCTTCATGTGGTACTCGATCTTCGGGCCGTAGAAGGCGCCCTCCCCGGGCAGCTCCTCCCACTTGACGCCGGCCGACGCAAGCGCCTTGCGCAGCGCGTCCTCGGCCCGGTCCCACACCTCGTCCGAGCCGATGCGCTTGTCCGGGCGCAGCGCGATCTTCAGCGCGATGTCCTGGAAGCCGAAGTCCGCATAGACCTGCATGGCCTGCTGGTGGAAGGCGGTCACTTCCGGCTCGATCTGCTCGGGCGTGCAGAACACGTGGCCGTCGTCCTGGGTGAACGCGCGCACGCGCATGATGCCGTGCAGCGCGCCGGAGGGCTCGTTGCGGTGGCAGCCGCCGAACTCGCCGTAGCGGATCGGGAGTTCCCGATAGCTGTGCAGGCCCGCGTTGAAGATCTGCACGTGGCCAGGGCAGTTCATGGGCTTGAGCGCGTAGGTGTGCTTCTCCGATTCGGTGAAGAACATGTTCTCCGCGTAGTTGTCCCAATGGCCGGACTTCTTCCACAGCGACACGTCCAGCACCTGCGGGCAGCGCACCTCCTGGTAGCCGCTCTTGCGGTAGACGCGGCGCATGTACTGCTCGACCTGCTGCCAGATCGCCCAGCCGTTGGGGTGCCAGAACACCATGCCGGGACCTTCTTCCTGCTGGTGGAACAGGTCCAGCGCCTTGCCGATCTTGCGATGGTCGCGCTTCTCGGCCTCCTCCAGCTGGTGCAGGTAGGCCTTGAGGTCCTTGTCGTTGAGCCAGGCGGTGCCGTAGATGCGGGTCAGCATCGCGTTGTTGGAGTCGCCGCGCCAATAGGCGCCGGCCACCTTCATCAGCTTGAACGCGCGCAGCTTGCCAGTGTTGGGCACGTGCGGGCCCCGGCACAGGTCGGTGAACTCGCCCTGCGAATACAGCGACAGCTCTTCGTTGGCCGGAATCGACTCGATGATCTCGGCCTTGTAGTCCTCGCCAAGGCCGCGGAAGAAGGCCACCGCCTCGTCGCGCGACTTGACCGAGCGCGACACCGGCAACGCCTCCTTGACGATCTTCTCCATCTCCGCCTCGATCTTGCCCAGATCCTCCGGCGTGAAGGGCCGCTCGTAGGCGAAGTCGTAGTAGAAACCGTTGTCGATCACCGGACCGATGGTCACCTGCGCGCCCGGATACAGCCGCTGCACGGCCTGCGCCAGCAGGTGCGCGGTGGAGTGGCGCAGGATCTCCAGCGCCTCGGGGCTCTTTTCGGTGACGATCTCCAGGCGGGCGTCGTGGTCGATCGGAAAGCCGGCGTCGACCAGCCTGCCGTCGACCTTGCCGGCAAGCGTCGCCTTGGCCAGGCCCGCACCGATGGAGGCGGCCACGTCCTGCACGGTGACGGGATGGTCGAACGGCCTCTTGCTGCCGTCCGGGAGCGTAACTTCGATCATGGATTCGAACCCTGGAAATCAAAAAAGGGCATAACGCCCTTTCGTGTACGGAACAAAGGCGTCGGTAGTCAGCGAAGGATGCGGCTAGTTGCCATGTCGCACGCTCGACCTGCGCCCAGGCGCCGGCCACCTCGTGTTCGGGTCAGGGCGCTAGTCTAGCCGAAGAACACCGCGCGCGAGCGCCGTACGCCCGATCCTCACGGCCCTGCCCGCTAGAATGCCCCGTCCCCACCAGGAGCCGTAACGGATGCGCATCCTCGTCACCGGCACCGCCGGCTTCATCGGCGCCGCCCTCGCCCAGCGGCTGCTCGCACGCGGCGACGAAATCCTCGGCATCGACAACCACAACGACTATTACGACCCTGCGTTGAAGGAAGCCCGCCTGGCGCAGTTCGCCCGGCATCCGGCCTACACCCATCTGCGCGCGGACCTGGCCGATACCGATGCCATCGACCGCGCCTTCGCCGACTTCCAACCCCGGCGCGTGGTGAACCTGGCGGCCCAGGCCGGCGTGCGCTATTCGCTGAAGAACCCGCGCGCCTACGTGCGCAGCAACCTGGACGGCTTCCTCAACGTCCTGGAGGGCTGCCGCCACGGCCAGGTCGAACACCTGGTCTACGCCTCCTCCAGCTCGGTCTACGGCGCCAACCGCAAGCTGCCCTTCGCGGTGGAGGACGCAGTCGACCACCCGGTCAGCCTGTACGCGGCAAGCAAGAAGGCCAACGAGCTGATGGCGCACAGCTACAGCCACCTGTACCAGTTGCCCACCACCGGCCTGCGTTTCTTCACCGTGTACGGCCCCTGGGGACGGCCGGACATGTCGCCGATGCTGTTCGCCGACCGCATCAGCCGCGGCGAGCCGATCGACGTGTTCAACCACGGCAACCACAGCCGCGACTTCACCTACATCGATGACATCGTCGAGGGCGTGATCCGCACGCTCGACCATCCGGCCACGGCCGACCCGGCCTACGATCCGCGGCAACCCAACCCTGGTGCCTCCAGCGCGCCCTGGCGCGTCTACAACATCGGCAACGACCAGCCGGTGCAGCTGCTGCGCTTCATCGAGCTGCTCGAACAACAGCTCGGGCGCACGGTCGAGAAGAACCTGCTCCCCATGCAGCCCGGCGACGTGCCCGACACCTGGGCCGACGTGTCCGCCCTGCGCCGCGACGTCGGCTACGCGCCCGACACCTCGATCGAAGACGGCGTCGCCCGCTTCGTGAAGTGGTACCGGGAATATCACGGGCAAGGCTGAGGTTTCGCCCGGCTGCGGCAGCACCTTCGAGGACGGGGGCCGGCAACCGCTGCAACCGGCAGGGGCGCGCGTGTCTCTCTTGTGCCATCCCCGTGCCGGAGCAGCTCCATGATCGCCACCCGCGCTCGCCTTGCGCGCTTCCATGCGCGCGCCCTGCCCGCGCTCGCCCTGTTCCTGTTCGCCTCGCTGGCGCCTACGGCGGCCCGTGCCGCCACGCCGTGCGAGGTGGGCGTGTATCGCCTTGCCGACGGCCAGGTGATCGATATTGCGCCCTCCGAGGGCGACACCCTGCGCTGGCGCAAGCTCGACGGCAGCACCGGCGCACTCAAGCCGCTCGCCGCCGGCCGCTGGCAGAGCAGCCGCGGCTGGACCGGTCGCCCCGACGGCATCGAAGTGACCTTCGCCTGCCCGGCCGGGAGCCTGCATTTCGGCAGCCTCGCCGGCCAGCGCATGCCGCTGCAGGCAACCGACGCCAACTTCACCTCGCACGGTACCCGGCTGGCCGGCCGCCTGCTGCTGCCGCCCGGCCACGCACGCGTGCCGGTGGTCGTGCTGGTGCACGGGGCCGAGCACGACTCGGCGCTGAAGTTCTATTTCCTGCAGCGGCTGCTGCCGGCGCAGGGCGTGGGCGCCTTCGTCTACGACAAGCGCGGCACCGGAAGCTCGGGCGGCACGTACACGCAGGACTTCGACCTGCTCGCCGACGACGCCGTCGCCGCCCTGCACGAGGCGCGGCGCCTCGCGGGCGATCGGCTGGCGCGCATCGGCTACCAGGGCGGCAGCCAGGGCGGTTGGGTGGTGCCGCTCGCCGCCCGGCGCGAACGCGTGGACTTCGCCATCGTGAGCTTCGGCCTGGCCGTTTCGGTGATCGACGAGGACCAGCAGGAGATCGCGCTGGAAATGCAGCTGAAGGGCTACGGCCCGGACATCGTGGCCAATGCCCAGGC
>NZ_JABFWW010000134.1 GCF_013362045.1 Frateuria sp. | reverse complement strand
GGCGTACGCGGCGGTGCTGCGCAGCGAATGGCATATCGCCGCGGAACTCTAGATCAGCGGAGCTTGTAGCCTTGGCGCACGGAAGGGATCACCATCCGCCCCTTCCAACCAACGGAGGCAGGACCATGGGCATCGAGATTCGCATGCTGGTGTGGAGCGTGATCCTCGGACTGGTGCAGATCGCGCTCACCGTGCTGGCGATGATGATCCAGCGCGGCACCGGGTGGGCGGTCGGGCCGCGTGACCAGCCGGGCCAGGCACTGACCGGCGTGGGTGGACGGCTCGACCGCGCGCGCGGCAATTTCCTGGAGACGTTCGCGTTCTTCGCGGCGCTGGTGCTCGCGGTGGTCGCGCTGGGACGGCAGGACGCGACCAGCGCGCTGGGTGCGCAGCTGTACTTCTGGGCGCGGCTGGTCTACGTGCCGGTGTATGCCGCGGGCATTCCCTACCTGCGCACGCTGGTGTGGGCGGTTAGCTTCGTCGGCATCGTGCTGCTGCTCGGGGCGGCGCTCGGGTGACAGCGGCGGCGGCGCATGGATAGCGCCGTCAGCCGGTGGTTCGAACCGAACTTCATGCAGTTGCATCCCCGTTTGCGTGCGCTGCACCGGCACGGCGGGCGGCTGCTTGGCGATTGGTTTCGGACGTGACCTGACGCTGCGGGCGGCAGCGCGGCTTGGATCGCCGCGCGTACCGCGCTGCGAGACGTTCTAGCGCATCGCCGATGGCGAACCGCTTCCGCGTAGGCTTCGCGCTCCTGCCGCTGGCGAGGCCGGTGCTCGCCGTGATGCCTCGCGAGAACGCCGGCGGACAATGGGCGCAGATCCTCGAGGACCAGGCGGCGCACGAAGCGTTTTATCGCACGGCGTAGAGCCCCCGGCTGCAGCGGCACCTGAAGCCGCGCTCATCCCGGCGGGAGAGAAGCAAGACGTGGACGTGGCTCAGTAGCGGGGCACGCCTTCCTTGTGGCATGCCTGCACGCCCTTGCGCGCGGCGACGGCGCCGGCTTCGTCGCCGGCCTGCAGGCGCATCTCGACGACGGTTTGCCAGTTGCGCGCGCACAGCGGCCCCAGTTGGGGCCCGAGCGACCAGGACTGGCGCGCCAGGCGTTCGGCAGCGGCGTAGTCGTGCAGGCGCACGGCGATCTCGGCGCGGTCCTGCAGCAGGTCGGGCGAGTCGGGGGCGAGCCTGAGCGCCCGGTCGAGCATGGCCGCGGCTTGCGCATAGCGGCCGGCGCGCTCGTCCGCCTGCGCGACGTCCTGCATGGCGCTGACGCCCGGGTCGCGCAATGGCGCCACGTCGATCACCGACTTCTCGCGTTCGCCCGCGGCGCGGATGACGGCGACCCGGTCGTAGCTGGGGCGCACGGGCTTCACCTCCGGCGGCGGCGCTTCGAAACAGCCGGCAAGGAGGAGAGCCGCGAGCGTGGCGGGGGCGAAGCGGAAGCGTGCAGCGGGAAACATCGTCAGGTCTCTACGGTTGCGTGGTGGCGGCGGGCGCGGGCGCGTTGCCGTTGCCGCCGAAGAAATCGCCGACGCGCTGCCAGAAGCAGCCCTCGGTGTCGGCGGGAAGCGAGCCTGCGACGACGGGGAACTGCCGCGCGCCTTCGCATTCGGGCTGCGTGGGCTTGCCGTTGGCAGGGTCGATCCACGCCATCTGCAGGCCCTCGCCGGGCGCGGCGGGGAGCGCCCTGGTGGGCAGGTGGCGGAACAGGTCCTGCCAGGCGCGCAGGCCGCCGGTGGCGCCGAACAGGCTGGTCGGCTTGTTGTCGTCGCGGCCCATCCAGAACACCGCCAGGTGCGAGCCGGTGAAGCCGGCGAACCAGCTGTCGCGCATGTCGTTGCTGGTGCCGGTCTTGCCGGCGGCGTTGAGCCAGGCCAGCGAGGAGTCGCCGAGGCTGTGCGCGGTGCCGTACTCGGCCACCTGCTGCATCGCCCAGGTCACCAGCCGCACCGCCTGCTGGTATTCGCCCTTGCCGCCCTCGACCTCGTAGCGCTTGATGGTGCGGCCGTTGCCGTCCACCACGCCGCGCACCGCCAGCAGCGGCAACGCGTGGCCGTCGGCGGCCACGTACTGGTAGAGCTGCGCGACCTGGATGGGCGCCAGGTCGACCGCGCCGATCAGCATCGACGGGCTCGGGTTGACGTCGGTGAAGCCGAAGGATTCGAGGAACGCCTTGATGCGCGGCACGCCCACGGCGAGCCCCAGGTGGATGGTGGCGAGGTTCCACGAATGGGCCAGCGCGTCGACCATCGGCACCTGGCCGTGCGAGAGGTTGTCGTCGTTGTGCGGCATCCAGGTGCTGCCGTTGGGCTGGCGCAGGGCGATCGGCGAATCGTCCAGCGGCGTGCCCAGGTTCCAGCGCGAGGGATCGGTCAGCGCGACCAGGTAGACGAACGGCTTGACCAGCGAGCCGATCGGCCGGCGCGAGTCCAGCGCGCGGTTGAAGCCGGTGTCGCCCGGCAGCTTGCTGCCGACCACCGCCAGCACGTTGCCGCTGTCGGTGTCGGTGACCACGCCGGCCGCCTGCACCTTCTCGCCGCGCTTGCCCAGGCCCTTGAGCGAAGAGGTGATCGCCTGCTCGGCATAGATCTGCGCGGCAGGGTCGAGCGTGGTGAAGATCGACAGGTTGCCCTGGCTCAGCGTGTCGTTGTCGAAGTCGCTGGTGATCTGCGCGCGCACCAGTTGCATGAAGGCGGGGAAGCGGTTGTGCGGCAGCTGCGCGTTGGAGGCGATGCCCAGCGGCGCTGCCTGCGCGGCGTTGGCCTGGTTGGCGTCGATCAGGCCGGTGTCGTAGAACTCCTTGAGCACCAGGTTGCGCCGCGCCAGCGCGCGCTCGGGGAAGCGGCGCGGGTCGTAGTAGCTGGGGCCCTTGACCATGCCCACCAGCACCGCGATCTCCTGCGGGCGCAGGTCCTCCATGCGCCGGCCGAAGTAGAACTCCGCGCCGGCGGCGAAACCGTGCACGGCCTGGCTGCCCTGCTGGCCGAGGAACACCTCGTTGATGTACGCCTCCAGGATGCGGTCCTTGGAGTAGTGCGCCTCGATCAGCAGCGAGAGCAGCGCCTCGTTGAACTTGCGCACGATGGTCTGGTTGCGGTCCAGGAACAGGTTGCGCACCAGCTGCTGGGTCAGCGTGGAGCCGCCCTGCACGGTGTGCCCCGCGCGCAGGTTGGCGAAGGCGGCGCGCAGGATGGCGGTGAAGTCCAGCCCGATGTGGTGCTTGAAGTCGCGGTCCTCGACCGCCTGCAGGCCCTTGACCAGCAGCGGCGGCACGTCGGCCAGGTGCACGATGCGGCGTTCTTCCTGCTGCGCGCCGTAGAGGGTGGCGATGCGCGCGGGGTCGAGATGGGCGAGCTTCAGCGGCGCGCCGCTGGCGGCATCGTTGACCGATTCCACCTGGCCCCTGCCCAGCGTCACGCGGATGCGCTTGGGCAGCTCGCCGCCATCGGGGCCGGCGTAGCCGCGCGAGGAAATCACGTAGCGGCTGCCCTCGCGGGTCCAGCTGCCCGGCACCTTGCCGCTGGCGTCATGGGTGTAGCCGGCGAAGGTCAGCTCCAGTTCCAGCGCGGCGCTCGACATCGGCACGCCGGGGGCCAGGTCCAGCGGTCGCGCATAGACGCGCGTGGGCACGGCGAAGACCAGGTCGTTGAAGCGATCCTGCACGCGCTTGTTGAGGATCAGCGTGTAAGGCAGCAGGAAACCCAGCCCCAGGCCCAGCGCGACCCAGAACGGGATGCGCAGCCAACGCCAGCTGTGGCGCGCGAACGCGCCCATGCGGTTGATCAGTGCCAAGGTGGGAGACCGGGATCCAAGGTGGGCCCGATGATAGGGCGTGCTCCCCGGCGCGCATCTGAACGCGAGGGACGGAAAGTGGCGGGCGGCGGGCATGGCAATGGCATTGCGCGGCCCGTCCCGGCCCCGTGCCGGCGGCATTGCGCTACGGCGACCAGCAGTCCTTGTCGGGCCGGAAGGGCCGTGGATGGATGCCGAGCATCGCCTCCAGCTCGCCATTGTCGGCGATCAGGTCCGCTTCCAGCCGCGTGAGCGGCCCGCGCAGGCGCGGCACGACATGGCGGGCCAGGCGCAGCAGCCACGCGGGCACCGGCACTGCGAGGGTGGCCACCGGCAGGCTGTGCTGGACGCGGGCGAACATTTCGCCGGCGCGCAGGCGTTCGCCGCCGCCGAGCATCAGCACACGGTCGGCCGGACGATCGATCGCCGCAAGCGCGGCCCGGGCAATGTCGTCGGCGTGCACCGGCTGGCGCAGGCCGCGGCCGGCCGGGCGCGGGAACAGGCGCGTGCGCATCGCGCGCAGGGCGATCGGCGTCAGGCTCTTGTCGCGGCCGGCGCCATAGATCAGCGTGGGGCGCAACACGGTCCAGCGGTACCCCAACCGGGCGCACGCGGCGGCGAGCTCCGCCTCGCCTTCGCGCAGCTGGCGGGCGATCTCGCGTTCGGCGGGCACGTCGGAGTCGGCCTTGCTTTGCGCACTCATCGAACTGGTGGCGACGATGCGCGGTGCGCCCGCCGGCGCGGCGGCGGCCAGCCAGCGGGCGAACGGCAGCAGCGGGCCGAAGCTGACGATGGCGCCGACCTGCGTCAGCGCAGGCACGGCATCGGGAAGACTGCCCTGCACCCAGTGCAGCCCATCGCCATCGGCGCGCGGTTCGCGGCTCACCGCAAGCACCTGCTCGCCGCGCGCGCGCAGGCGCGGCAACAGGAAGTGGCCGATCTGGCCGCTGGCCCCGAACACGGCAACCGTCACGCGGGGCCTGCTCAGTGGCCCGACTGCAGGCGCTGCGCAAGCTCGCGCACGCGCGGCTGATAGGGCGCAAGCTTGCGGGCCTGGTCGATCGACTGCGACGCGTTGGCGCGGTCGCCCCGATCCAGCTGGTGCTCGGCCTGGTCGAGCCAGGCATCGACCAGCCGCCCGCGCAGCACGCCCACGGTGGAATCGCCCGGCGAGAGGTCGCCGAGCGCGCCCACCAGTTCGTCGGCCTTGCCCAGGTTGCCGCCACCCAGCGCCTGGTTAAACTGCTGCACGACCAGGCGTGGCAGGTCCTCCAGCCCCTGCAGCGCGGCCTGGTTGTTGCCGTCGATGGCCAGCGCGTTGCGATACAGGTCGTAGGCGCTGTCGCCCGGCGGCAGCATGATCTGGCCACCCGTGGCCGCCTGGCGGGCGCGACGCACCAGTTCGGCGACCTGGTCGATCTGGTCGGCGGTCAGCTCGGGCGGTGGCGGTGCGGGCGGCTCGGCCGTGGGCTGTGCGGGCACGCCCTTCGCGGGCGGCGGTGGATTGGCTGCGGCACGGGCAGGCGGTGTGCTCGCGCTGCGCAGGCGGGTGCGGGCGGCGAGCAGGTCGGCGGACTTGGGAGCGAGCGCCTCGGCCTGGTCCAGCAGCGTGGCCGCCTGTGCCTTGTCGTCGGCGTCGAGCGCGGCATTGGCCTGCACCACCAGCGCCTGCGCCACCTGGCCCAGGCCTTCGCGGACCTG
>NZ_JABFWW010000080.1 GCF_013362045.1 Frateuria sp. | reverse complement strand
CCTGCCGATCGTGCCGCTGCTGCTGTTGCCCTGGACGGTTGGCCTGGGCAGCGGCGCGCGCAGCGAGCCCATGCCCGCCTCGCGCCTGCCCGACCGCTTCGCCCTGGCCGCGGCGCTGCCGGCGTTCGCCGCGTTCTGCGCGATCAGCGGCAAGCAGCCGCACTACCTGCTGCCGCTGCTGCCCGCGCTCGCTCCCGCCGTAGGCATGCGGCTGGCCAGCGGACGATGGCGCGTGGCCGGCTGGCGCGTGGGCCTGCTGCTGATGGTGATCGCCGCAGGCTTCCTGGTCGCGTTGGCGTGGCTCGCTCCGCGTGCTCCGGTCGCTGCCTACGCTTTCCTGGTGGCTGCGATCGTGCCGGGGCTGCTGCTGGTGTGGCGGGGCAGGCGTGCCTCTACGGCAGTGGCCACAGCCGCGCTGGCGATGCTGGTCGTGGTGGCCCTGGCCAAGGCCGCCTTCGTGGCGGGGCTGGGGCCGCGCTATTCGGTGCAGGGGGCCGCGGAGCGGATCGCGGCGGCGCAGCGCGCGGGCACCCCGCTGCTGCATGCGGGGCGGCAGAACGGCCTGTACACCTTCGCCGGCCGCCTGACCCTGCCCATCCCCACCGTGGAGACCCAGGCCGCGGTCGCCGCCTGGGCGCAGTCGCATCCGGACGGGTGGGTGATCAGCAACTACAAGGACTACGACTACGCGCCGCCGCCGCTCTACCAGCAACCCTTTCTCGGGCGACGCCTGGGGATCTGGCGCGCAGGCGACGTCGCCGCCGAGGCAGGCCGGCGCGCGCGGGAAGCCAGGTAGCGCTTCAGCGGACCGGCTTGACCATCCGCAGCAGGTCGACGCCGTAGCCGGCCGCCTCGTAGATGGCGCGGGCGCGTTCGTTGCCGGGAAACACCGCCAGCGTGATCAGCGCGCAACGGTGCTCGCGCGCCCAGCCTTCGGCATGCTCCATCAGCGCCTTGCCCACGCCCTTGCCTTCGTGCGAAGGCGCCACCGCGACGTTGTTGATATGGCAATTGGTGCGGCCGGTGAAGAAATCCTGCGTCTTCTGCAGTTCGATGAAGCCGACCACCTCGCCCTCGTCGTTCTCGGCGACGAACAGGAAGTCGTTGGCGGTGCCGTCCTCCAGATGGCGCAGCAAGTCCCCGCGGATGCCGTCGATGCATTCGTGCCGCTTGCGCCATGGCGGCAGCGGGAAATCCACGAAGCGCGGGACCAGTCCCAGGATGAAATCGTCGTCGTCCTCGGCCAGACGGATCACAAGATTCGTATCGCTCATGCAGCGGTCGATCGGTTGGCAACGATGTGAGCGGTTCTACACCGAGAGGGCGCGGCGGGGAAGTCCCAGCAGTCCGGCCGGGCGCACCGGGAGCCGGTTTGCTAGGGTGTGCCTTCCCCCGCGAGGCAAGGAGAGACGCCATGCGCAAGCCGCTTCCCACGCACCGCTTCGGCCGCGCCATGCCGCTGTTGGCTGTCCTGACGTTCGCCGCCACGGCGCATGCGCAGGCGGCAATCAGGGCGATCAACCCCTCGGCCCTGCCCCCCGCGCACGGCTACTCGCACGTGGTGATCGCCCCGCCCGGGCGGCTGGTTTCGATCTCCGGCCAGGTAGCGATGGATGCCCGGGGCCGCGTGGTAGGCGCCGGCGATTTCCGCGCGCAATGCGTGCAGGTGTTCGAAAATTTGAAGATCGCATTGCACGGCGCGGGCCTGGATTTCGGCGACGTGGTGCGCACCGACATGTACGTCACCGACCTGGAGCAGCTCGCGGTGCTGCGCGAGGTGCGCGCGCACTACCTGCCGGCGAATGCGCAGGCCACCAGCACCCTGGTGAAGGTCGATGGTCTGTTCCGGCCGGAACTGATGATCGAGGTGGCGGCCGAGGCGGTGCTGCCGGATGGACGCAAGGCCCGCCCCTGAGCGGCGCAGACTTGCGATGAACCTGGCCCTGTTCGACTTCGACGGCACCATCACCACGCGCGAGACGATGCGCGACTTCATGTACCGCGCGGTGCCGCCGCGCCGGCTGGCCTGCGGCAAGGTACTGCTGGCGCCGTGGGTCGCAGGCTACCGGCTGGGGCTGGTGTCCGGCACTGCGGCACGCGCCGCGATCGTGCGGTTCGGCTTCGCCGGCGTGGCGCTCGATGCGGTGCGGAACCATGGCGCCGCGTTCGCCACCGACCTCTTGCCGGCGGTGCTGCGGCCGGAGGCGATGGCGCGCATCCGCTGGCACCGGGACCAGGGCGACACCGTCGTGGTGGTATCGGGCGCGCTTGATTTCTACCTGGCGCCCTGGTGCCACGCGCATGGCCTGGCGCTGATCTGCTCAACCCTGGAACATCGCGATGGCCGCCTCACCGGCCGCTACCTCGGCGCGCAGTGCGTGGGCGAAGAGAAGGCCAGGCGCGTGCGCGCGGCCTATGACCTCGCCTGCTACGGCAACGTCTACGCCTACGGCGACACCCGCGAGGACCTGCCGCTGCTCGACCTCGCGCATCGGCGGTTTTACCGTGGGCGGGAACTGGCGGCGGCCTAGCGAGCCGAACCAGCCGGCGTGGATGGCCTGCTCAGCGGATCGTGGCGCATGCTTCAGCGGCTCACCAGCGGCAGCGCGATGAAGCTCGCCTGCCCCGGTGCGTGGTACACCCGCTGCGTGGCTTTCACGTAGTCGGCCGGTTTGGCCTCGAAGATGTTCGGCACGAAGGTCTGCGGGTTGCGGTCGTAGAGCGGGAACCAGCTCGACTGCACCTGCACCATCAGCCGGTGGCCGGGCAGGAACACGTGGTTGGCCGCGGGCAGGGCGAAGCGGTAGTCCAGCGGCTGGCCGGCGGCGAGCGGCGCGGGCTTGTCGAAGCCCGTGCGGTAGCGGCCGCGGAAAATGTCCATGGAAACCGCGAGCTGGTAGCCGCCCATCTCGGGCTGCGCGGCCACCTGGTCGGGGTAGACGTCGATCAGCTTGACCACCCAGTCGCTGTCGCTGCCGCTGGTGGCGGCGACCAGGTGCACCTCGGGCGCGCCGGCGATGGCGAGCGGCGCGGCCAGCGGCTCGGAGACGTAGGTCAGCACGTCGGTGCGGCCGGAGGCTTCGCGCTGGTCGTCCACCAGCCATCGCGACCAGGTCAGCCCGTCGCCGCCGCTGATCGGCTGGATCGGGCGGGCGCGGTAGGGTACCGGGCGGGCCGGGTCGGAGACGTACTCGTCGTAGGCGCTGCCGCCCGCAGGTGCGGTGAAGCCGAGCCGATGCTCCGGCTCCAGGTACAGCGCGCGGCTGGCGGCGGCGCAGCCCCGTTCGCATGCGAGCGGCCAGCGATCCAGCCGCTGCCACTGGTTGGTGCCGGTCTGGAAGGCGGTGACCGGGGCAAGGTCGGCCCTGGGCGCGCCGTCCTTCAGGTACTGCGCCAGGTAGGGGCGCAGGATGTGCTCACGGAAGTACTTGGCGGTGTCGCTGCCGAAACGGATCGCGCCCAGCGCGCTGCCTTCGTGGATCTCCTGCCCGTGGTACCACGGGCCCATCACCAGCTTGACCTTGTCGCCGCCGGTGTCCTTGGGCTTGATCGCGCGGTACACGGCGAGCGCCCCGTAGATGTCCTCCTGGTCCCACAGGCTGTGCACCAGCATCACCGGCACCTTCAGCGGTTCCTTCGCCAGCAGCCTGTCGACCGCCTGGTCGGACCAGAACGCGTCGTAGGCCGGGTGCGCCAGCAGCTTGTTCCAGAAGCCCAGCTGCCGCATGCCGTAGGCCCGGCCCAGGGCGCCGGCGGAGCCGTAGTGCAGGAACAGGTCGTATTCGTCGTGGTAGCTCGTCCACCACTTGATCGAACTGTCGCGGCTGGCCTCCTGCTCGTAGATGTAGGACATGTTCTGCTGGCGGAACGCGCCATGGTGGAACCAGTCGTCGCCCATCCAGCCGTCGACCATCGGGTTCATCGGCACCGAGACTTTCAGCGCCGGGTGCGGATGGACCAGCGCCATCAGCGGCTCGAAGCCGTCGTAGGAGATGCCCAGCGTGCCGATCCTGCCGTTGGACTCGGGCACGTTCTTCACCAGCCAATCGATGGTGTCCCAGGTGTCGGTGGCGTCGTCCACCGGGGTGGGGTTCTGCGGCCCGTGCACCGGGCGGTTCATCACGTAGTCGCCCTCCGAGCCATGCTTGCCGCGCACGTCCTGCACCACGCGGATGTAGCCGTCCTCGACGGTCACGTCGGTGACGTTGTCGTAGCCCTCGAGCATGGGCGCCAGGTGGCCGCTCATGGTGTGGCTGGTCAGCGCGCTGGCGTCGTAAGGCGTGCGGGTGAGCAGGATGCCGGCATGCCTGGCGCCCTTCGGGACCAGGATGACGGTGTGCAGCTTCACGCCGTCGCGCATCGGGATCATGGCCTCGCGCCGCACGTAATCGAAACTGGCGGTGGCGGGGGTGAAGTGTGCGGGTGTCTCGCTGGGATAACCGGGGTACTTCGCCTGCGCCTCGCTGGCGGCGGGCAGGGCGGTACTGGCGGCGAGCAGCACGGCCAGCAGGGCGGAGCGGGCGGCGGGACGGAGCTTCATGGCGGTTCCCCTGGATGAACCCGCCTAGCGTAGCCCGGTCGCGGGTAGATCGCTTGCAGGGCTCAGCCGGTCAGTGCATTCAGGAAGGCGTTGCGCCAGGCGGTCAGGTCGTGGCGCTGCAGCACGTCCATCATGCCCCGCCAGCGCGCGATGCGTTCGCGCTGGGGCATGGCCAGGGCGCGTTCGAGCGCGTCGGCCACCTCGACCGTGTCGGCCGGGTTGACCAGCAGCGCCTCGGTCAGCTCCTGCGCCGCGCCCGCGAAGCGCGAGAGCACCAGTACGCCGGGGTTCTTCGGGTCCTGGCTGGCGACGTATTCCTTCGCCACCAGGTTCATGCCGTCGCGCAGCGGCGTGACCAGGCCCACCCGCGCCACGCGGTAGTAGCCGGCCAGCAGGGTGTGCGGAAAGGACTGGTTGACGTAGCGGATCGGCACCCACTCGGGCGTGGCGAACTTGCCGTTGATGTGCCCGGCGGTGCGTTCCAGTTCGCGGCGGATCAGCCGGTATTCCGGCACCGCGCCGCGCGAGGGCGGCGCGATCTGCAGGAGGGTGACGCGGCTGTGCAGCGCGGGCGATCGCTCGAGCAGGTGGGCGAAGGCCTCGAAGCGTTCGGCCAGTCCCTTGGAGTAGTCCAGCCGGTCGACGCCGATGATCAGCGCGCGCTCGTCGAGGCTCTCGTACAGCTGCTGCACGCCCGGCTCGTTCGCCGACTGCCGCGCGGTTTCGGCCACCTCGGCGGTGTCGATGCTGATCGGGAACACGCCGGCGCGGAACAGCCGCCCGTTGGCTGCGCGCAGGCGGCCGCCGGGGCGCATGGCTCCGCCCACCTCGTGCAGGAAATAGTCTTCCAGCGCGCGCAGGTCGCGCGCTGTGTGCAGGCCGACCAGGTCGTAGCTGGCCAGCGTCTCCAGCAGCTCGCGGTGCTTGGGCAGCGCGATCAGCAGGGCCGCGGCCGGCAGCGGCGTGTGCAGGAAGAAGCCGATGCGGTTGCGCACGCCGCGCTCGCGCAGCATCGCGGCGAGCGGAATCAGGTGGTAGTCGT
>NZ_JABFWW010000040.1 GCF_013362045.1 Frateuria sp. | reverse complement strand
ACGATGCGCTCGGCGACGGTGCGCAGGTCGGCCACCGCCACGCGCCCGCGCCAGTCGCCGCGGGCGGCGCGGCCGGCGCTGGACGGCACCACGAACATCGCCGCGTGCAGGCGCTCCACCAGCGTCGGCCGTCGGCGCAGCGAGACGAAGACCAGGCAGCCGACGTTGACCAGCAGCGACCAGAAGGTGCCGTGCATTACCGGGTCCCAGCCGGACAGGTGGAACAGCGCATGCGGGCGCAGCCAGGCCAGGTGCGCCGGGCCGTCCTCCAGCCATTGGCCGTTGCGGCTCATCGCCGGCAACAGCAGGGTGTAGGCCCACACGAGGAAGCCGCCGACCAGGCCCGCCGCCACGCCCTGGCGGCTGGCGCCGCGCCAATACAGCGCCGCCACGATCGCCGGTGCGAACTGCGCCACCGCGGCGAACGCGAGCAGCCCGGTGGCTGCCAGGTTCTCGTTGCCGGCAGCCACCCGGTAGTACAGGTAGGCCATCGCGGCGAGCGCCACGATGGCCACCCGGCGCACACGCAGCACCAGTTGCGAAAGATCG
This sequence comes from Frateuria sp., assembly GCF_013362045.1. GTDB lineage: Bacteria > Pseudomonadota > Gammaproteobacteria > Xanthomonadales > Rhodanobacteraceae > Frateuria_A. The sequence continues at coordinate 5,062 of NZ_JABFWW010000040.1, read as the reverse complement.
CTGCGCTGCTCCAGGTGCAGTGCGCGGATGCGCAGCAGCGCCGGCATCACCAGGTCGTTGCTGATCATCGTCGAGAGCGCCACCGAGGTGACGATCACCATGCCGGTGGCCGCCGAGAAGCCGCCGATGAAGGCAAGCACGGCCACGCCCGGATCGCCCAGTACCAGCGGCAGGTTGAGCAGCCACGCGTCGGCCGAGCCGCTGGCCACCTGCGGCAGGCGCGTGCCGGCGGCGAGGATCGGCAGCACGCCCAGGCAGATCAACACCATGTACAGCGGGAATATCCAGCGCGCCCTGGCGAGGTCGCGCGGGTCCTCGCACTCGACCACGCCGATCTGGAACTGCCGCGGCAGGCAGAACATCGCGCAGAAGGCCAGCAGCGTCTGCGCCAGGAAGCCGGGCGAGACACCCGCCGAAAGCTGCGCGGCGGGCAGCCGCAGGCTTTCGCTCAGCCCCGGTCCCTTCCACAGCGCATAGGCGGCCACTGCCAGGAAGGCGAAAAGCTTGATCACCGATTCCAGCGCGATCGCCAGCATCATGCCGTGGTGGTGCTCGGTCGCATCGATGCTGCGGGTGCCGAACAAGATGGCGAACGCGGCCAGCAGCGCGGCGCACCACAGCGCGCTGTCCGAGGCGACCGACGGCGCGGCCGGCGAGTTGCCGCCGAGCACGCCGAACGACATCGCCACGGCCTTCAGCTGCAGCGCGATGTAGGGCACCACGGCGATCACCGCGATCGCGGCGACCAGCGCCGCCAGCCCGTGCGACTTGCCGAAGCGCGCGCCGATGAAGTCGGCGATCGAAGTGATGTTGCGCTCGCGCGTCACCTGCACCAGCCGCTGCAGCAGGCCGAAGCCGAACGCGAACAGCAGCACCGGGCCCAAGTAGATCGGCAGGTAGCCGACGCCGTCGCGGGCAGCCGAGCCGACCGCGCCGTAGAACGTCCAGGACGAGCAGTACACCGCCAGGGCGAGGCTGTAGACCAGCGGCCGCAGGCGCGGCTGGCGCGGGTACAGCGGCCGACGGTCGCCCAGCCAGGCGACCAGGAACAACAGCCCCACGTACGCCAGCGAAACCAGCAACAGCCAGCCGGCGATCACGCCGATGCCTGCGCCACGACGGCCACATGGGAGCGGCGCTGCGGCTTGCCGGCGTCGCCGACAAAGATCGGTTCGGACCTGCCCATGTCGGACCTACCCACGGGATTTCCCCCACTGCGCGGCCGCCGGCTTGTGCCGGACGGCGCCAGCCCGGCACCATGCGTCGATGGACGTGGCTGACGGGACCTTGCCGGCGAAAGTAGCAGAGCACCTGCGCGATGACGAGGTGCACGTGTGGCGGCTGCCGTACTCGCCGGCCACAGGGCGAGCACCCCTGCTTGGATTGCTCGGCGCCTACCTTGGCCGTCCTGCCGGGTCGGTGCGCCTGGCAAGCGGCGAGCACGGCCGGCCCGCGTTCGCCGAGGTGTCCGCACTCGACTTCAACTGGTCGCATAGCGGTGCGCTCGCGGTCGTTGCAGTGGCGCGCGGCGTGGCGCCCGGCATCGACATCGAGCGCGTGCGGCCGCGGCCGCGCGCATGGGCCGTGGCCCAGCGCTACTTCACGCCAGCCGAAGTCTCAGCGCTGTCTCTGCTCGCGCCGGACGAGCGTGAGGTTGCCTTCCTGCATCTGTGGACCGCCAAGGAGGCCGTCCTCAAGGCGCTCGGGCGCGGCCTGGCGTTTGGCCTGCATCGGCTGGACATCGGATACGACGGCGGTACGCCGCGACTGCGTGCCCTGGACGGCGACGATCCGGCCCATTGGCAGCTGCATGCGTTGCGCGCCGGTGGCGATTGCGTGGCCACCCTGGCCTGGCGTGGAGGGGCGCGGCAGGTGCGCATATGGTCGCTGGCCGCAGATTGAGCCCGAGCCAGAATCGATGTGGCGGTGCTGCACGGTGCCGGCCATCGTGCGGATGTTCCCAGGGTGGCCGACGCGGTTTCCTGGTTTTTCGCTGACCGCGCGCTTGCCCAGACGGCAATGGGCCTGGCCCCGGCGGCAGCCTCGGCGATACGCCCGCTCGAGCGATCACGGTGCCTAACGGCGAACGCGCTTGCCCGAGCGAAGCATTCGTCGCATTGTTTGCGGCCCACTGCGGCGTTCGCCCCGAGGACTGCGGCCCATGACCCTGCTCAGCGTCAACCTCAACAAGATCGCCGTGCTGCGCAACTCCCGCGGCGGCAGTGAACCGGACATCCTGCACGCGGCGCAGACCTGCATCGAGGCCGGTTGCGGGGGCATCACCGTGCATCCGCGGCCGGACTTGCGCCATGTGCGTCCGGACGACGTGCGCGCGCTGGCCGCGATGCTGAGGGGTCGCGTCGAGTACAACATCGAGGGCAATCCGTTCGCGCCCGCCCGCGGCCCCTATCCCGGATTGATCGCGCTCGCCCGCGAAACACGCCCGACCCAGGTCACCCTGGTGCCGGACAGCGACGGCCAGATCACCTCGGACCACGGCTTCGACCTGGCTGCGGACTGCGAGCGGCTGCGGCCGCTGGTAGCCGAACTGCGCGGCCTGGGTTGCCGCGTGAGCCTGTTCGTCGATGCCGGCACGCGCGACTTCGCGCCGGCGGTGGCGATCGGCGCGCAGCGCATCGAGATCTACACCGGTCCTTACGCCGAAGCCTTCGCCGAGGGCGACGCGCGCGATGCTTTGGCCGCCTGCGCGGACACGGCGCGGCGGGCGCAGCAGGCCGGCCTAGCGGTGAACGCCGGCCACGATCTCAACCAGGCCAACCTGGGCGGCTTCAAGGCCGCGATACCGGGGCTGGCCGAGGTGTCGATCGGCCACGCGCTGATCAGCGAGGCGCTCTACGATGGGCTGGCGCCCACGGTACGGCGCTATCTGCAGATCCTGCGCTGATCGCCCGCCGAATCCCGTAAGTGGGCTTCAGCCCACCGTGGCTCGCGAGGCCAGTAGCGGTGGGCCGAAGCCCGCCTCTACGGTTGTCGTGGTGAAGCCCCACAAAGCAAAACCCCCGCTTGCGCGGGGGTCTGCCGGTAGTGTCAAGCGATCCGCCTGAGGATCACTGTCCCTCGGTAAAGCCGATCTTGGTCAACCCGTAGCTCTTGGCGTCGGCCAGCACGCGGGCCACCGCCTCGTAGGCCACGCCATCGTCCGCGTTGATCTGCAGCTCCGGCTGGTTGGTCTGCTGGGCGATCACCGCGATCTGCGCCTTCAGGCCCAGCTCGTCCACCGGCGTGTCGTTCCAGTACAGCGCGCCGGCGCGGTCGATCTTCAAGCGGATCGGTTCCAGCGGGTTCTCGGGCTGGACGATGTTCGGGTTCGGCTGCGGCAGGTCGACCTTCACCTTGTGGGTGAGCATCGGCGCCGTGATCATGAAGATGATCAACAGCACCAGCATCACGTCGACCAGCGGCGTGACGTTGATGTCGGCCATCGGGCCGCTGGTGTTTCCGGAACTGAAAGCCATCGTCTTACTCCTTGCCGGTCGTCATGAAACCGACATGGACCATGCCTGCCGCCTTCGCGTCGCCGAGGATCTTGCGGACATACCTGTACTCGGTGTCCTTGTCGGCGCGAAGCTGGATTTCCGGCTGCGGCGTCTTGGACGCCGCCACCGCGAACTGCGCCTTCAGCTCCGCCTCGGTGACCTCGGCGTCGTTCAGGTACATCGTGCCGTCCGGCTTCAACGCCACGTCCATCGGCTCGACGTATCCGGTGTCAGGCGTCTTGGGGTTGGCATTGGGCAACGGCACGGTGATCCGGTGCGACATCAGCGGCGCCGTAATCATGAAGATGATCAGCAGCACCAGCATCACGTCGACCAGCGGCGTGACGTTGATCTCCGACATCGGGCCGCCGGAATTGCCTCCGGTACTCATCGCCATGGCTCAAGCCCTCACTTCTGGGTCGGCGCCACGCCTTCGACACGCGAACCGGTGGCGAAGAAGTCGTGCAGATCGTGCGCGAACTCGTCGAACTGGGCATAGGTCATGCGGTTCGAACGGTTGAAGAAGTTGTACGCGAGCACGGCCGGGATCGCGGTGAACAGACCGAACGCGGTCATGATCAGCGCCTCACCCACCGGGCCGGCGACCGCTTCCATCGAGGCGTTGCCGGAGGCGGAAATCTTGATCAGCGCGTGGTAGATGCCCCACACGGTACCGAGCAGACCGATGAACGGCGCGGACGAGCCGACCGTCGCCAGCAGGGTCATACCGCCTTCCAGACGCAGGCTCTCGCGGGCCACGGCCTGGCGCAGCGCGCGGTCGATGAACTCCGAGCGGCTGAGCGACTCGGCGAGGCGACCGCCACCGGCGGCGGCAGCCGTGGCCTGCTGGTGGTGGGCCACCGCAGAGGCCGCGTCCAGCGCGATCTTCGAGAAGGGTTCGCCCTTGGGCTGGGCTTCCAGGTCGCGGATCGCTTCCTGGGTCGAGGTGGTGCCCCAGAAGCCCTGGATCACCTTCTCGGCGCGGGAACGGACCATCGCGTTGCGGATCGCGTTGGCGATGATGAAGTACCAGGAGGCGAACGACATCACCACCAGGGTGACGAAGACGATCCAGCCCAGCGGGTCGAAGTTATGGATCAGGTCCCCGAAGCCCATGTGCTTCATGGCTTCGGCGTTGGAGGTGCCGCCCTGGGTCGGTGCAGTTTGTAGGAACATCATGACGCTACCTTTAGAGATGTCAGGCGTGAACTGGTGGACTGTAATGAGGGTTACAGCTGGTTGAGAGAGAAGTTGACGGGTACGCGTGCGTAGCCTTCGACCTTCTGGCCGTTCTTGACTTCCGCATTGAAACGCCACCGGCGGACAGCATCCATCGCAGCGCGATCAAGCTCGCGATAGCCGCTGGAAGTCTCGACCTTGACGTCCTTGACGCTGCCGTCGACGCCGACCAGCACCAGCAGAGTAACCGTACCCTCATGCCGTTGCCGCATGGCCTGGGGCGGGTACTTCGGCTTGATCTGGTTGTTGTAGCTCAGATCCTGGCTCGCCGTGATGTCCGACGGCGGCGCAGGCGGTGCCGGCGGCGCCGGCGGGGGGGCCGGGAT
>NZ_JABFWW010000045.1 GCF_013362045.1 Frateuria sp. | reverse complement strand
GCCGGGCAATGGCGGCCTCGACGCACAGGCGATGCTGGCCCAGCCGCGCAAGGGCTACGTACTCTACGGCGTGGAGCCGCCGCACGACTTCGCCGACGGTGCCAGGGCGCTGGCCGCGCTCAAGGGCGCGCAGGCGGTGGTGGCGTTCAGTGCCTACGCCGGCACCGCGCTGCGCGAAGTGGCCGACGTGATCCTGCCGATCGCGCTGCTGCCGGAAGCCGACGGCACACTGGTCAATGTCGATGGGCTTCCGCAGAGCGTGGCCGCCGGCGCCAAGGCGCCGGGCGAAGCCCGCGCCGGCTGGAAGGTGCTGCGCGCGCTGGGCGGCATGCTGCAGCTGGCCGGCTTCGAGTTCGACGACCTGGCCGGTCTGCGCGAAGGCATCAATGCACGCGTCCAGGCGTCGCCGGCGGCGGCGCTTTCGCCGCGCCAGGGCGCGGGCGGCGCGCTGGTACGCCTGGCGACCTGGCCGATCTATCGCAGCGACGCGGTGCTGCGTCGGTCGGCGGCGCTCAATGCCCATCCGATCAATCGCGCCCCCGCCGTGCGGCTCAATCCGAACGAGGCCATGCGCCAGGGCTTCACCGACGGCGCGCAGGTTCGCGTTGCCGACGCGCTGCTGCCGGTGGCGATCGATGCCGCAGTGCCGGATGGCGCCGCATGGATCGATGCCGCGCATGACCTGACTGCCACGTTGCCCCCGTACGGCGCGGCCATCACCCTGAGCAAGGCGTAACCGACCATGGATCAACTCATCCACCAAGTGCTGGTGCCGGTCGGCTACATCGCGGCCATCGCCCTGCCGCTGATCGTCGCCGTGGCCATGTTCGTGTACTGGGAGCGCAAGGTCATCGGCTGGATGCACGTGCGCATGGGACCGAACAAGATCGGCCCGTTCGGCGTGCTGCAGGCGTTCGCCGACGTGGTGAAGCTGCTGCTCAAGGAAGTGATCCTGCCTTCCAGCGCCAACCGCGTGCTGTACTACCTCGCGCCGCTGCTGGCGCTGGTGCCGGCGTTCGCCGCCTGGGCGGTGGTGCCCTTCGGCGAGAAGATGGTGTTGGCCGACGTCAACGCGGGCCTGCTCTACCTGCTGGCGATGACCTCGCTGGGCGTGTACGGCATCATCCTCGCCGGCTGGGCGTCCAACTCGCGCTATGCGCTGCTCGGCGCCATGCGCTCGGCTGCGCAGGTGATCTCCTACGAGCTCGCCATGGGCCTGGCGCTGGTCTGCGTGCTGGTGCTGGCCGGCTCGCTCAACCTCACCGACATCGTGCACGCGCAGGCCGGCGGCAAGGGCTTCTTCGACTGGTTCTGGCTGCCGCTGCTGCCGGTGTTCGTCGTCTACTTCGTGTCGGGCGTGGCCGAGACCAACCGTGCGCCGTTCGACGTGGCCGAGGGCGAGTCGGAGATCGTCGCGGGCTTCCACGTTGAATATTCCGGCTCGGCCTTCGCGATCTTCTTCCTGGCCGAATACGCCAACATGATCCTGGTGAGCTTCCTCGCCTCGATCTTCTTCCTGGGCGGCTGGCTGAGCCCGCTGCAGGGCTGGATCCACGCCGACGCCCCCGGCTGGATCAACTGGATCTGGACGGGCGGCTTCGCCTGGCTGCTGATCAAGGCCTTCCTGATGTCCTTCCTGTTCCTGTGGTTCCGCGCGACCTTCCCGCGCTACCGCTACGACCAGATCATGCGGCTGGGCTGGAAGGTGTTCATCCCCATCACGATCGTGTGGGTCCTGGTGGCCGGCTGCATGAAGTATTTCGGCTGGGTCGTTGCCGGCACGGGGGTATGAGATGAGAGGTCTTCGCGAGCACCTGCCCCTCATCCGCCCTGATGGGCACCTTCTCCCCGGCGGGGAGAGGGAGAACACGTCGAGAGACTTCCTATGAGCCGCATTACCGACTACTTCAAGAGCCTGCTGCTCATCGAGCTGTTCAAGGGCATGGGCTTGACCCTGCGCTACATGTTCAAGCCCAAGTACACGGTGCGCTTCCCGATGGAGCACATCCCGCGCTCGAACCGCTTCCGCGGCCTGCATGCGCTGCGCCGCTACGCCAACGGCGAGGAGCGCTGCATCGCGTGCAAGCTGTGCGAGGCGGTGTGTCCTGCGCTGGCGATCACCATCGACTCGGCGCCGCGCGAGGGGGACGGCCAGCGCCGTACCACGCGCTACGACATCGACCTGTTCAAGTGCATCTTCTGCGGTTTCTGCGAGGAGAGCTGCCCGGTCGACTCGATCGTCGAGACCTCGGTGATGGAGTACCACTTCGAACAGCGCGGCCAGAACGTGGTGACCAAGGCGCAGTTGCTCGCCATCGGCGACCGCTTCGAGCCGGAAATCGCCGCGGCCCGTGCGCAAGACGCGCCGTACCGCTGAAGGCACCGACATGATCGATACCAACCTGTTCCAACTCATCTGCTTCTACGGCTTCGCCGCCGTCACCGTGGCCGCTGCGCTTGCGGTGATCACGCTGAAGAACTCGGTGCACGCGGTGCTCTCGCTGGTGCTTACGTTCTTCAGCACCGCCTGCATCTGGCTGCTGGCGGAGGCCGAATTCCTCGCCATCGCGCTGATCGTGGTCTACGTCGGCGCGGTGATGGTGCTGTTCCTGTTCGTGGTGATGATGCTCGACATCAAGCAGGAGCACGTCCGCGAGGGTTTCATCCGCTATCTGCCGGTGGGCATCGTCGTTGCGCTGGTCATGTTGGCGGAGATGCTGGCGCTGATCGGCGTGCGGGCGATGCACGGGCAGGTGATGGGGGCCAACCCCGCCGCCGCGGCAGGCATGTCCAACACCGCGTGGCTGGGCCAGGCGCTGTATACGCAGTACCTGCTGCCGTTCGAGATCGCCGCGCTGATCCTCACCGTAGGCGTGGTGGTAGCCGTGGCGCTGACCTTGCGCCATCGCGGCGACAAGCGCCACGAGTCGGCCAGCGAGCAGGTGCGCGTGCAGGCACGCGATCGCATCCGCGTGGTGAAGATGGCGCCTTCGCGCCCGGACGAGCCCACCGCCTCGCAGGAGCCACGCCAATGATCACGCTGTCGCATTTCATCGTGCTGGGCGCGGTGCTGTTCTGTATCGCCGTCGCCGGGCTGTTCATCAACCGCAAGAACGTGATCGTGCTGCTGATGGCGATCGAGCTGATGCTGCTCGCGGTGAACATGAATTTCGTGGCCTTCTCGCGGTTCCACGGCGACGTGGCCGGTCAGGTGTTCGTGTTCTTCATCCTTACCGTCGCGGCGGCCGAGTCCGCGATCGGCCTGGCGATCCTGGTGCTGCTGTTCCGCAACCGCAGCACGGTCAACGTCGCCGAAATCGACTCGATGAAGGGCTGAGCCGATGCAACTGTCAACAACGATCCTGCTGATCATCGCGCTGGCGCCGCTGGCCGGCTGCCTGCTCGCCGGCTTCCTCGGCAAGCAGATCGGCCGCGCAGGCGCGCACAGCGCGACCATCCTCGGGCTGCTGATCTCCTGCGTGCTGTCGTTCTACGTGCTCTACCGGATCACGGCGGGCGGCGCGCCGGCCTACAACCAGGACATCTACACCTGGTTCGAGATCGGCCGCCTGCACGTCAGCGTTGGCTTCCTGGTCGACCGGCTCACCGCCATGATGATGGTGGTGGTCACCTTCGTGTCGCTGCTGGTGCACGTGTACACCATCGGCTACATGGCGGAGGATCCGGGCTACCAGCGCTTCTTCAGCTACATCTCGCTATTCACTTTCGCGATGCTGATGCTCGTGATGAGCAACAACTTCATGCAGCTGTTCTTCGGCTGGGAAGGCGTGGGCCTGGTGTCCTACCTGCTGATCGGCTTCTGGTACAAGCGCCCGACCGCGATCTTCGCCAACCTCAAGGCCTTCCTGGTCAACCGCGTGGGCGACTTCGGTTTCCTGCTCGGCATCGCCGCGGTGCTGTACTTCCTGAACACGCTGGACTACGCCACCGCCTTCGCCAGCGCGCCCAGCCTGATCGGCAAGTCGCTGGCGCTGACCGCGAACACGCATTGGGACGCGGCCACGGTGATCTGCGTGCTGCTGTTCGTCGGCGCGATGGGCAAATCCGCGCAGGTGCCGCTGCACGTGTGGCTACCCGACTCGATGGAAGGCCCGACGCCGATCTCCGCGCTGATCCATGCTGCGACGATGGTGACGGCGGGCATCTTCATGGTCGCGCGCATGTCGCCGATCTTCGAGCTGTCCAACGGGGCGCTCAGCTTCGTCATGGTGATCGGTGCCACCGGCGCGCTGTTCACCGGCCTGATCGGCATCGTGCAGAACGACATCAAGCGCGTGGTCGCCTACTCGACGCTGTCGCAGTTGGGCTACATGACCGTGGCGCTGGGCGTGTCGGCCTATGCCGGCGCGGTGTTCCACCTGATGACGCACGCCTTCTTCAAGGCGCTGCTGTTCCTGGGCGCGGGCTCGGTGATCATCGCCATGCACCACGAACAGGACATGCGCTACATGGGTGGCCTGCGCAAGTACATGCCGATCACGTGGATCACCATGTGGATCGGCTCGCTGGCGCTGGTGGCGATCCCGTTCACCTCGGGCTTCTACTCCAAGGACGCGATCATCGAGGCGGTGGGCGAGTCGCACCGCTGGGGTTCGGGCTACGCCTACGCCTGCGTGCTGGCCGGCGCGTTCGTCACCGCGCTGTACACCTTCCGCCAGATGTACCTGACCTTCCACGGCAAGGAGCGCTTCGTGGTGGTGCACGGGCATGATGCGCACGCGTCGCACGGCCATGCCCACGAAGACGCCCACGAGCATGGCGATGCCCACACGGCGGTCGGTCCGAACGAGCACCCGCATACCGAGCCGGGCCATGGCGAGCCGGGCGTGCTGCACCATCCGCCGCACGAGTCGCCGTGGGTGGTGACGCTGCCGCTGATCCTGCTGGCGATCCCGTCGTTGCTGGTGGGCTTCTTCACTGTCGGGCCGGCGCTGTTCGGCAACTGGTTCGGCCAGGCGATCCACGTGGAGGACGCCAACGACGTGCTGGGCGAACTGGGCCACGAGTTCCACGGCGCCGCCGCGATGGCGCTCCACGGTTTCCTCAGCTGGCCGTTCGCGCTGGTGGCGCTGGCCTTCGTGATCACCACCTACATCTACCTGTTCAACCCGGCGATGGCAGGGCGCATCAAGAATGCGCTCAAGCCGCTGTGGACCATGCTGGACCGCAAGTACTGGGTGGACGACGTGTACTTCGCGTTCTTCGCCCGCGGCGGCGTGAAGCTGGGCCGGCTGTTCTGGAAGGCCGGCGACGCGGCGGTGATCGACGGCGCCATGGTCAACGGCTCCGCCGGCCTGGTGCGCGGCATCGCCGCCGCCGTCCGGCGCCTGCAGTCGGGCTACCTCTACCACTATGCCTTCGCGATGATTCTCGGCCTGATCCTGCTGCTGGGCGGGTTCTGGGTTTTCGGATCCGGGCTGATCGGGCAATAAGGAAGCGCGCTCCATGTTCAATCATTTGCTCAGCCTGGTGATCTGGCTCCCTATCGTCGGCGCGATCCCGGTATTGCTGGCCGGCGCTGCCCGCCCCGGCCTTGCGCGCTGGATCTCGCTGCTGGTGGCGGTGCTGACCTTCGTGGCCAGCCTGTACCTGTTGCCGGCCTACAACGCCACCGACAGCACCATGCAGCTGGCCGAAAGCCACGTGTGGATCGCCTCGCTCGGCGTGCATTACAGCCTTGCCGTGGACGGCATCTCGATCGCGCTGATCCTGCTCACGACCTTCGTCGGCATCCTGGTGATCGCCGGCGCATGGCAGGTGATCCAGGACAAGCCGCACCAGTACATGGCCGCCATGCTGGTGCTCGAGGGCCTGATGATCGGCGTGTTCTGCGCGACCGATGCCTTGCTGTTCTATGTGTTCTTCGAGGCGATGCTGATCCCGATGTTCATCCTGATCGGTGTCTGGGGTGGCCCGCGGCGCGTCTACGCAACGTTGAAGTTCTTCATCTACACGTTCTTCGGCTCGATCTTCATGCTGATCGGGCTGATCTATCTGTACCTGAAGGCCGGCACCTTCGACCTGCACGCGCTGGCTGCGCTGCCGCTGACCATGAAGGAGCAGAGCTGGCTGTTCTTCGCCTTCCTGCTGGCGTTCGCGATCAAGGTGCCGATGGTGCCGGTGCACACCTGGCTGCCGGATGCCCATGTGGAGGCGCCGACCGGCGGTTCGGTGGTGCTGGCGGCGGTGATGCTGAAGGTCGGTACCTACGGCTTCCTGCGCTTCATCCTGCCGATCACCCCGGATGCCGGCGACCATTACGCCTGGGTCGTGATCGTGTTGAGCCTGGTGGCGATCGTCTACATCGGCTACGTGGCGCTGGTGCAGGAGGACATGAAGAAGCTGGTGGCGTACTCGTCCGTGGCGCACATGGGCTTCGTCACGCTGGGCATCTTCATCGCCTTCATGCTGGTGCGCGGCAGCGGCAACCTGGATGCGGCCAAGCTCGGCATGCAGGGCGCGATGGTGCAGATGATCTCGCACGGCTTCGTCTCCGGCGCGATGTTTACCTGCATCGGCGTCATGTACGACCGCATGCACACTCGCCTGATCAAGGACTACGGCGGCGTGATCAACGTGATGCCCTGGTTCGGCTTCTTCTATGTGTTGTTCGCCATGGCCAACTCCGGCCTGCCCGGCACCAGCGGCTTCGTCGGCGAGTTCATGGTGGTGCTGGCCAGCTTTGCCGCCAACCCGTGGATCGCGTTGTTCGCCGCCTTCACCCTGATCATCGGCGCGGCCTACACGCTGTGGATGGTCAAGCGCGTGCTGTGGGGCGACATCACCAACCCGCACGTGCGCGAGATGGAGGAGATCAACGGCCGCGAAGCGTTCGTGCTGATCGCCTTCGCCGCCGCCGTGCTGGCGCTGGGCATCTGGCCGCAGCCGCTGATCCACCTGATGGACGCCTCGGTGTCGCAGCTGGTCCAGCAGCTCGCCGTTCACAAGATCTAAGCGGAATCACACGCCCATGCCGACTTTCAACGACATCCTGATCATGCTGCCGGAGTTCTACCTGGTGGCGGCGGCGTGCCTGCTGTTGCTGCTGGACGCCTGGATGAAGCCCGAGCAACGCAACATCCTGCATTGGGTTTCGATCCTGGTCGTACTGGTGGCGATCTACCTGGTGGTGGCCGGCCAGCCCGACGTGGCGGTGACCGCCTTCGACGGCATGTTCGTGCGTGACGCCGTGGCCGAGATCCTCAAGGTGTTCGCGCTGCTGTGTACCGCGCTGATCTTCGTGTTCTCGCGCCCGTACCTGGCCGACCGCAAGCTGTTCCAGGGCGAGTTCTACACGCTGATGATCTTTGCGACCATCGGCGCGATGCTGCTGGTGTCGGCGGGCAACCTGGTGATGGTCTACCTGGGCCTCGAACTGCTCACGCTGTGTTCTTATGGCCTGGTCGCGCTCAACCGCGATTCGCGGTTGTCGTCCGAGGCGGCGATCAAGTACTTCGTGTTGGGCGCGCTGTCCTCGGGCATGCTGCTGTACGGCATGTCGATGGTCTACGGCGCCACCGGCACGCTGGCGCTGGCGCAGCTGCATGGCGCAGTGGTTCACGCCGGCCTGGACCACCTGCTGGTGTTCGGCCTGATCTTCATGGTCGTGGGCATCAGCTTCAAGCTGGGCGTGGCGCCGTTCCACATGTGGATTCCCGACGTCTACCAGGGCGCGCCGACCGCGGTCACCATCTTCGTCGGCTCCACCTCCAAGCTGGCCGCCTTCGGCATGGCCTACCGGCTGCTCGAGTCGGGCATGGGGGGGCTGGCGGGGCAGTGGCAGATGATGCTGGCCGTGCTCGCGGTGGCCTCGCTGGCGATCGGCAACCTGGTCGCCATCGTGCAGACCAACTTGAAGCGCCTGCTTGCGTACTCGACCATCTCGCACATGGGTTACCTGCTGCTCGGCCTGGTCAACGCGGGCCCTGAAGGCTATGCCTCGGCCATGTTCTATGCGATCAGCTACGCGCTGATGAGCACCGCCGCTTTCGGCGTGATTCTTGCCCTGGCGCGCGCCGGTTTCGAATGCGAGGAAATCGACGACTTCAAGGGCCTGAACCAGCGCTCGCCGTGGATGGCCTTCCTGATGATGCTGGCGATGTTCTCGCTGGCCGGCGTGCCGCCGATGTTCGGCTTCTTCGCCAAGCTGCTGGTGCTGCAGGCGGCGATCCACGCCGGCATGCTGTGGCTGGCCATGGTCGGCGTGGTGTTCGCGATCATCGGCCTGTACTACTACCTGCGCGTGGTCAAGGTGATGTACTTCGACAAGCCCGCCGAAGGTCTGGAGCTTCGTCCGCAGTCCGATGGATTCCTGCGCACCATGCTCTCGCTCAACGCGTTGGTGCTGCTGGCGCTGGGCCTGTACTGGGGGCCGTTGCTGGGCTGGTGCCGCGCGGCGTTTGCCGGCTGAGAGGCTGCACGTGGTGGTTTCGGCCCACCATGTGGAAAGATGGGCTGAAGTCCATCCTGCAAGAAATCGAGCACGGAAAAGCTTGCAAGAAATCGGCCATGCCGCTATAGTTTGCGGACTCTGATGCGGGGTGGAGCAGTCTGGCAGCTCGTCGGGCTCATAACCCGAAGGTCGCAGGTTCGAATCCTGCCCCCGCTACCAGATCTTTCTTAGAACAAGAAAGCCTCCTCGTGAGGCTTTTTTGTTGGGCGCAAGGATGCGTCGCGATGTTTCAGGCTCTTCTGCTTGCGACGCCGCCGGAAAGAGCCTGGACGAGTCGGCACATCGTCGAGGTAAGGGAATGGGCCGCTTGAGCCCATTTTTTGTTTCTGACGCCAGGCAAACGACGGATATGGATACGCAGGCACTCGCACAACGCTTCACCGGCATCCTGGTCGACCTGGGCCTGGAATGCATCGGCGTGGAGTTTTCCCCATCGCAGGGGCAGAGTACCCTGCGCGTCTATCTGGACGTGCTCGACCACGCCGAGGGGCGCGAGGTCACGCTGGACGATTGCGAGGCGGCCAGCCGCGAGCTGTCGGCGCTGCTGGACGTGGAGGATCCGATTCCGGGCCACTACGTGCTGGAGGTTTCCTCGCCGGGCATCGACCGCCCGTTGTTCACCGCGGAGCAGTTCGCCCGGGTGGTGGGGCAGGAAGTGAAGGTGCTGCTGAAGGCGCCGATCGAGGGACGCCGCCGCCTGCGCGGCAAGCTGGCCGCGGTGGATGGCCAGCGGCTGACTTTCGAAGCGGAAGGCAAGACGTTCGAATTCGACCATGGTGCGGTGGAAAGTGCGCGCGTGGTGCCGGACTGGGCCGCGCTCGGCTACATGCCGCAGCCCAAGCCCGGCGGCAAGCAACCGGCAAAGAAGGCCGGCAAATAAAAAATTGAAGAGTGCGGCCAAGGATGGCCGCTTCTTGGCTCTCGCATTCACGGACGAATGCACAAATATTCTGGAGTTGCTGCAATGAGCAAAGAACTGTTGCTGGTCGTCGATGCGGTTGCCAACGAGAAGGGCGTGCCGCGCGAGGTGATCTTCGAGGCGATGGAAGCCGCGCTGGCCTCGGCCGCGAAGAAGCGCTATCCGGAGGAGGATCCGGACATCCGCGTCGCGATCGACCGCCAGAGCGGCGACTACGAGACGTTCCGCCGCTGGGAAGTCATCGCCGACGACGGCGAGATGGAGTCGCCGTACCACCAGCTGCGCCTGATGGACGCCGTGGACGAGCGCGCCGACGCGCAGGTGGGCGACTACATCGAGCAGCAGATCGAGAACGCCGAGTTCGGCCGCATCGCCGCGCAGGCCGCCAAGCAGGTGATCGTGCAGCGGGTGCGCGAAGCCGAGCGCCAGCAGGTGGTCGACGCCTACAAGGACCGCATCGGCGAGCTGATCACCGGCATCGTCAAGCGCGTCGAGCGCGGCAACGTGTACCTGGACCTGGGTTCCAACGCCGAGGCCTTCATCCCGCGCGACAAGACCATCCCGCGCGAATCGGCCCGCGTCGGCGACCGCGTGCGCGGCTATCTCTACGAGGTGCGCTCGGAAGTGCGCGGCCCGCAGCTGTTCGTCTCGCGTGCGGCGCCGGAGTTCATGATGGAGCTGTTCAAGCTCGAGGTGCCGGAGGTCGGGCAGGGTCTGGTCGAGATCAAGGGCTGCGCCCGCGACCCGGGCGACCGCGCCAAGATCGCGGTGCTCGCGCACGACACGCGCACCGATCCGATCGGTGCGTGCATCGGCATGCGCGGCTCGCGCGTGCAGGCGGTGTCCAACGAGCTCAACGGCGAGCGCGTGGACATCATCCTGTGGCACGAGAACCAGGCGCAGTACGTCATCAATGCGATGGCGCCGGCCGAGGTGCAGTCCATCATCATGGACGAGGAAAAGCACTCGATGGACATCGCGGTGGCCGAGGACAAGCTGTCCCAGGCCATCGGCCGCGGCGGCCAGAACGTGCGCCTGGCCAGCAAGCTCACCGGCTGGCAGCTCAACGTGATGACGCAGGACCAGGTCACCGCCAAGAGCGAGGCCGAGCAGCAGGCTGCGCGCCAGCTGTTCATGGACAAGCTCGAGGTCGACGAGGAGATCGCCAACATCCTGGTGCAGGAAGGCTTCTCCAGCGTCGAGGAAATCGCCTACGTGCCCAGCGCCGAGCTGCTGGCGGTCGAGGGCTTCGACGAGGACATCGTCGAGGAACTGCGCGCCCGCGCCCGCGATGCGCTGCTCACCGAGGCGCTGGCGGTGGAAGAGGGCATCGCCGAGCCGTCCGAGGAACTGCTCGGCCTGCCGGGCATGGACGAAGCCACGGCCTATGCGCTGGCTGCACGCGAAATCGGTACGGTGGACGACTTGGCCGACCTGGCGGTCGACGACCTGATCGACATCGAGGGCATGGACGAGGAGCGCGCCGCCGCGTTGATCATGGCGGCCCGCGCTCCGATGATCGAGCGGCTGGAGAAGGGCGGCTGACCGCGGACGGCGGCGCCTTCGGAAGGGCGCGCCGAGGAAGCCCCATGCGGGGTTTCCGCCAGGGATGGAGGTGGACGTGCAGGCTTGAGGCCGTACGGACTTGTGAGCGCGGGAACGGCGGAGAAAGAACACGATGTCGGATGTAACGATCAAACAACTCGCCCAGGTACTGGGCATGCCGGTCGCCAAGCTGCTGGGGCAGCTCGGCGAGGCGGGCATGAATTTCTCCGATCCGGAGCAGGTCATCAGCAGCACCGAGAAGGTGAAGTTGCTGGGCTTCCTGCGCCGCACCCACGGCAAGGGTGAGGCGGCTCCCGAAGTAGAGGACAGCTCGCCGCGGCAGATCACGCTCAAGCGGCGCAAGGTCAGCGAACTCAAGGTCGCCACGCCCGGCGGGCGCGGCGCATCCAGCAGCGCCAAGACGGTCAACGTCGAGGTGCGCGCCAAGCGCACCTACGTCAAGCGCAGCGTGATCGCCGAGGAGGCCAGCGT
The DNA here is from genome assembly GCF_013362045.1 of Frateuria sp. Taxonomy (GTDB): domain Bacteria; phylum Pseudomonadota; class Gammaproteobacteria; order Xanthomonadales; family Rhodanobacteraceae; genus Frateuria_A. The sequence goes on along the minus strand of NZ_JABFWW010000045.1, from coordinate 6,864 downwards.
CGAGCCGGAGCGCGAGGAGGCCGTGCGCAAGCTGGCCGAATCGCAGCAACAGCGCGAGCAGGAGGAGCGCGAGCGCCTGGAAGCCGAGCAGCGTCGTCAGCAGGAAGCGCAGCAGCGCGCACTGGACGAACAGCGCCAGGCCGAGGAGGCGCGGCGCCACGACGAGCAGGCGGCTGTGCCGTCGGTCGAGGCGCCGGAGGCGGCCGTGCCGGCTGCGCAGGAAGCCGCTGCCGAGCAGGTCGTGCCCGCCGCCTCCGCGGCTGCGCAGGCACCCGCGCCGGCAGCGCAATCCACCACCGACCACAGTGCGTTCGGCATGATCGTGCCGCGCATCCACGAGCCGCGTAAGCGCGAGAAGAAGGTCGTCGTTGCCGCGCCGGCTCCCGCACCGGCCCCGGCGCCAGCGCCGTCCGATACGCGCGGCGGCGCCAAGGCCCGCCACGGTCGCGATCGCGACGAAGGCCCGGGCGGCAAGCGCTTTGCCGGCGGCGAGCTGCATCTGTCCGATGCCGATCGTGCGCGCCGTTCCAGCAAGCGTGGCAAGCCCGGCAAGGGCGGCCGCGATGTTGCCCGCGGTGGCGCGGTCGCCGCAGCCGGTGCGCATGGCTTTTCGCGCCCGACCGCACCGGTGGTGCGTGAAGTGGTGGTGGGCGAGGCCAACCTCGTCGCCGACCTGGCGCAGAAGATGGCGGTCAAGGGTTCGGAAGTGGTCAAGGCGCTCTTCAAGATGGGCGTGATGGCCACCATCAACCAGACCATCGACCGCGACACCGCCACGCTGGTGGTGGAGGAACTGGGCCACACGCCGGTCGAGGCGAGCGAGAACAACGCCGAGGCCGCGCTGGCCGCGCACACCCAGAACGCCGAGCTGGAAGGCGAGAAGGCCACGCGTCCGCCGGTGGTCACCATCATGGGCCACGTCGACCACGGCAAGACCTCGCTGCTGGACTACATCCGCCGCACCAAGGTCGCCGCGGGCGAGGCCGGCGGCATCACGCAGCACATCGGCGCGTACCACGTGGACACGCCCAAGGGCGTGATCACCTTCCTCGACACCCCGGGCCACGCCGCGTTCACCGCGATGCGCGCCCGCGGCGCGCAGTCCACCGACATCGTCGTGCTGGTGGTGGCCGCCGACGACGGCGTGATGCCGCAGACGGCCGAGGCCGTGCAGCATGCGCGCGCCGCCAAGGTGCCGCTGATCGTGGCGCTCAACAAGATGGACAAGTCCGACGCCAATCCGGACCACGTCAAGCAGGGCCTGGGCAACCTGGAGGTCATTCCGGAAGAGTGGGGCGGCGACACCCCGTTCGTGCCGGTATCGGCCAAGACGGGCATGGGCGTGGACGACCTGCTGGACGCCATCTCGGTGCAGGCCGAGGTGATGGAGCTGACCGCCGTGTTCGACGGCCCTGCCTCCGGCGTGGTGATCGAGTCGAGCCTGGACAAGGGCCGCGGCCCGGTCGCCACCGTGCTGGTGCAGCAGGGTACGCTCAAGCGCGGCGACTTCGTGGTCTGCGGCGTCGAATACGGCCGTATGCGCGCGCTGGTGGACGAGAACGGCAAGACCGTGCAGGAAGCCGGCCCGTCGATCCCGGTGCAGGTGCTGGGCCTTTCCGGCGTGCCGGAAGCGGGCGACGACTTCGTGGTGGTAGCCGACGAGCGCCTGGCGCGCGAAGTGGCCGCCGAGCGCCAGCAGAAGCGCCGCGAGACGCGCATGGTCAGCAAGGCCAACCGCCTCGAGGACATCATGGCGCAGATGGGCCAGGGCAACGAGCAGCAGACGCTCAACATCCTGGTCAAGGCCGACGTGCAGGGTTCGGTGCAGGCGCTGCGCGACTCGCTCAGCCAGATCGGCAACGAGAACGTGAAGGTCAACGTGATCGCGGCCGGCGTCGGCGGCATCACCGAGTCCGACGCCACGCTGGCGGCCGCGTCGAAGGCGCTGATCATCGGCTTCAACGTGCGTGCCGATGCCTCGGCCCGCAAGGTGATCGACACCGCCGGCTTGGACGTGCGCTATTTCTCGATCATCTACGACGTCATCGACCAGGTGAAGCAGGCCGCTTCGGGCCTGCTGGGCGTGGAAGTGCGCGAGGAGATCATCGGCATCGCACAGGTGCGCGAGGTCTTCCGCAGCTCCAAGTTCGGCGCGGTAGCCGGCTGCATGGTCACCGAGGGCACGGTCAAGCGGAACAAGCCGATCCGCGTGCTGCGCGACAACACGGTGGTGTTCCAGGGCGAGCTGGAATCGCTGCGCCGCTTCAAGGACCTGGTCGACGAAGTGCGCAACGGCATGGAGTGCGGCATCGCCGTGAAGCAGTACAACGACGTCAAGGTCGGCGACCAGATCGAGTGCTTCGAGCGCATCGAGGTTGCCCGCACGCTGTAACGCTCAAGCCCCTCTCCCGCCGGGAGAGGGGTGGGGCGAGGGCTCGGGTTTGCGGCAACGACACGCAAGGCACGAACCCTCCTCCGCCCCTTCGGGGGCGCCTTCCCTTGAATGGGGAAGGGTTTTCCTGTTCGGAGTTCCTATGCCCTCACGCGACTTCAAACGTACCGACCGCGTAGGCGCCGAGCTCCGTCGCGAGCTCGGCCTGCTGGTGCACGCCGCCGTGCGCGATCACGCGTTGCCGTCGGTCAGCGTGTCCGACGTCGAAGTCACCCGCGACCTCGACTGGGCCACCGTCTGGGTGACCGCCTTGCAGCCGGAGCGCGCCAAGGAAGCGGTCAAGGCGCTCAACGAGCTGGGCGTGGAATTCCGCCGCACGCTCTCGCGCAGCATGCGCCTGCGGCGCGTGCCGGAGCTGCGCTTCAAGTACGACGATTCGGTCGACAAGAGCGAGCGCATCGAGCGCCTGTTGCGCGACTCGGGTGATATCCAGCCAGGTACCGATGGCGAAGGCCAGCCGTAATCTCCGCGGCCTGCGCCGGGGCCTTCGCGACCTGCACGGCATCCTGTTGCTGGACAAGCCGCTGGGCATGAGCTCCAACCAGGCGTTGCAGGCGGCCCGCAAGCTGCTGCGTGCGACCAAGGGCGGCCATACCGGTGCGCTCGATCCGTTGGCCACCGGCCTGCTGCCGCTGTGCTTTGGCGAGGCGACAAAAATCGCGGGCATGCTGCTGGGTTCGCGCAAGGCTTACCTCGCCGAATGCCGGCTGGGTGTCACCACCACCACGGCCGATCTCGAGGGCGAAGTCGTCGCCGAGCGGTCCGTACCACCGCTGGATGCGGCGACCCTCGAACAGGCGCTGGCCACGCTGCGCGGCCGCATCGTGCAGGTGCCGCCCGCGTATTCGGCCCTCAAGCAGGATGGCGAACCCCTGTACATGAAGGCCCGGCGTGGCGAAGCGGTCGAAGCGCCGCCACGCGAGGTGCAGATCCATCGCCTGGAGCTGCTGGCGCACGAAGGCGACCGCCTGCGCCTGCGGGTCGAGTGCGGCTCGGGTACCTACATCCGCAGCCTGGCCGTGGATCTGGGCGAGCGGCTGGGTTGCGGCGCTCATCTGACCGCGCTGCGCCGCCTGTGGGTGGAGCCCTTCCGCGAGCCTGCGATGGTCACGCTGGGGGAGCTGGAACAGGCTGCCGGGCAGGGCGAGGCAGCCCTCGAGGCCTTGCTGATGCCGCTTGGCGCCGGCGTGACCGACCTGCCGGCATTGCCGCTGGACGGACCCCGGGCGCTTGCGATCAGCCGGGGCCAGCAGATTCCCTGGCCCGGCCCGCCCGGGCAGGGCCGCAGCGCGGCCTATGGCCCCGATGGCCAGCTGCTGGCGCTGGTGGAACCGGACGCGACCGGCCGCGTGCGCATCGTCCGCGGCTTCAACGTGGCCCGCCTTGAAGATCCCGCAAGCCGGCCGGAATGACGCGATTGCGCGGTCTTGTTGCAAACCGCCCGCCCTAGCTACAATAGCGAGCTTGTTCCAGAGCTTTACATCCAACCAGCGGAGCTTGTGCAACTTCATCGGGCGGTGACGTTGCACAAGTTCCGCATCCGCATTTTGAAGGAAGAGATACCCATGTCCCTTACCGCAGAACAGACCAGCAAGATCATTGCTGACTACGGCCGCGTGCCGAACGACACCGGCTCGCCGGAGGTGCAGGTGGCCTTGCTGTCGGCCCGCATCGACCACCTCACCGGCCACTTCAAGGAACACAAGCAGGACCATCACTCGCGCCGCGGCCTGCTGCAGTTGGTCAACCGCCGCAAGAGCCTGCTCGCCTACCTGAAGGATCGCGATCTGGCTCGCTACCAGAGCCTGATCGAACGCCTCGGTCTGCGTAGGTGATTTCTGCGTTCATCCATGAACGCGAGGATCAAAAAGCGGCCATCCATGGCCGCACTGTTTGGTTTGTGCGTTCATCCTTGAACGCGAAGATCAAAAAGCGGCCATCCGTGGCCGCACAATTTAGGAAAAGCCCGTGGCGAAAGTAACCAAGTCATTCCAGTACGGTAATCACGAAGTCACGCTGGAGACGGGCGAAATCGCCCGCCAGGCATCCGGTGCGGTCATGGTCAGCATGGGCGGCACCGTGGTGCTGGTCACCGCTGTCGCCGCGGCCAAGCCGCGCGAGGGGCAGGATTTCTTCCCGCTCACCGTCGACTACGTCGAGAAGTTCTATTCGGCCGGCCGCATCCCGGGCGGCTTCTTCAAGCGCGAAGGCCGCCCGACCGAGAAGGAAACGCTGACCTCGCGCCTGATCGATCGTCCGGTCCGCCCGCTGTTTCCGGAGGACTACAAGAACGAAGTGCAGGTCATCGCACAGGTCGTTTCGCTCAATCCGGAAGTCGACGGCGACATCCCTGCCATGCTCGGTGCCTCCGCCGCGCTCAGCCTCGCCGGCATCCCGTTCAAGGGCCCGATCGGCGCCGCCCGCGTCGGCTATGCGAACGGCCAGTACTTGCTGAACCCGTCGGCGACCGAGCTGAAGACTTCCGACCTCGACCTGGTCGTCGCCGGCACTTCCGGTGCCGTGCTGATGGTCGAGTCCGAAGCCAAGCTGCTCTCCGAGGACGTGATGCTCGGCGCGGTGATGTTCGGCCACAAGCACATGCAGGTCGCGATCAATGCGATCGCCGAGCTCGCCACCGAAGCGGCCCGTCCCTCTTCGGGCTGGCAGCCGCCGGCGCGCAACGAATCGCTGGTTGCTGCGCTCAAGGGCGCCGTCGGCAACAAGCTGGAAGAAGCCTTCCAGATCCGCGACAAGCTGCAGCGCCGCGACGCGATCGCCGCGATCAAGGCCGACGTGCTGGAGTCGCTCAAGGGTCAGGCCGAAGCCAACGCCTGGTCGTCCGCCGAACTGGCCAAGGAATTCGGCGAGCTCGAATACCGCACCATGCGCGACAGCGTGCTCAGGACCAAGGTGCGCATCGACGGCCGCCAGCTCGACGACGTCCGTCCGATCACCGTCCGCGTCGGCGTGCTGCCGCGCACCCACGGCTCGGCGCTGTTCACCCGTGGCGAGACGCAGGCGCTGGTCGTGGCCACGCTGGGCACCACCCGCGACGCGCAGATCATCGACGCGCCGGAAGGCGAGTCGAAGGATCCGTTCCTGTTCCACTACAACTTCCCGCCGTTCTCGGTGGGCGAGGCCGGCCGCTTCGGCGCGCCGAAGCGCCGCGAGATCGGCCACGGCCGCCTCGCCAAGCGCGGCGTGCAGGCGGTCAAGCCGAGCATCGAAGAGTTCCCGTACGTGCTGCGCGTGGTCTCGGAGATCACCGAGTCCAACGGCTCGTCCTCGATGGCCTCGGTGTGCGGTTCCTCGCTGGCCATGATGGACGCCGGCGTGCCGCTGAAGGCGCCGGTCGCCGGCATCGCCATGGGCCTGGTCAAGGAAGGCGAGCAGTTCGTGGTCCTGTCCGACATCCTGGGCGACGAGGACCACCTCGGCGACATGGACTTCAAGGTGGCCGGTAGCGCCGATGGCATCTCCGCGCTGCAGATGGACATCAAGATCGACGGCATCACCGAGGAGATCATGAAGGTGGCGCTGGCCCAGGCCAAGCGTGGCCGCCTGCACATCCTGGGCGAGATGGCGAAGGTGATCAGCACGCCGCGTTCGGAGATGAGCGAGTACGCCCCGCGCCTGCTCACCATCAAGATCCACCCTGACAAGATCCGCGAAGTCATCGGCAAGGGCGGCGCAACCATCCGCTCGATCACCGAAGAGACCGGCACCACGATCGACATCAGCGACGATGGCACCGTGATCATCGCCTCGGTCAACCGCCTGGCGGCCGACGAGGCCAAGAAGCGCATCGAGCAGATCGTCTCCGACGTCGAGCCGGGCCGCATCTACGAGGGCAAGGTCGCCAAGCTGATGGACTTCGGCGCGTTCGTGACGATCATGCCGGGCAAGGATGGTCTGGTGCACGTTTCGCAGATCTCCTCCGAGCGCGTCGAGAAGGTTTCCGACAAGCTCAAGGAAGGCGACATCGTGAAGGTCAAGGTGCTGGAAGTGGACAAGCAGGGCCGCATCCGCCTGTCCATGAAGGCCGTGACCGAGGACGAGGCCGCCAACGGCTGAGCACTTTGCTCCCTCTCCTCTCCGGGGAGAGGGCTGGGGTGAGGGGTTGGGCTCGCGATAAGGGCTCCGATCCAATTCAAAAAGCGGGCCACCGGCCCGCTTTTTTTTTGGGGCGCTTGCAATACCGGCTTAATCCACGTGCGTCCACCGTAGAGTGGGCTTCAGCCCACCATTGCGTCGCCCTGGCTGAAACCTACCCTCATACGGCTTTTTGCTACGATCCCATGATCCCCAGCAAGGCATGCCCGTGACCGCGCAGAATCCCGTCGCCGACTTCGAAGCCCTGGGCCGCCAAGTATGGGACGCCTGGAACCGCTCCCTGGCCGGCTCCGTGCCTG
>NZ_JABFWW010000176.1 GCF_013362045.1 Frateuria sp. | reverse complement strand
GCTCTTCCGATCTTGGTACGCGGCGCACGGCGCGCGCCACCTGCTGTGCACCGACATCGATCGCGACGGCATGCTGGCCGGCTTCAACCTGGCGCTCTACCGCCATCTCTCGGAACTGGCGCCCACGCTGTCCGTGCAGGCGTCCGGTGGCGTGCGCTCGGTGGAGGACATCGGCGCGGCGCGGGCGGCCGGTGCGCATGGCGTGATCCTCGGCCGTGCGCTGCTGGAAGGCCGCTTCGGCCTGGACGAGGCGATCGCTTTGCGCGGTCCGATCCCGCAGACCCGCGAGGGTGCGCGATGCTGAGCCGCCGCATCATTCCCTGCCTGGACGTGCGCGACGGCCAGGTGGTCAAGGGCGTGCGCTTCCGCGACCACGCGGTGGTCGGCGGCATCGTCGAACTGGCGCTGCGCTACCGTGACGCGGGCGCGGACGAGCTGGTGTTCTACGACATCACGGCGAGCCCCGAGGGACGTGGCGTCGATCGCGGCTGGGTCGAGCGCGTGGCCCGGGTGATCGACATCCCCTTCTGCGTGGCCGGCGGCATCCGCAGCGTGGAGGAGGCGCGCGCCGTATTGCACGCGGGAGCGGACAAGGTATCGATCAACTCGCCGGCATTGGAGCGGCCGGCGCTGATCGGCGAACTGGCCGACGCGTTCGGCGTGCAGTGCGTGGTGGTCGGTGTCGATTCGCTGCGCGATGCCGACGGGGAGTGGCGCGTGCGCCAGTACACCGGCGACCCCGCGCGCACGCGGGCGCTGCCATGGCGCACGCTGGACTGGATTGCCGAGGCGCAGCGCCTGGGCGCGGGCGAGATCGTGCTCAACTGCATGGGCAGCGACGGCGTGCGCGGCGGCTACGACGTCGGACAACTGGCGCAGGCGCGCGCCATCTGCGAAGTGCCGCTGGTGGCCTCGGGCGGTGCCGGCGTGCGCGAGCATTTCCGCGACGTGTTCGTCGATGCCGACGTGGACGGGGCGCTGGCGGCCAGCGTGTTCCATGCGGGCGTGATCGAGGTGCCGGCGCTCAAGCAGTGGCTGGCCACGCAAGGCGTGGCTGTGCGTGTCTAGGTCGTGGCCGGCGTTGTCCGGTCATCCGTGCGGGACGAGGTGTCATGTTGCGGTTTGAAGAGAAAGCATTGAACGTGGATTTCGCCAAGGGCGGCGGGCTGGCGCCGGCGATCGTGCAGCACTGGCTTACCGGCGAGGTGCTGATGCTGGGTTACATGGACGCAGAGGCGCTCGCGGCGACACGTGCAAGCGGCATGGTGACCTTCCACAGCCGCAGCAAGGGGCGCCTGTGGATGAAGGGCGAGGGTTCGGGGAACGTGCTCAGGCTCAAGGGCCTGCATGCGGACTGCGATGCCGATGCGCTGCTGGTACTGGCCGAGCCCGCGGGGCCGACCTGCCACCGGGGGACGCGCAGCTGCTTCGGCGGCGAGGTGCAACCGCCGGCCGGTTTTTTGGCCGAGCTCGATGCCCTGGTTGCCCGGCGCGCCCGGGAGCGTCCGGCCGGCAGCTACACCACGCAACTGCTGGATGGCGGCGTGCGCAGGGTGGCGCAGAAGGTAGGCGAGGAGGGCGTGGAGACGGCGCTGGCCGCCGTTGCTCAGGACGATGCCGCACTGCTCGGCGAGGCGGCGGACCTCATCTATCACCTGGTCGTGTTGCTGCGGTCCCGGGGCCTGGGGTGGGACCAGGTGACGCGCGTGCTGATGGAGCGCCATTCGGGGTGATGCGAGCGTCATTGCATGGCGCTCCTCATGCACCGCCGCCGTTATCTGCTGGCGGCTGCCTTTTTCTGCAAGGCGACGGGCGTGGTTGCCGGAGAGAAGGGCACAGGCGGCCCGAGCCTGATGCCGGCCTGCCATTTGGACAGCTGGCCTGCGATGCCGGGGCCGATGTCGATCTGCGGCTCGGATGCGAGCAGGTGATCCTGCCGCTCCCAGGTTGCGACCTCGCCGGAAGCCTGCCTGAAGGCGGCGACGAAATCGCTCGTGCGGTTGAGCGCGTCGATCAGCCAGGCACGTCCGAAATAAGTGGCGGCCGAGTCGTTGCCGCAACCGAACGAGCTGCGATCGGCGCGCGCGGCGGTGATCACCAGGGTGCCGTTGCCCCGCAACGGCGGCACGAAGCCGCCGGAGTAGCAGGCGTTGACCACCACCACCTTCCACTTGAATGGCCGCGCCTTGAGGATGGCGCCCAGATCCTCCGCGCCGATCTGGTCCAGCGGCAACGGATCCATGTCCACCAATAGGCTGTGGTCCTCGCTGCCGTGGCTGGTGAGGTAGAGCAGCAGGATGTCGTGCTGCGGATCCATCCGCTTGGCCAGGCCATCGAGCGCGAACTCCAGGTTGCTCCAGGTGGCGAGGGGGCGGCTGGCGAGGGTGTCGGGATGGTTCTCCAGCACCAGCGCGTGGGCGCTGGGGCCGAAGCGCTGGGTGAACAGGTGGGCGGCGTATTCGGCTTCGTTGCGGAACACGTCCTCGCTGCCGTCGCCGGCAAAGGCCAGCAGGTAGAGGTTCGGCTTGCCCGGCACGCGTGGGCGCAGCTGCGCCAGCGCCTGTCCCAGCCGCTGCGGCTGCGCGTAGATCACCTGCTCGGGCGTGGGCGCCTGCTCGGGCCAGTCGTCGCCCGGCGCCGTTTCGGCCTGCGTTTCGTCCGGCGGCGGCAGCACGGTTGCGGGAGCGGCCGGCTGCGCGGTCAGGACCTGCGCGTGCGGAACCGTTGATCGCGGCAGCCGGCCATGCTGCACCGCCAGCATCGCTAGAACACCGGCGGCAAAGGCGAGCAGGGCTGTCAAGATGGTGCGCATCGCAGCTCCCGTCAGACCTCGATGGCGTCGAAGTCGGCATGCACGCGATGGCGCGGATCAGCCGGCGCCGGCTGCGGCGGCCGCACCAGCCAGCCGGTCTGCAGCCCGGCCGCCCGGGCGGCATCGAGCTCCTCCACGATGTCGGACAGGAACAGGATGTGTTCCGGCCGTTCGCCGAGCGCCTCGGCGATCCTCGCGTACGAGGCCGCTTCCCGCTTGGGGCCGGTCTCGGTATCGAAATAGCCGGCGAACAGCGGCGTCAGGTCGCCCGCCTCGCTGTAACGGAAGAACAGCCGCTGCGCGGGTACCGAGCCGGAGGAGTAGACATACAGGTGCAGCCCGTCGGCGCGCCAGGCATGCAGCCGGGCGGCCACTTCCGGGTAGACGTGGGCGCGGTATTCGCCGGCTTCGTAGCCCGCCTGCCAGATCATGCCCTGCAGGGCCTTGAGCGCGGTGGACTTGCGGTCCTGGTCGATCCATCCCAGCAGCAGCTCGATGATCTCCTGGCGGCTGGCCTCGATGATGCCCGCTTCCTTGGCCGCCTCGTGCAGCCAGTGCCGCACTTCGGGCCGGTCGGCGTGCGTTTCGATGAATGCGGGCAGGCGTTTGCGCGCATAGGGAAACAGCACGTCCTTGACGAAACTGATCGAGCTGGTGGTGCCTTCGATGTCGGTGACGATGGCGCGAATGGTGGTCATGGGCGGCACGTGTCCGGGGAGGACGGCAAGGATAGCCGCTGCGCTGCCCAGGCAGTGCAGATGAGGCTATCGGCCACCGGTATCGCAAGGCGGGTCGAAGCCAACCTGTGGATCTCAGCGCGCGGCCGGTTCCATCCGCGGAAAGCGCTCGGCGATGTCCGCCCCGGTGAAGTTGGCCACCCAGCCTTCCTTGTTGGTGAACAGGCGGATGGCGACGAAATAGGGCGCCTCGCTCATGTCGAACCAGTGCGGCGTGCCGTCGGGCACGCCGATCAGGTCGCCGGCCTCGCATAGCACGTCGTAGACCTTGCCACCGATGTGCAGGGTGAACTGGCCGCTGCCGGCGACGAAAAAGCGCACCTCGTCCTCGCTGTGGGTGTGTTCGCTCAGGAACTTCTGCCGCAGCACCGCGCGATCGGGATGGTCGGGCGCCAGGCTGATCACGTCGACCGACTGGTAGCCTTCCTCGCGCATCAGCCGGTCGATGTCGCTCCGGTAGGCGGCGATCACGTCCTCCTGGCTTGCGCCGGGGGCGATCGGAGCGCTGGCCCCCCACTGCTCGAAGCGGACGCCGGCCCTGCCGAGTTCGCGGGCGATTTCGGCAGGCGCGGTGTGCACGCTGGCGGGCGTGGCCGGGTGGGTCTCGTCGTAGATGCGCAGGCGGCTCATGCAGACAGTCTCCTGAGGTCCAGCTCGCAGCCGAGCAAAAATTCGAGCGCTTCCAGGTGGCGACGCGCCTGCGCCATGTCGGTGCCCCAGGCGTAGATGCCGTGGCCATCGATCAGGTAGGCATGCAGCGGCTTGCCGGCATCCAGCCAGGCATCGACCTGCGCGACCAGCTCGGGCATGTACTGGGTGTTGGGGAACACCGGGATCTCAAGCACGCTCTCGTGCGTGGTGTAGCCGGTGATGGCCTTTTGCAGTTCCCAGCCTTCCAGTACGACGCGCCCGGCGCGGGCGAACAGCCGCGAGGCCACGCTCTGCGTGCGCGAATGAGTGTGCAGCACGGCCTGCACAGCGGGCATGCGGCGGTAGACCTGGGTATGCAGTTCGGTCTCGGCACTGGGGCGGGCGCGAGTGCCGACGGCGTGCCCGGCCATGTCGACAAGCATGATGTCCTCGCGCCCCAGCCGGCCCTTGTCGCGGCCGGAGATGGTGACCGCGGCAAGCTCGCCGTTGATGCGCATCGAGAAATTGCTGCTGGTGGCCGGCGTCCAGCCCAGCGCGGACAGCTCGCGCGCGGCTTCGGCGATGGTGTCCGCACACAGCGCGAAGCGGGCGGGATCGACGGAGGAGGGGAGTTCCTGCATGAGCGATTTGGACGTCCAAACGGTGGGCGACTATAGCACGCGGACCGGTGCGTTCCGCGGCAAATGCGAGTCGTTCTCGCAAGTCAGGTTTCATTGACACGGCGAGCGTACCATCGGCCTGGGCTGCCGCATCCGCGGTGGCGGAAACAACGGAGGTTCACCCATGTCGCAAGAGAAAGATCTCCAGTCGCGCAGGCGTTTCCTCAAGGTGGCTGCCGGTACCGCAGCGGCCGCGGCGGTGGTGGGGAGCTTGCCGCGTTTTGCACGTGCGGCGGATCTGCCGCACGTGGCCGAGTCCGATCCGACGGCCAAGGCGCTCGACTATACCGAGGACGCCAGCAGTTCGAAGAACCCCAAGCACAAGTCCGGCGACGTGTGCGCGAATTGCCAGTTCTATAGCGGCACCGGCACGACCGGCTACGGCCCCTGCCAGCTGTTCCCCGGCAAGTCGGTGAACGCCAAGGGCTGGTGTGTGTCGCACACGCCCAAGAAGGCCTGAGGGTCCACGCATCGCATCGGCGCGCATAGGCGCGTCGAGGTGTGCAGGGGAGACGTGGTTGCAGGGATGGTGGCCGACCGGCCGGTCTTAAAAGTGCTGCCCAGACGCGTCAGGCTGAGGAGCTGACCCGCCTGACGCGCCGGGCGGCGATCCGGGGCCCACTGCCAAGTGATCAACCCTCGGACTTCGAATGATACTCCGCAGCGGGCGCTTGGGGTGATCGGCGGTGGGATTTTTCTCGAAAAACTTCCGTTAAGTTGTTGGTAATCAACATCTTGGACGAAAAACTTGGCTGCCGTCCGACAATTCCAGTTCTATAAATTTTTCGTTAAATGCGCAAACTCCCGCGTTCGCCTGCGAACTCCGCGAAACGCTCAAGGGGTGG
>NZ_JABFWW010000217.1 GCF_013362045.1 Frateuria sp. | reverse complement strand
GGCTGGAGGAACTGGTCGAAGCCTTGCCCAGCGGTGGCGAGCTGCGCGCGCCCGACGCGCTGCGCGGCTTCACCGCGCGCCTGCGCGACGCCGCCGAGCGCGCCAGCGACGCGATTCCCGAGGGCCTCACCGTCGAGCTGCGCCCGTACCAGCGCGAAGGGCTGCGCTGGTTGAACGCGCTGGCCGAGGCCGGCGTGGGCGGCGTGCTCGCCGACGACATGGGGTTGGGCAAGACGCTGCAGCTGATCACCCACCTGCTCGCGCTCAAGCAGCGCGGCGCGCTGGTCCAGCCGGCGCTCGTGGTGGTGCCGACCAGCCTGATCCCGAACTGGCAGGCGGAGATCGCGCGCTTCGCGCCTGACCTCAAGGTGCTCGCGCTGCATGGCCCGCAGCGCAGCGGCGACTTCTCGCAGCTGGGCGCACAGGACATCGTGCTCACCAGCTACGCGCTGCTGCCGCGCGACGTGGTGACCTTGAGGAAACAGCCCTTCGCGCTGATCGTGCTGGACGAGGCGCAGCAGGTGAAGAACCCGCGCACGCAGGCACGCCGCGCCGTGCTGAGCCTGCGCGCGCCGCGCTGCATCTGCCTCACCGGCACGCCGCTGGAAAACCACCTGGGCGAACTGTGGTCGCAGGTGGACCTGGCCGTGCCCGGCCTGCTCGGCGACGAAGGCGCGTTCCGCCGCCACTACCGCGTGCCGATCGAGAAGCAGCGCGACGAGGACTGCCAGGCGCGCCTCAACCGCCGCCTCGCGCCCTTCATCCTGCGCCGGACCAAGGCGCAGGTCGCCGCGGAGCTCCCGCCCAAGACCGAGATCACCCGCCGCGTCGTGCTCGACGGCCGCCAGCGCGAGCTGTACGAAAGCCTGCGCCTGACCCTCGCCGACGAGCTGCGCGAGGTGATCGCGCAGCGCGGCATCGCGCATTCGGGCATCGTCGTGCTCGATGCGCTGCTCAAGCTGCGCCAGGTCTGCTGCGATCCGCGCCTGGTCAAGCTGGAGGCGGCGCGTGGCGTGCGCGAGTCGGCCAAGTTCGAACTGCTGATGGACATGCTGCCGGCGCTGCTCGCCGAGGGGCGCAAGGTGCTGCTGTTCTCGCAGTTCACCGAGATGCTCAAGCTGATCGCCGCGGAACTGGAGCGCAAGCGCGTCAGCTACGTGATGCTCACCGGCGAGACGCGCGACCGCGCCGAGCCGGTGCAGCGCTTCCAGGACGGCGACGTGCCGCTGTTCCTGCTCTCGCTCAAGGCCGGCGGCGTGGGCCTGAACCTCACCGCCGCCGACACGGTGATCCACTACGACCCATGGTGGAACCCCGCCGCCGAGGCGCAGGCCTCCGACCGCGCCCACCGCATCGGCCAGGACAAGCCGGTGTTCGTGTTCCGCCTGATCACCGCTGACACGGTCGAGGAGCGCATCGAGGAACTGAAGGCGCGCAAGGCGGAACTGGCCGAAGCGGTGCTCGAGGGCGGCGGCGCGCGCGAGAAGCTGAGCTTCGACCAGGACGATCTGGACGCCTTGCTGGCGCCGGGTTGATAACCGCCGTAGTCTCCATGCCGCTCGATTTCCCGAAGATGCACTTGTCCAAGCCACTACACTGCGCAGTACACCTCACGGAGGAGATAAAAGAATGCTCAGCTTCGGTAACAGACTTCTCATGTGCTTGGCTGCACTCTCGCTTTGGGTGCCGGGGTTAGGGCTCGCTCACTCGAATGCCGCTCGCAAGATCACGTACGTCTACACGGACCCGCAGGGAACGCCGTTGGCCGAAGCGGATGCCAACGGCAATATCACAGCGAGGTTCGACTATCGGCCTTACGGTACTCAGACGTTAGGTAGTCCCTCGACAGGTCCTGGATATACCGGACACGTAAATGACGCAGACGCCGGGCTTGTCTATATGCAAGCGCGTTACTACGACCCGGCCGTGGGCCGTATGCTCAGCCCGGATCCCGTGAACATAGAGCCGGGCGGGTTATTCGGATTCAATCGTTATCCCTATGCTTACAATAATCCGGTCAGGTTTACTGATCCGGATGGGCGGTGCCCGATCTGTATTGGCGTGATCCTTTATTTTACGATGGATTATGCAAATGCTCCTGGTCCTCACGACACTCCGGTGTCGATGTCTGCCGAAGAAAAAATCAATGCAGTGGCAAATGTGTTGCCTCCAAGTAAGGCCATTTCCGCTATTCGAACGACCGTTGGTATCGGCAAGAAAGCAACAACTATTTACGAGAACGCTGCCAAGGGGAAGGCGGGCGAGGCCATTACGCGAGCTAAGCTCGGAGATAAAATCGCTGGGGAGCAAGTAACTTTTAAAACGAGTGACGGTTCTCGTACGCGCCCCGATTTTGTCACCAAGGACGGTGGAGTTGTCGAAACCAAGACGGGCAGTTCGCCACTTACACCTGGACAGGCGAAACTTAAAGCCGATGTCGAGGCTGGCCGAGCAGTCATTCCTGTAGGAAATAATGCAACAAAAGCTGGCTTGCCGGCTGGCCAGCCTACAACGTTGACGTCATGTACGGTCGATCGGCATGCGTGCTAGGAACGAAAATGAGTGATGAGAAGAGCACGGTTGTTGATTTTGTCTCTAGAGGAGACTCGCCGGACGAGTGGCGGGTAGTGCTTGTGGAGGAAGGGCCGTGGCGCGATTCGATTGAAGAACAGCTTGGCCGGATCCAGGCACGCCTGTATGATTCTATCGATGCCATTTTAGACGGGCAATTAGCCGAAAAATTCCCTGAATCGAAGGGTAAGCGGGTAATTCTTCAGCTGGATTGCTATAACGTGCCAGCGCTTGAGGTAGATCAGTTCTTTCAGCGCTTCTCGTCTCAGGTGTTCCTATTGGACGACTATCGTAGAGCTCTTCAGGGAAATCCTTTTGTAAGAGAGATTAAACTGCAAATTCAATTCGAAAACATCCATTGATCCGTAGGTGATAGGATAGACATTGCAGCGGCTGCCGGAGCTCAGTCGCGCGCGGCGACCTCGTCGATGTGGTAAAGCAAATCGGCGGGATCCTCGTAGACGCGGAAGGCGCCGGCGTGCTCCAGTTCCTCCTGGCCGTAGCCGCCGGAGAGCAGGCCCACGCCGAGCGCGCGGCAGCGCTGCGCGGCGAGCATGTCCCAGATGCTGTCGCCCAGCACCAGCGCGTGCCGGATGTCCACGCCCAGCCGCTCGGCGGCGGTGACGAACAGGTCCGGATCGGGCTTGGCGTGGCGCACGTCGTCGCGCGTCACCACCGGCACCTTCGACGGGTCCACGCCCAGCGCCTCCAGGTTGTGCGCGGCGGTCTGCATGCGGCCGCTGGTGGCGATCGCCCAGGGCAGGCCTGCGTCGGTGAGGTAGGCCAGCAGCTCGCGTGCGCCGGGCAGGGGCCGTACGCCACCGGCCTCGGCGCGGCGCGTATAGGCTTGCGCATGCCACTGGCGCAACCGCGCGACCCGCTCCTCGGTGATCTCGATGCCGGTCTCGCGCAGCAGGATCTGCGTGAACAGCCCGCCGCTCATGCCGATCTTGCGGTGGATCCGCCACACCGCCAGGTCGATGCCCTCGTGGTCCAGCGCCTCCTTCCACGCCAGCACGTGCTGGTAGACGCTGTCGACCAGCGTGCCGTCGAGGTCGAACAGGAAGGAGGTCTTGCTGCGGTACATCGAACTCTCCTCAAGGCGACGTTGCTGCCGCAGCCCGGGCGCGAGGCGGAGCCGGCGGCTGCCGGCAAACGCTGCAGGCTACGGCCGCGGCAGCAACGGGCGGCCGGCCTCCATCACCGCCAGCGCGGCGGCGCCGAGCAGGCCCGGCTCCGGATGCAGCACGGCGACGGTGGGTACCTGGCGCATCGTCTCGGTGAAGCGACCCTTGGCCTCGAAGCGCTGGCGGAATCCGCCGCGCTGCAGCCAGGGCAGCAGGATCGGCAGCAGGCCGCCGGTGAGGTAGACGCCGTCCCAGCCGCCCAGGGTCAGCACCAGGTCGCCGGCGACCGAACCGAAGATGCCGGCGAGGGTTTCCACCGCACGTACGCACAGGGGGTCGCTGCCTGCGCCGGCTTGCGCGGTGATGTCTTCGGGGGTGTACTCCTGCGCCCGCTCGCCGGCGATGTCGGCCAGCGCCGTATAAAGATTCACCAGGCCGTTGCCGCAGATCAGCCGCTCGTTGGAGACGCGGCCGAAGCGCTCGTTGAGCCGGTGCAGGATCTCGATGTCCTCGCGGCTGTGCGCGGCGAAGCCGGCATGGCCGCCCTCGCTCTCCAGCACGCTGCAGTGGCCCTCGCGACGCAGCAGGCCACCGACGCCCAGGCCGGTGCCGGGGCCCATCACCACGAAGGTCTGGTGGTCATGGCGGTCCAGCCGCGGCAGCGGCGGCTGCCCGACGGTCTGCAGATGCTCGGGCCGCAGCAGCGACACCGCCATGCTCTGCGCGGCGAAATCGTTCACCAGCCTTACCGATTCCATGCCCAGTTCCGCCTGCAGCGCATGCGCGGCGACGGCCCAGGGATTGTTGGTGATCTGCACGGTCTCGCCGTCGGCGATGCGCCCGGCCGCGGCGATGATCGCGCGGCGCGCCGCCAGCCCGGTGTCGGCGAAGTACTGGCGGATGGTGCCGGCCAGCGTGGCGAAGTCACGCACGCGGTAGCGGCGCACGCTTTCGGTCAGCAGGGGTTGCTCGCGCGTCACGTCGGCGAGGGCGAAGCGCACGTTGGTACCGCCGAGGTCGGCAAGGAGGGTGGGGAAGGGGACGCTCATGGGTGATTCCAGGCAAGCCATCTGCGTAGCGTGCCGGGCCGCGCCGGCCGCGTCCAGCCTCGATGTGGCCGGATGCCGCGCGGGGCCGCAATGGCCGCGTCGTACAATGGCCGCCTTCCGCTGCAAGGGCATCCCCTGCCATGAACTTTCCCGCCATCCGCATGCGCCGCATGCGTCGCGACAACTTTTCCCGGGCGCTGATGCGCGAGCATACGCTGCTGGCCAGCGACCTCATCATGGTGGCGTTCGTGATCGAGGGCGAAGGACAGCGCGAGGCGGTGCCCTCGATGCCTGGCGTGGCGCGGTTGTCGATCGACGAGCTGCTCAAGCTTGCCGGCGAGTGCGTGGAACTGGGCATCCCGGCGCTGGCGCTGTTCCCCTCGCCTGGCGCGTCGGTCAAGAGCGAAGATGCGGCCGAGGCCTGGAACCCCGGCAACCTGATGCATCGCGCCACCCGCGCGCTGAAGGCGAAGTACCCGCAGCTCGGCCTGATCGGCGACGTGGCGCTGGATCCCTACACCACGCACGGCCAGGATGGCCTGATCGACGAGCACGGCTACGTGATGAACGAGCCCACCGTCGAGGCGCTGGTGAAGATGTCGCTGGCGCAGGCCGAGGCCGGCATGGATTTCATCGCGCCCTCGGACATGATGGACGGGCGCATCGGCACCATCCGCGACGCATTGGAGGCGGCCGGGCACATCCATACGCGCATCCTCGCCTACTCGGCCAAGTACGCCTCCAGCTTCTATGGCCCGTTCCGCGACGCGGTCGGCTCGGCGGCCAACCTGGGCAAGGGCAACAAGCATACCTACCAGATGGACGTGGCCAACTCCGACGAGGCGCTGCGCGAGGTGGAGCTCGACCTGGCCGAGGGCGCCGATGCGGTGATGGTCAAGCCGGGCATGCCGTATCTCGACGTGCTGCGCCGAGTGAAGGACGCCTTCGGCGCGCCGACCTTCGTCTATCAGGTGA
>NZ_JABFWW010000154.1 GCF_013362045.1 Frateuria sp. | reverse complement strand
CCCGGCGGCGGGAGACTGCGGCCTCGCCGCCGAAGGGGAGTCGCCATGAAGCCGTTGTTGCCCATCGCCTTGCTGCTGGCACTGGCCGGCTGCTCCAACAAGGCGCCCGAGCCGCAGGCCGCCGCTGCGCCCAAGCGCGTGGCCACGCCCTGGGACGACATGAAGAAGGACGAACAACGCGCCAAGGACGTGAAGAAGCTGGTCGACGACCAGGCCAAGCAGCAGCAGAAGGCGCTGCAGCAGGCCGAGCAATAGCCGGCCGCGCCGCCGCAGCCCTTCGCCCTCGAGTGGGCGAAGGATCCGAACGCTCTCAGCGCGGCGCGCAGAAGCAGTAGGCGTAAACGTTCGGCCGTCCGGCCTGGGCGGCGCGCAGCAGCTTCAGTTCCGGCGCCAGACGCGGCAATTGCGCCAACCAGGGAGGCAGGCGCAGGCCGTAGCCTTGCGCGGCCTGCATCATCGCGCTCTGGTTCATGCCGAGCAGGAACTGCTGCAGGCCGCCCAGCGGCGCCTCGACGTAGCGCACGTGGTAACCCTTGCCGAGCCTGGCCAACGCGGCGGCGCCGTCGAGCGCGGCATCCAGGCCGCCCAGCTGGTCGACCAGGCCGCGCTCGAGCGCCTGCCGGCCCGTCCACACGCGGCCCTGGGCGATCGCGTCGGTGGCGTCGAAGCTCTTGCGGCGCGCCTGCGCCACCTTGCCGACGAAGTCGCGGTAACCCTTGTCGATGACCGCCTGGATCACCTGCCCCGCCTTCGGATCGAGCGGCCGGGTGATGTCGAAGGCGCCGGCCATCGGCCCGGTGCCCACGCCGTCGCTGTGGATGCCGACCTTGTCCAGCGCGCCGGGCACGGCGTAGTACATGCCGAAGATGCCGATCGAGCCGGTGATGGTGTTGGGCTCGGCATAGATGCGGTCGGCGTTCATGGCGATCCAGTAGCCGCCGCTGGCGGCCACATTGCCCATCGAGACGACCACGGGAATGCCGGCCTTGCGGGTCAGCTCCACCTCGCGGCGGATCTGCTCGGCCGCGTACACCTCGCCGCCGGGCGAATCGATGCGCAGTACCAGCGCCTTGGTGCGCCGGTCGTGGCGCGCGCTGCGGATCAGCGCCGCGGTGGACTCGCCGCCCACGCTGCCCTGCGGCTGCTTGCCGCCGACGATCTCGCCTTCGGCCACGACCACTGCCACGCCCGGGGCGAAGGCGTCGCCGCTGTCGAGGTTGGCCACGTAGCGGTCCAGGCCGATCTGGCGGAAGCCTTCCTGCGGCTTGTCGCCCGCCGGCACGCCGCCCTTGCGCAGCATCGCATCGAGCTGCTCGCGGGTGGCGGTACCGTCGACCAGGTGTTCGTCCTGGGCCAGCTTCGCCAGGTCGCCGCCGGTGCGCTCGATGGCCTGCGGCAGCCCGTCGACGTCGCCGCGCACGGCGGCCGGGTCGAGCTTGCGCAGCTTGGCGACTTCGTCGATGTACTCGCTCCACAGCCCGGTCATCCAGTAGCTGTCGGCCGCCTTGGAATCGTCCGAGGCGTGGTCGAGGATGTAGGGCTCGGCGGCGCTCTTGTAGCGGCCGACGCGGAACAGGTGCACGTCCACGCCGAGCTTGTCGAGCAGGTCCTTGTAGAACAGCCGGTAGTTGGCCAGGCCGGTGATCATCACGCCGCCCTGCGGATCGAGCAGGATGCGGTCGGCGTGTGCGGCCAGGTAGTACTGGCCCTGGTCCAGGTTCACGCCCCATGCGACCACCGGCTTGCCGGCCGCGCGGAAGCGGTCCAGCGCGGCGCCGACCTCGCGCAGGGCCGCGAAGCCGCCGCCCTGCAACTGGTCGGGCAGCAGCAGGATGTGGCTGATCCGCGCGTCGTGCGCGGCGGCGTCGATGGCGCCGGTCAGGTCACGCAGCTGTACCTGCCTGGGCGGTTCGCCGGAAAGGCTCTGCAAGGCGCGCTGCAGCGGCTCGATGCTGTACTGCTCGACCAGCTCGCCTTTGGGCTGGATCACCAGCACGCTGCCGTCCTTGACCGTATGCGCCACCCGGCTGGCGGCGATCCCGCCGACGATCAGCAGCAGCACGACGAACAGCAGGAAGAAGAACACCAGGTTGAGGATCACCAGCCGCACTACGTTGAAGCCGCGGCCGATCACGCGAAGGAAGGCCCAGAATCCGTTCGGGCGGCGCAGCGGCGGCGGGGTGCTCATCGATCGGTCCTCACAGGTGATCGTTCAGCGTAACTGCTTGCGAACGCACCGTCATGTCGTCGGGCGGCGGCGCGACGGACCAGCGGTGCCGCCAGGCGCTGCGCCAGAAGCGGGTGAACAGCAGCATCGCCGCCACGGTCAGCCCGGCGATCAGTCCCATCCACATGCCGCGCGCGCCCAGGCCACGGTGGAAGGCCAGCCACCAGCCCACCGGCATGCCCACGCCCCAGTAGGCGAACAGGGTGATCGCCATCGGCACCCGGGTGTCCTTCAACCCCCGCAGGGCGCCGTTGGAGGCGACCTGGATGCCGTCGGAAAACTGGAACAGTCCTGCCAGCACCAGCAGTTGCGAAGCCAGTCCGATCACGCTGGCGTTGCGCGTGTAGAGCGAGGCGATCGCATGGGGCAGGCCCAGCATCAGCGTGGCCGAGATCAGCTGGGTGAGCAGCGCCAGGCCGATGCCGCAGAAGCCGGCATAGCGCACGCCGCGCGCATCGTTGCGGCCGACCGCATTGCCGACCCGCACGGTGATCGCCATGGCCAGCCCCAGCGGGATCATGAAGAACAGCGAGGCCACGTTGATCGCCACCTGGTGGCTGGCCACGATGTCCTCGCCCATGGTGCCGATCAACAGCGCCGTGGCCACGAACAGGCCGGCCTCGGCCAGCAGCGTCACCGCCATCGGCACGCCGATGTGCAGCAGCGCGCCGATGCGCTGCCAGTGCGGCCACTCGAAGCATTCGAAAAGCTTGAGCCCGCGGTAATTGCGGTGGCAAAGAACGTAGACGGCGAAGCCGAGCATCTCCAGCCACAGCACCGCAGCCGTCGCGATGCCGCAGCCGCGCGCGCCCTGCGGCGGCAGGCCCAGCTTGCCGAACATGAAGACGTAGCCCAACGGCGCCAGCACGGCCAGCCCGCCGAGACTGAACATCATCGACGGCCGGGTCAGCGAGAGGCCTTCGGAAAGGCCGCGCAGCGCGAAGTAGCAGGCCAGCGCGGGCGCTCCCCAGCTGATCGCTTGCAGGAATGCCTCGACGTCCTGGCGCAGGCTCGGTGTCACGCCGATCACGTTGACCAGCGGCCCGGCATGGCGCACTCCGAACCAAAGCAGCGCACCCAGGGTCACCGCCAGCCACAGCGCCTGGCGGAACACGGCCCCCACTTCCGCCCGCCGGCCCGCGCCGTCGAGCTGCGCGATCGAGGGCGGCACCGCCATCATCAGGCCGATACCGCTGACGATCGCCAGCGACCACACGCTGGTGCCGACCGCCACCGCGCCCAACACGTGCGCGCTGAAATGGCCAGAGAGCAGCGCGTCGACCACGTTGGTGCCGACCGCGGCCAGCTGCGCGAGCACCAGCGGCAGGGCCAGGCGCACGGTGGCGCCGACCTCGTGCACGACGCGCGCGCGATCGATGGTCTGCATCGTAGGGGCATCCATTTGCGGCGGGCCATTCTAGCCGACTCGGCAGGGCTGCCCCTGCCCGCGCGCTGTGCCAAGATCGCGCACTTTCCTTCTGGCGACGTCCCGCATGAACGAGCTGACCGAAGCCGGCGCGGTGCACTGCGCCAACTGCGCCACGCCGCTGGAGGGCGAGTTCTGCCACCACTGCGGCCAGTCGGTGCACAGCGTGCTCAAGCCCGTGCACCACATGCTGGAAGACGGCATGGACATGTTCCTGCACGTGGACGGGCGCATCGTGCACACCTTGCCACCGCTGCTGCTCAAGCCCGGCTTCCTGACGCTGGAGTATTTCGGCGGCCGGCGCCAGCGCTACGTGGCGCCGTTCCGGCTGATGTTCGTGCTGTGCCTGCTGGCGTTCTTCGCCTTCCACCTGATGGTGGACATGGGCGTGGACCGTGCGCAGGCCAACACCGACAAGGCCGAACTTGCAGTGCACAAGGACACCTTCGCCGGTGACGACGTCCCCGCGGAGGTGCGCGGTGACTTGAAGGATCGCCTGCACGGCCTGGACGTCGCCCGCCGCACCATGCCCGCCAGCCTGGCGCCCACCCTGGATGCGAACGAGCGCGCACTGCGCGCCCAGGCCAACGAACGGTTGGCCGCGCTGGGTGCCGCACCGTTGCCGGCCGACTTCGCGCGAGCGGTTCCGGCCGGCAGCAGTTCGGCCGCGCCGCCGAAACAGGGCCTGCCCGGCGTGGACCACGCCGGGCAGGCCCACAGCAAGTTGACCTCGCCCAAGGTGCACCTGTCCTGGCTGCCTGATTTCATGAACAGCCGGCTGACCGCCTTCGTCACGCATCTTGAGGCCAATCTGAAAGAGGGTCTCGGCAACGACGACCCGCAGAAGAAGCACGAGGCGATCGGCCGAATGATTACCAGCGTCTTCAGCCTGCTGCCGCAGGCGATGGTGGTGATGATCCCGATCTTCGCCCTGATGCTGAAACTGTTCTACGTGTTCCGCCGCCGGCTCTACATGGAGCACCTGATCGTGGCGCTGCACAGCCACGCCTTCCTGTTCCTCGCGCTGCTGCTTACCGGCCTGCTCGGGCTGCTGTCGGTCTGGCTGCAGCCACGCGCGGCATGGGCGGCCAGCAGCGTGGGCCTGGTCGGGCAAGTCCTGGCGCTGTGGATGCCGGCCTACCTGCTGATCATGCAGAAACGCATCTATCGCCAGGGCTGGCCGATGACCCTGCTCAAGTACTGGTGCGTGGGCTGGTGCTACTTCTGGTTGATGCTGGTGGTGCTGGGCGTAGTGGTGGTGCTGGGCGCCGCGCACTGAAAACGCGCCGGACGGGTACTGCCAGCGTCGCTTCCGGGGCGGTTGTGCACAGCATCATGAAGCTGTCAAGGCCGCCCATCGATACATGTCCAGTATGTGAACAGGATCCGCCTTGAGCTTCCAAGTATTTGATTTGCAATAGCTAAACAAGCTGGTCATTTTTTGCCCAGCGCGTCCCGAAAGGCATGATGACAGGGCTTTGACCACGCTCTCCCCGGGCCGTCCACAGACTTATCCACAAGCTTTGTGGATAAGGGAAATTTCCACCGGGCGAGAGCCACTTAGACCCGGTTCCTAGATGACAGGGCAGCAAGCCCGCGCTGCTCCGCAGGGCACCGTGCGGGAGCCGCTACACTGGCCCGCCCACGAGGTCGCCATGCCCGCCGTCGTCCGCGTTGCCCTGCCGGTACCGCTTGCCCGCCTGTTCGATTACCTGCCGCCCGCGGGTGGCGTGGCTGCCGGCAGCCGCGTGCTCGTGCCGTTCGGGCGCAAAAAGATGGTCGGCGTGGTGGTGGCCGCGGACGCCGAGGCGAAAGTCGCGGGCACGCGCCTCAAGAGCGTGCTGCGTGTGCTGGACGAAGGCCCGTTGCTCGACGCCGAACTGATGCAGACCTTGGCGTGGGCCGCCGACTACTGGCTGGCCGCGCCCGGCGAGGCCTACGCCAACGCGCTGCCGCTGGCGCTGCGCGAGCCGCGGGCCCTGCCGGAGATCGCCGAACCCGTCCATGCACTCACCCTCGCCGGACAGGGCGCGCGCGACGCCGGCAGCCGGCGGGGCTCCAGCCGAGCGCTG
>NZ_JABFWW010000128.1 GCF_013362045.1 Frateuria sp. | reverse complement strand
CGGGCCTCGCCCTGCTCGGCGCCGCGCGCGCCTGGGCCCTGCTGAGCGGCCGCGGCCACGTGCTGCCGGAGGACATCCAGGCGCTGTTCGTGCCTATGACCGCGCACCGGCTGGTGCCCTCCCGCGGCGCCAGCGGCGATGCGCTGGCCCGGGCCCTGCTGGCCGACACCGCGGTCGACTGACCGTGCGCGACACGCTGCGCCGCCTGCAGCAGCTGGCCGAGCGCCGGCTGCCCGCGCTGACCCGCTTCCGTCGCGCCGAGCCGCTGCCGATCGAACTGCACCGCCGGCGCATCTACATCGTGCCGACCGGCTTCGGCATCGGCTTCACCCTGCTGCTCATGGTGATGTTGGTGGGAGCGCTGAACTACTCCAACAACGCCGCATTGCTGCTCACCTGCATGCTCGGCGCCGCCGGCGCGGCCAGCATGCTGATCGCCTTCCGCACGCTCGACGGCCTGGCGCTCGCCGGCGTGCGGGCCGGCCAGGCAATCGCCGGCGAGGCGCTCGCGCTGACCCTGGAGTTCGAGTCGGCGCGCCCGCGCAATGCGGTCCGGGTGGACCTGGGCGCCACCAGCCAGGCCTTTGTGATCGACGCCTCCGGCAAGGCCGACGTCACCTTGCCGCTCGCCACGGTGAAGCGTGGCTGGCAACCGTTGCCGCGGCTGCGCGTATGGACCACCTGGCCGCTGGGACTGTTCCGTGCGTGGAGCTGGCTGCATCCGGAGCAGTCCGTGCTGGTGTGGCCACGGCCGGAAAGCGGCGGCCCACCGCCGCGCCTGCCGGCCGACGAAGGCCTGCGCCCGCGCCTGCACCACGGCGAAGACCTGGCCGCCCTGCGCGACTATCGCAGCGGCGATCCGCGCAAGCACATCGCGTGGAAGGCCAGCGCGCGGCTGGGCCAGTTGCTCAGCAAGGACTTCGAGCAACCGGAGTCCCGCCCCGAGTGGCGCCTGGACTGGCGCGAGCTGGACGGCATGGACAACGAGGCCCGCATCGCCAGGCTCGCCCGCTGGCTGGGCGAAGCCCATGCACAGGGGCGCCGCCACAGCCTGTGGCTGCCGGGCCAGCCGATCGAGGTCGGCAGCGGGCCTGGCCACTACGCGCGCTGCATGAGCGCACTGGCGTCGCTGCCGTGATCGGGATCAGGCGCCGCCCTCCCGTCGAACCGGCCCTGGACGCCCGCGCGTTCGACCTGCTCAGCCTGACCATGGCCTGCGTGCTCGGCGTGCATGCGGTACATCTGCCGTGGTGGCTGGACATCGCGCTGGCGCTGATACTGGCCATGCGCTGGCGGCAGCGCCGCCGCCACGGCTCACGCGCGCCGCTGCTGCTCAAGCTGCCGCTGATCGGCCTGCTGGCGGTCGCGGTGGTCTTCAGCTACGGCACGATCTTCGGCCGCGAGCCCGGTTCGGCACTGGCCGTGGGCCTGCTGGTGCTCAAGCTGCTGGAGAGCGAAACGCCGCGCGATGCGCGCGTGGGCGTCAGCTTCGCCTGCTTCGGCCTGATGGCGGCGTTGCTGTTCGACCAGGGCCTGGTCGTGACCTTCGTCGTGGCGCTCGGCCTGCTGCCTGCGCTGGCCACGCTGCAGGCGCTGGAGCCGGCGCAGCCGGCCGCACCCTTGCCGCGAGCGCTGCTGCCCGGTCTCGCACTGCTGGCGGCAGCGGTACCGCTGGCCCTGCTCGCCTTCGTGCTGGTGCCGCGGCTCAGTTCGCCGCTGTGGGGCGCTCCCAACCCGGCCGAAGCACGCACCGGCCTGAGCGAGCGCATGTCGCCCGGCAACTTCACCGATCTGCTGACCGACGACAGCCCCGCCATGCGGGTCACCTTCGACGGCCCGCTGCCGGCGCCCGAACTGCGCTACTTCCGCGGCTACGTGATGTGGCTCTACGACGGGCGTACCTGGGAGCACGCGCAGATGCACCGGGCGGGCGGCGTGTCCCATTCGCCCGAACCGGTGGAAGCCGACAGCAGCGTCACCTACCGGATCGATCTGGAGCCCAGCGACCGCACCCTGCTGCCGGCCCTGGACGTGCCCCTGGCGGCGCCGGCCGATGCTCAGCTCAGCCCCGACCATGAGGTGTTCGCCAAACAGCCGGTGCGCGAGCTGCGGCACTACACCTTGCGCTCGGCCGTGCGCTACCGGCTGCAGGCACAGCTGCCGCAAGCCGCCCGCCTTCTTGCGCTGCGCCTGCCGCATGGGTTCAACCCACGCACCCACGCGCTGGCCGCGCAGTGGCGGGCGCGCTACGGCAACGACGATGGAGCGATCGTGCAGGCGGCGCTGTCGCTGTTCCACGACGGCGGCTTCCGCTACACGCTGGTGCCCGCACCGTTGGGGCGCGACGCCGTGGACGATTTCCTGTTCGGCACGCGCGAGGGCTTCTGCGAGCACTATGCCTCGTCCTTCACCGTGCTGATGCGCGCCGCGGGCATCCCCGCGCGCGTGGTCACCGGCTACCAGGGCGGCTACTGGAACCGGCTGGGCAACTACCTGCTGGTGCGCCAGTCCGACGCGCATGCATGGAGCGAAGTGTGGCTGGACGGGCGCGGCTGGGTGCGGGTGGACCCCACCGCCGCGGTGCGGCCGGAACGGGTCAGCCTGGGCGCTGCGGCCGCGGCGGGCGACCAGCTCGGCTGGACACAGCGCGGCTGGCTCGGGGCGCTGCGCAACCGCTGGGACGTGGTCAACCACTGGTGGACGGAGGGCGTTATCGGTTTCGACGCCCTGCGCCAGCGCGGCCTGCTGACCCCGTTCGGCGTGCGGGAAACCGGCACGGCCACGCTCGGCCTGCTGCTGGCAGTCGGCATGGCGCTGTTCGTGGCGCTGGGCATAGGCTGGGCGCTGTGGCGGCGCGAACGACCCGAACCGCTGCGCCAGGCGCTGCGCCGGCTGGAAGCCAGACTCGGCCGTTGCGGCATCACACGCCGTCGCGGCGAAGGACCGCAGCATTACCTGCGCCGCGCAGCCCGCGCCCTGCCCGCGCAGCGCAGCGAACTGGAGCGATTGATGAACCGCTACCTCGACCTGCGCTACGCCAGCGACGAACCCCGGCCTGAACTGTTGCGCCAGTTCCAGCGGGCGGTACGGGAATTCCGGCCCCGGCGCGTGGTCAAATGAACGCCGACGCGGCCGCCATGCGACCGCTATCCCCAGGGAGAACCATCATGTCATTTCCTTATCGCCCTCTGGCCCTGGCTACCGCCTTCGGCCTGCTGACCGCCTGCGCAACGGTGCCCCAGCCGCTGCAGGGCACCTACTCCAACGTGAGCACGGCCGGCGCCCAGCAGGGCGGCGCCGGCGGCGCGAAGGTGCGCTGGGGCGGCGAGATCATCTCGACCGAGCCGGGCCCACAGCAGACCTGCTTCTACGTGCTCTCGCGCCCGCTGGACAGCCAGGCGCGGCCGGAAGCCGGGACCAGCGGCGCGACCGAAGGCCGCTTCGTCGCCTGTCACGAGGGCTTCTACGATCCGGAGGTGTTCACCCGCGGCCGCGAGCTGACCGTCACCGGCACGCTGCACGGCACCGTGACCAAGAAGGTGGGCGAGTACGACTACGCCTACCCGCGCGTGGAGGCCGACGTGGTCTACCTGTGGCCCAAGCGCCCGGTGACCGTGAACTACCCGCCGGGCTTCTACGATCCGTTCTGGGGTCCCGGCTGGGGCCCGTACTGGGGACCGTGGGGCGACCCGTTCTGGAACCGCCCGCGCGTGATCGTGGTGCGCCCGGCGCCGGTTCCGGCCCCTGCGCCCAAGCCCGGCGGCAAGTAAGCCGTCTCCTTGCCAACGGCAGAACGCCGGCCCTGTGCCGGCGTTTTTTTGTCTGCGGAGCGCGAGCCTCAGCCGGGCGGCCAGTTCATGCGCCTGCCCGCCAGCAGATGCACGTGGAGGTGGAACACCGTCTGCCCGCCATGTTCGTTGCAGTTGATCACGGTGCGATACCCCTGCCCGGCCAATCCTTCCTGCCTGGCGTAGTCCGCAGCGGCGAGCAGCACCTTGCCCAACAATTCGGCGTCGCCCGGCCGCGCGTCGTCCAGCGTGGGCAGCGGCTTCTTCGGGACGAACAGCACGTGCACCGGCGCCTGCGGATTGAGATCGCGAAAGCCGACGACGTCGTCGTTCTCATAGACGATATCGGCCGGGATTTCGTGCCGGACGATCTTGCCGAAGATGGTGTCGCCCATGCCTGACTCCTCATGCGGATTCACAGGCGCAAAGCATACCTGCGAACCGCCGCGGGCCGGCCTATTCCAGCGCCTGGCGGCTGCCGAACGCGTGCGCCAGCGTGCCGCGGTCGACGTATTCCAGTTCGCCGCCGAGCGGTACGCCGTGCGCGAGGCGCGTCGGCCGCACGCCGCCGGCATGCGCAAGCTGCGCCAGGTAGTGCGCGGTCGCCTCGCCCTCGACGGTGGGGTTGGTGGCGATGATCATTTCCTCGATCTCGCCTTCGCCCAGACGAGCGCTGAGCTGCGCCAGGCCGAGTTCCTCCGGGCCGAGGCCATCGAGTGGCGACAACCGCCCCAGCAACACGAAGTATTGCCCGCGATAGCCGGTAGCCTGCTCGATCGCAGCCAGGTCGGTGGGTGATTCGACCACGCACAGCACGTGACGGTCGCGGCTGGCGCTGGCGCACAGCGCGCACACCGGCTCCTCGCTGAAGTTGCGGCAGCGCGTGCAGTTGCCGATGCGCTCCATCGCCTCGCGCAGCGCAGCGGCCAGCTTCAGGCCACGCGTGCGCTCACGTTCGAGCAGATGGAACGCCATCCGCTGCGCGCTCTTGCCGCCCACGCCGGGCAGGCAGCGCAGGGCGTCGATGAGGTCGGCGAGAAGGGGGGAACCGGTCATGGGGTAGGCGGATAGGAAGGCGGAAGGGCGCAGGGCCCGAAGTGCCCTTGCAAGTCCGGCTTGCGGCTCAGAACGGCATCTTGAAGCCCGGCGGCAGGTTCATGCCCGCGGTCACGCCGCCGAGCTTGCTGCGGCTGGCCTCGGCCACCTTGTTGACCGCGTCGTTGACCGCGGCGGCCACCAGGTCCTCGGCCATCTCCGGGTCGTCGGCGAACAGCTTGCGGTCGATCTGCACGCGGCGCACCTCATGGGCACCGGTCATCAGCACGGTGACCAGGCCGCCGCCGGCGCCGCCGGTGACCTCCATCCGCGCGATTTCCTCCTGCGCACGCTTCATGTCTTCCTGCATGCGCTGGGCCTGCTGCATCAGCTGACCGATCTGGCCTCTCATGGCATTACTCCACTCAACTCTCGATGGGTTTGATCGACTGCGGCACCACGCGGGCGCCGAAGTCGCGCTTGAGCGATTGCACCAGCGGGTCGTCCTCGATCGCCTGCTCGGCGGCGCTCCGTGCGCTCTCGCGGGCCGAGGCGGCGCGCGCGGCGGGAGTCTGCGCGGCGCCCTGGCTGTCGGCGACGAAGCGCAGCTTGATGCGCTCGCCCAGCGTGTCGCTGATGCGGTCGGCCATCTGGCCGACCATCGGCTCGACCGCCAGGTGCATGTGCGCCGGCTGCAGGGCCAGCACCAGCGTGTTGCCGTCGCGCTCGCGCAGCGCGGCGTTCTGCGCCAGCTGGCCGAGCGGGCCGCGCAGGCCGGCCTGCTCGATCAGCGCGTCCCAGCGCGGCAGGCCGCGCGCGTCGATGGCCACCGTTGCGCGGGGTGCGGATGCATGAGCCGGCGCAACCTGAGGCGCAGGCTCGGATCCCGGCATGGGCTGGGGCGCCGGCGACGGGGCCGCACGGGCGATGGGCGCCTCGCTGCGCGCCACGGAGGGTACCGGTTGCGAGGCCGGCACGGGACGCACCGTGCGATCGCTCGGCGCAGGGCCACCGCCTTCACCGGGGCGGAACGCCAGCATCCGCAGCAGCGCCATCTCGAAACCGGTGCGCGCATCGGGCGCCAGCGCCAGGTCGCGGCGACCCGTGGTGGCGATCTGGTAATACAGCTGCACGTCCTCCGGCTGCAGGCGGCCAGCCAACGCGGCAAGGGTTGTCTCGTCGCTGCCTTCTCCCTCGCCGCGGTAACCCGGCACCAGCTGCATCAACTGGATGCGGTGCAGGGTAGCGGCCAGATCGTCCAGCACGCCGCCGAAGTCGGGCGAGTACGAAGCGATGCGCTCGCACTCGGCCATCAGCCGCGCGCCGTCGCCGTCGGCCAGCGCATCGAGCACGCCCAGCACCTGGCCCCGCGCCACGCTGCCGAGCATGGCGCGCACGTCGTCGGCCTTGAGCGCGCCGCCGCCGTAGGCGATCGCCTGGTCCAGCAGCGAGAGGCCGTCGCGCAGGGAGCCGTCGGCACCACGGGCGAGTTCGCCGATGGCCGCGTCCTCGTAGGCGATCTGCTCGGCATCGAGGATGTGGCGCATCTGGCCGGAGATCTGCTCAGGCAACAGGCGCTTCAGGTTGAACTTCAGGCAACGCGACAGCACCGTCACCGGCAGCTTCTGCGGATCGGTGGTAGCGAGCAGGAACTTCACGTGCGGCGGCGGCTCCTCCAGCGTCTTGAGCAAGGCGTTGAAGGCCGGCTTGGAGAGCATGTGCACCTCGTCCACCAGGTACACCTTGAAGCGGCCGCGGGCGGGCGCGTACTGCGCGTTCTCGATCACCTCGCGCACGTCGTCCACGCCGGTGTTGCTGGCCGCGTCGATCTCCAGCAGGTCGACGAAGCGGCCGGCGTCCACCGCCGTGCACACCGCGCACTCGCCGCACGGGTCGGCCGACTCGCCGCGCTCGCAGTTGAGCGACTTGGCGAAGATGCGCGCGATGGTGGTCTTGCCCACGCCGCGGGTGCCGGTGAACAGGTAGGCATGGTGCATGCGCCCGGTGTCCAGCGCGTTGGTCAGCGCGCGCACCACGTGTTCCTGCCCGACCAGCTCGACGAACTTGCGCGGGCGCCACTTGCGGGCGAGAACCTGATAGGACATGCGTTGGAGCCTGTTCTGCGGGCTGGGCGGTGACCCTTAAGTCAGTGCTGACTTGGGGGCGAAGGCCGATTGTGCCAAGTCGACGCCGGCAAGTCAGCCGAACGCGTCGGAGCCCCGAAATGGCGGCGGCCCCGCCAGCCACACCCCGGCACCCGAATCATCCACTACCGTTGCTTCCTTCCGGACCTGGCGGGGTTTGCGGACTATCGTCGCGGGGGGACCGACGGGGCCACCATGGACTTGCTCGCGCTGCCCGACCTGAGGGTCGGACGCACCGTTTCAACTGGCGGAGAGGGCGGGATTCGAACCCGCGATACGGGGATAAGCCGTATACACACTTTCCAGGCGTGCTCCTTCAACCACTCGGACACCTCTCCGGATTTTCCCTCTGTCGTGCCCTGGGGCGCGGCAAAGAAGCGGAAGGATAGCGGCAGGCCAGAAGCGAAACAAGCGTGTCCGCTGCGCCGGAAGGCGATCAGCCGGCATCCGTCCGCGGCGGCGCCGGAGCCGGCAACGGCACGCGTTCGCCGGCACGCGCGATGGCATGGCCGCGCGCATGCAGCCGCTCGCCATCCTCGGCGCTGCCGTAGTGGTAGAGCACCAGCTGGCGCTGCAGCGCCGCGTCGTATTCGCGCTCCAGATCCTCCACGCCGCTGTGCGAGGGGTTGCCGACCAGCCCGCAATCGTGCAGCACGCGCTCGCCCGCGGCAGCGTAGCGGGCGAGCACCTCCGGCACCGGCCGCGTATCGCCGGTGAACACGAAGCTGCCATGCAACGCCAGGCCGAACGAAGTTTCGGGCCGATGATGGCGGGTGGGAAACACGTCGAACCACCAGCCGTCCAGCCAGAAGCCGCGGCTGCACGGCACCAGCCGGAAAGCCTCCCAATAGTTGACCCCGCCTTCGGCCAGCACGCCCGGATAATCGGCCACGCGCGCCTGCAGCCACGGCACCAGCGCCGCATGGACGAAAACGCGCACGTTGCCGCGCAGCGCCTCGTCGAACCACAGCCGGGTGAACAGCCGCTCCATGCCGCCGACGTGGTCCAGGTGCGTATGGGTGATGTAGATCGCGCGCGGCAACCCGCCGTAGGCGGCGCGGTAGCGGTCCAGCGTGTCCGGGCCGCAGTCGATCAGCAGCACGGGCGCGCCGTCCCGCTCGAGCACGGCGGCGGATGACCCCAGCTCCACCGCGTGGGCGGCGCCCACGCCCAGGAAATGCAGCGACCAGTTCATGCGCCCAGGGTCCGTTCGTAGCCGTAGAGCAGCGGTTCCCAGACGGCCGCCTGGAAGCCGGGAATCAGTTTGGCGGCGCCAAGCTTGAGCAGCGATCGATGCAGGCGCGCCAGGTTGGCCAGCTGCCAGCCTTCGGCTGGCGTGCGCAGTTCGCCGCGGTCGAAATCGATCAGGTACAGCGCCTCGCCCGTCACCAGCACGTTGTGCGCATTGAGGTCGGCGTGCCAGATGCCTGCGCGGTGGAAGCGCGCGACCAGCGCTCCGGTTTCGCGGGCGAGGTCCGCATCCAGCCGACCGGCGGCCAGGCACTGCGCCAGCGTCCGTGCATGCTCGATGCGCCGAGTGATCAGGTCGGCCGTATAGAAGAGCCCGTGGCGCCGGTAGCGCGCCGCGACCGGTGCCGGTGCGGGCAGACCCAACGCCACGGCGCGCGCGAGCAGGCGGAATTCGGCGAAGCTGCGCGTGCCATCCGCACCGGTCCACACGTAGCGGTCGCGATTGAACCTGGCGACCAGGCCGCCGCGGTGATAGTGGCGCAGCACGCCGGCGCCGGCCGGCGTATCGATCACCGCCACGCCCCCGCGCCCGCCATCGAGCGCGTGCAGGGCTCCGCGTTCGCGCCAGTACGCCGGATCGAACCAGTGCGCATCGGGCGCAGGCGCAAGCGTGGCGTCGCACAACACCGTGCCGCCCGCTTCCGCGCGGATCTGCTCCTGCATCATCATGGGCGGCCGAAGGAGAGGTACATGCCGAGCGATTCTAGCCCAAGCCCCCTGCCCGCCCCCGCCTCGCTGTGCCTGCTGCGCACCTCCGCCATCGGCGACGTCACCCATGTGGTGCCGCTGGTACGCACCCTGCGGCAGGCGTGGCCGCAGGCCGCGCTCACCTGGATCGTGGGCAAGCTCGAGCGCAAGCTCGTCGGCGACATCGACGGCGTGGACTTCGTCACCTTCGACAAGGCCGCAGGCTGGCGCGGCATGCGCGAGGTGCACGCCGCGCTGCGCGGACGGCGCTTCGATGCGCTGCTGCAAATGCAGGTGGCATTGCGCTCGAACCTGCTGAGCCTGGGCATCCATGCCGACCGGCGGATCGGCTACGACCGTGCGCGTTCCAAGGATCTGCACAGCCTGGTGATCAACCAACGCATTCCCGCACGCAGCGGCGAGCACGTGCTCGACGCCATCGGCAGTTTCTGCGAACCGCTAGGCCTCAAGCAGACGCAGGTGCGCTGGGACATTCCCATCCCGCAGGAGGCGCACGACTGGGCCGCGCAACAGCTACCCGGCGACGTGCCGACCCTGCTGGTCAGCCCGACTTCCAGCCATGCGCTGCGCAACTGGCGTCCGGAGCGCTATGCGGCGGTGATCGACCACGCACTGGCGCGCGGCTGGCGGGTGGCGCTGGTCGGCGGCCCCTCATCCGGCGAACGTGCGATGGCCGATGCGGTGCTCGCCGCCTGCAAGCGTCAGCCTCTGGATCTCACCGGCAAGGACACGCTCAAGCGGTTGATGGCCATGTTCGGCCGGGCGCAGTTGCTGCTCACGCCGGATTCCGGGCCGATGCACATGGCCAATGCCGCGGGCACCAAGGTGCTGGGACTGCACGCAGCGAGCAACCCCAACCGCTCCGGCCCCTATTCGGACCGCCGCTGGTGCGTGGACAAGTACGACGAGGCCGCACGGCGCTATCTGGACAAACCTGCGAGCGAACTGGCGTGGGGGACGAAGATCGAGCGGCCCGGCGTGATGGAGCTGATCGCGGTGGACGATGTGATCGAGCGGTTCGAGGCGTTTGCCGCGTCACGTGGGCTGGGCTGATTGACTTCCCTCTCCTTTCGGGAGGGGGACTGCGAGTTAGGGTTCGGGCGAACCTCGGCGTCACGCTTCGCCCGAACCCTCACCCGCCTGGCGGCACCCTCTCCCGGCGGGAGAGGGATTCGGCCTTGGGCCCTGAGGCGAGCGCTTCGACTTCGCCCTGCGGGCTACGCTCAGCGCGAACGGGCTTACAAATACGCCGGCACAAACTGACTCCCAAGGCCGTTCGCCTGAGCGCAGACGCACAGCGCCGAAGTCGAAGTCGAAGTCGAAGGGAACCTCATACGCCCGGTGAACGGTAATCCTGGTACGACTTCTCCTCGACCAGCTGCGAGCCCAGCTTGAGGTTGATCTCGCGCTTGACCGCGGCGCGCTCGTCATTGCGGAAGTACACCGAGCGCGCCAGTTCGACGAACTCGGCATCGAACGCCTGCGCCTTTTCCTTCAGGCGGATGCGGTCTTCGATGTCCCACAGCGCTTCGTTGACCGCCAGCAGCCGGGCACGCTCGGCACCGATGTCGGTCCGAGAGGCGGCGTCGCCGGACCAGGTCGCATTGAGCAGGTCCAGCTCGTTGCGCACATTGGCGAGCTTGGCCGGGTCGCTGATCTGGCGCGCCTTGATCTCCAGAATGGTGATCTTGTCGATCAGCTCGCCATGGGAGACGGGGACTTGGATGAGGCTCATGAAAGCTCCGGGAATCAGGGGTAATCGGCCAGCTCGGCAACCAGCCAGGGATGTGCGGCGGCCGCGAACGCGCGCCGGCGCTGCAGGTCGCAGACGGCGCGCACGTCGCCGTCCATCGCGCGATCGCGGTGCATGAAGGCGACGCGCTCGCGCAGCAGCGCGTGGGCGGTCTGCACCGCGGTGCCGGCGTGGAACTCCTCGCTCTGTGCCAGGGCGGCCATCAGCTGGCGCACCTCCTCTTCGAACCTGGCGTGGTGCGGATGGCCCTCGCGTGGTGCGTTGCCGATCTTGGCGGCCAGCGCCTGCCAGTCGCTGCGGGCAGCCAGCCGGCGCGCGGCGTTGAGCATCTCGCGGCGGTAATCCAGCGCCTGCGCGGCGGTGTAGAGCTCCAGCGCCAGCACGTGGCCCAGGTCCTCCATCATTTCCAGCACGTGGCGCGCTTCGTTGGCGCCCATCGAGACGTGGTCCTCGGCGTTCGCGCTGGTCGGCACGGAATACACGCTGGCCGGGTGCGCACGGGTCGCCAGGTCGTTGACCAGCGCCGCGGCGGTGTACTGCACGATCATGAAGCCCGAGTCGGTACCGTCCTCGTTGCCGGTGAGGAAGGCCGGCAGGCCGTCGTTGGTCGCGGGATCCACCAGCTTGTTGAGGCGGCGCTCGGAGATCGAGGCGAGCACCGGAATGGCGGCCTTGACGTAGCTCATCGCCAGCGCCAGCGGCATACCGTGGAAATGGCCGGCCGAGATCACCTGCTCCTCGATGAACTGCGTGCCTTCCGCGTCGGGGAAGATCAGCGGATTGTCGGTGACCGAATTCAGCTCGATGTCGATCACGCGGCAGGCCTGGCTCCAGGCATCGCGCACCGCGCCATGCACCTGCGGCATGCAGCGCAGGCAGTAGGCGTCCTGCGGCTGGTGCTTCTTGCCGCCCTTGAACGGCAGGAAGCGGTCGTAGAAGGCTTCGCGGCCGTGGCGCTGGTTGGCCGGCACCCAGTCCCAGCCGATGTCGAAGGACAGCGCCTGGTCCTCGGGGCGTGCCCATGCCTCGGCCGACCACGGCTTGAAGCGCGGCACCAGGTGGTAGGGGATGTCCACCAGCGTGGAGCCGGCAAGCAGCTGGCGCACGTGCGATGCGGTTTCCACCTGCCCGGGATGCGGACGCAGCGCATGTACCTCCGGGCGCAGCGCACCGCTGCGCCCGGCGAAGGCGTCCAGCGTGGTCGCGGCGGCAAGGTCGGCCACGCCCAGCAGGTATTCCAGTTCGTCCAGCGCCAGCGCGGCGGTGGCCAGCATCTGCGCAGTACCGTTGTTGAGCGCCAGGCCTTCCTTGAAGGACAGCCGGATCGGCTCGAGTCCGGCGCGCTTGAGTGCATCGGCGCCGGCCATGCGCTCGCCTTCGAAGAAGGCCTCGCCGCCGCCCAGCAGCACGATCGCCAGGTGCGAGAGCGGCGCCAGGTCGCCGCTGGCGCCGACCGACCCCTTCTCCGGCACGACCGGCACCACGCCGCGGTTGAGCATCGCGGTGAGCGCCTGCAGGGTCGACACGCGGATGCCCGAATGGCCGCGCATCAGCGTATTGATGCGGATCAGCAGCATCGCCCGCACCACCTCGGGCGCAAACGGTTTGCCCACGCACACCGCATGGGTGACGATCAGGTTGTGCTGCAGTTCCTCCATCAGGCTGGCGCCGCCCTTGGCGGGGTCGCGCGGGTCGGTCTCGCCGATCGCCAGCTCGTCGCGCAGCCGATGGCCGCCCAGCAGCTTGTCGGCGTTGCTGCCGAAACCGGTGGTGACGCCGTAGGTCGGCTCGCCACAACTGACCTTCTCGGCGAGGAAGTCGGCCGCGCGCTGCACGCGCTCGAGCTGGCCGGCGTCCAGTTCCACCTGTGCGCCGCCGCGCGCCACCGCGGCGAGCTGGGCGCGGGTAAGACTGTTGCCGTCGAGCACGATGGGTTTCTGCTTGTTCACGCTTGCCTCGTTCTCAGATTGGGAATCCTCTTCCCGAAGGCGGGAGAGGCATCTGCTCAGCCCATCGCCGCCGCTTGTTCCAGTTCCACCCGCAGCGCCTTGGCCAGCTCGCCGCGCGCCACCTCGAACTGGTCGCCGCGGCGCAGGTCCTTGACCGTGACCACACCCTTGGCCAGTTCGTCCTCGCCCAGCACGAGCGCGAAGCGGATGCCGGTGCGGTCCGCGTACTTGAACTGCCTGGCCAGCTTGCCGCTCTCCAGCACCACCTCGGTGGCGATGCCGGCGGCGCGCAGCTCGCTGGCGATCGCCAGGTAGGCGGGCAGCTGCGCCGGGTCCATCTGGGTCACCAGCACGTCCACCGTGCTGCGCGCAGCGCCCAGCAGGCCGGCCTCGCGCAGCTGCCAGAACAGGCGGGTCAGGCCGATGGAGATGCCCACGCCCGGCAGCTTCGACTTGGTGTACTGGCTGGCCAGGTTCTCGTAGCGGCCGCCCGAGCAGATCGAGCCGATCTGCGGGTGATCGTTGAGCGTGGTCTCGTAGACGGTGCCGGTGTAGTAGTCCAGCCCGCGGGCGATCGAGAGATTCAGTGCGAAGTGCGATTCGGGCACGCCGAAGTCGCGAATCAGGCCGAGTACTTCCTTCAGCTCCGCCCGGCCCTGTTCCAGCGACTCGGGGCCACTGCCCAGCGCGTCGAGCCTGGCGAACGCATCGTCCAGCGAGGTCGAGCGCACCTGCACGAAGTCGAGGATCTTCGCGGCCACATCGGCAGAGAGCCCGAACGCCTCGCCGGTCAGCGTGTCGCGCACGTAGTCGGCGCCGCGCTTGTCCAGCTTGTCCACCTCGCGCAGCACCAGCATCTGCTGCTCGCTGTCGGCGATTCCCAGGCTCTCGAAGTAGCCGCGCATCAGCTTGCGGTTGTTGAGCTGGATGGTGAAGGCGCCGATGTCCAGCCCGCGGAACACGCCGTAGATCACCGCCGGCAGCTCGGCGTCGTAGCGGATCGAAAGACCGTCCTTGCCGATCACGTCGATATCGCACTGGTAGAACTCGCGGAAGCGGCCGCGCTGGGCGCGTTCTCCGCGGTACACGCGCTGCATCTGGTAGCGGCGGAACGGAAAGTTGAGGTCGTGCTCGTGCTCGGCCACGTAGCGCGCCAGCGGCACGGTGAGGTCGAAGCGCAGCGCCAGTTCGGGGGTACCCTCCTTCGCCAGCGCGCCGGTGGACTGCACGAAATACACCTGCCGCTCGGTCTCGCCACCGGTCTTGGTCAGGAGCACGTCGGAGTACTCGATCACCGGCGTCTCCACCGGCAGGAAACCGAAGCATTCGAAGTTGCGGCGGATGGTGTCGAGCATGCGCTGGAACGCGATCTGGTCCAGCGGCAACAGTTCGAGCACGCCAGGCATGGTGCGGGCCGGGGTAAGCGCCATGGAATCCTCTGCTTGCGGGTATCGGGCGCGCGGCAGGCACCGCGCAACGGCAGCCGCTTAGGTTAGCAGATGAGGCCTGTGACACCGGGCAGGCCAAGGACAAAATGTCACCGGCCTGTTGCCAATATCTCACCACATCACTAAGATACGCGGCTCCACGGGGTGTAGCTCAGCCTGGTAGAGCGCTACGTTCGGGACGTAGAAGTCGCATGTTCGAATCATGTCACCCCGACCAAGAATACGAAGAAGGCCACCGTTAGCGGTGGCCTTCTTCGTTTGGGGTTCAGCCGGCCAGTTCGGCCAGCGCCTGCATCTCTTCTTGGTCGAAGCCGGCCGCCTGTCGGGCAGCGAAGTTGAACGGGCCGCGAAGGTTGCCGCCCATGTAGTCGCGCAGCAGCGCCAGGAACGTCGCGCGCGGTTGCAGGCCGTCGCGCTCGCAGCACCAGCGGAACCAGCGCGTGCCCGCCGCCACGTGGGCGACTTCCTCGCGCAGGATCACTTCCAGGATGTCGATCGTGCGCTCGTCGCCGACGCCCCGCAGGCGTTCGATCATGCCCGGCGTCACGTCCAGCCCGCGCGCCTCCAGCACGCGCGGCACCAGCGCCATGCGGGCAAGGTCGCTGTGGGCGGTCTTCTCGGCCATCTCCCACAGGCCGTTGTGGGCATCGAAGTCGCCATAGGCGTGGCCGAGTTCGGCCAGCCGGCCCTGCAGCATCGCGAAGTGGCGCGCCTCGTCGTGCGCGCAGCTGGCCCAGTCGCGGTAGTACTCGGCGGGGAAACCACGGAAGCGGTAGACCGCGTCCCAGGCCAGGTTGATCGCATTGAACTCGATGTGCGCGATGGCATGGACCAGCGCGGCGCGGCCTTCGGGCGTGCCCAAGCCGCGTTGTGGCACCTGGCGCGCTTCGACCAGGCGGGGACGCAGCGGCCGGCCCGGCGCTACGATCGGCTCCAGAGGCGCCGCGCGTGCGTCGGGATGCAGTCCACCACCCTGCAGCGCCCGCCACGCGTCATGGGTCAGACGGAGCTTTTCTTCCGGATCGGAGGCCTTGAGGCAGCGCCGGGCGGCTTGGTGCAGGTCGGTCATGCGGCGAGTTTACGGGTGGCTTGCATTGCCAGTGGCACGGGGCGGCGGCATAGTGGCGCCCCAGGTCTTCCAGGGATCGGGATATGTCCAGCCTCCGTGCCATCGAGATCAAGGCGTTCGTACCGGCGCGCGACTATGACCTGTCGCGGCGCTTCTATGCCGACGTGGGCTTCGAGGAACGGTCGAACTTCGACGGCGTGGCCTACTTCGCCCTGGGGGAATGCAGCTTCCTGCTGCAGCGCTTCTACGAGCAGGCGCACGCCGACAACTTCATGATGCATCTGCTGGTGGAAGACGCCGATGCCTGGCACCGGCGCCTGGTCGAGCGGGACATCGTCGGCCGCTATCGCGAACACAACGTGCGCATGACCACCCCGGCGGACCGCCCGTGGCGCATGCGCGACTTCCACCTGATCGATCCGACGGGCGTGTTGTGGCACATCGGCCACAACATCAGCTGAGCGGCGGCATCAGGCGCTGCGGCGTGCGGCCTTGGCGTCGTCCGAGCGCAGCATCTCGATCTGCTGCAGGTAATCGCGGTCCAGGCCGGTGACGTACTCGCCGGAGAAGCACGAGGTATCGAACTGCTTCAGCTCCTCGTTGCCGTCCTGCACCGCACAGACGAGGTCGTCCAGGTCCTGGTAGATCAGCCAGTCGGCGCCGAGCAGTTGCTCGACTTCCTTCTCGCTCTTGCCGGCGGCGACCAGCTCGCTGGCCGAAGGCATGTCGATGCCGTAGACGTTGGGATAGCGCACCGGCGGCGCGGCGGAGGCGAAGTAAACCTTCTTCGCACCCGCGTCGCGGGCCATCTGGATGATCTGCTTGGACGTAGTGCCGCGCACGATCGAGTCGTCCACCAGCAGCACGGTCTTGTTGCGAAACTCCAGATCGATCGCGTTCAGTTTGCGGCGCACCGATTTCACGCGGTCGCCCTGCCCCGGCATGATGAAGGTGCGACCCACATAGCGGTTCTTGACGAAGCCCTCGCGGAACGGCACGCCAAGCACGCCGGCCAGCGAGCTGGCGGCGGTGCGCGCGGTATCGGGAATCGGGATGACCGCATCGATGCCGTGATCCGGGCACTCGCGCAAGATCTTCTGCGCCAGCTTTTCGCCCATGCGCAGGCGCGCCTTGTAGACCGAGACGTCCTCGATCATCGAATCGGGCCGCGCCAGATAGACGTACTCGAAGATGCACGGCGCATGCACCGCGCCTTCGGCGCAGCGGCGCGCATGCAACTGGCCGTCGACGGTGATGAACACCGCCTCGCCCGGCGCCACGTCGCGCAGGCGCTTGAAGCCCAGCACGTCGAAGGCGACCGATTCGGAGGCCACTGCGTACTCGCGCCCCTCCGGCGTCACGCGCTCGCCCAGCACCAACGGGCGGATGCCGTGCGGGTCGCGGAAGGCCAGCAGGCCGTAGCCCTGGATCAATGCGAGGCAGGCGTAGCCGCCGCGTGCGCGCGCATGCACGCCGGCGACCGCCTTGAAGATCTGGTCGGGCGTGAGCGCCATGCGGTCCTGGATCTGCAGCTCGTGTGCCAGCACGTTGAGCAGCACCTCGGAGTCCGAGTCGGTGTTGATGTGCCGACGGTCGTCCTGGAACATTTCCCGGCGCAGCGCCTCGGTGTTGACCAGGTTGCCGTTGTGGGCAAAGGCGATGCCGTAGGGCGAGTTGACGTAGAACGGCTGCGCCTCGTCGGCATTGTCCGAGCCGGCGGTCGGGTAGCGGCAATGCCCGATGCCGATGTGGCCGCGCAGGCGGCTCATCGAGCCCTGGTTGAACACGTCGCGCACCAGGCCGTTGCCCTTGTGCAGGCGCAGGTGCGCGCCATCGACGGTGACGATGCCGGCGGCATCCTGGCCGCGGTGCTGCAGCACCGTGAGTCCGTCATAAAGCGCCGATGCCACTTCGGTGGTACCGACGATGCCGATGATTCCGCACATGTTGATGCCTGCGTCTGGATTGAGCGTGCTTGTGAAGCCGTGCTTGGAACGTGTTCAGATAACCGTGGCGGGCGCCGCCGAAACGACAGATTGCGCCGGCGCGGGTGAACCACCCGGGAGGACGGGCAGCGTCGGCAAGCCCGGCGGCAACCTCGGCAACCCGGCCGGCGGGTGCAGGTAGCGGCGCACGTCCGCCGGCACCCGCTCCCCCAGCCAGCCGGCGGCGAGCTTGAACTGCGGCAGCAGCATCGACTCCTGCCAGCCTGCCTCGCGCGGGAGCGCGGTGAAGCCCGCCAGGAACACCGCCAGCGTCACCAGCAGCACGCCGCGCGCAAAGCCGAACAGCATGCCCAGCAACCGGTCCAGGCCGCCCAGGCCGGTGCTCCAAAGCAGCCGGCGCACGATGAAGCGCAGCAAGGCTCCGAGGACCAGCACCGCCACGAAGCACAGGCCGTAGCCGAGCAGGATGCGCGCGGCCGGCAGCGAGATGCCGTGCCCGAACCGGCTGGCGACCACCGGCCCCAACACCCATGCCGCCCAGAACGCGGCGATCCACGCTGCCAGCGAAAGCACTTCCGACACCAGTCCGCGCCACAGCCCGATCAGCACGGACAAGGCCAACGCGACGAGGATGGCGTAGTCGATCCAGTTCATCCGCTGCCCCTGCGAACGCGCCTTACGGCACGCTCACCACGTTGCCGGCCATGCCCAGCCGGGCCTTGATCTGGTCGCGCACGCGCTCGGCGTCGGCGCGCTGGGTCTGCGGGCCGGCGCGCACGCGCCACAGCTGGCGACCGCCGGAGCTGACCGTGTCGACGAAGCCGTCGAAGCCCGACGCGCGCAGCTTGTCGCGCAGCGCGCTGGCGTCGGCCTGGCTGCCCATCGCCGCCACCTGCACCGCAAAGCCGCCCGCCCGTGCGGGCGCTGTGGCTGGCGCAGCGGCCACGTCACCCTGTTGGTCGCTGGCGCCACTTTCAAGGTGCGCCGGTGCGCCCGGAATGCTCTGGGTGATCCTCAGGCGCGCCGCTTCGGCGGCCGTACGCGTCTGGAACGGACCGGAGGTCACCAGCGTCAGCGCCTTGCCGCCCTGGCTGACCGGATGGCCGGTCACCGGATAACCCAGCGCGCGCACCTTTTGCATCAGGCGCTGCGCACCGGCGCTGGAATAGGCGCTGAGGTTGAGCGGGTAGATGCCGCGCGCGGCGGTCCCGGCAGTTCCAGTTTCGGCGACCCCGGCGGTGCCGGCAGGCCTGGGCTGGATGACCGGTGCGGGTGCGGGCGGCACGACTTTGGCCGGCGCGGCTGAGGACGCTGGCGAGGCGGCCGCATTCGGTTCCATCTCCACGTCGCGTGGGCGGCGCGAGGCGATGTCGACGGTGGCCAGGCGGTCCGACGGCGGCGGTGCAGCCGACT
>NZ_JABFWW010000029.1 GCF_013362045.1 Frateuria sp. | reverse complement strand
AGCCGCCTACGCGCCGCCGCCCGCAAACGCCGCGGTGGGCGCGACGCCGGTGTCGGACGAGGACATCAGCGGCTTCCTCGGCGGCGGCATGAACCCGCTGGTACAGGCGGCCAGCCCGCTGCTGCTGCTGGCGGTGCAGGTGCGCCACAGCGCGACGGCGCCGGACTCCGCGCGCCTGCGCGACCAGGCCACCACCCAGGTGCGCCGCTTCGAGAGCCGCGCGCAGGCGGCCAACCTGCCGCAGCAGACCGTGCTGGCGGCGCGCTACGTGCTGTGCACGCTGCTGGACGAGTCGGTGCTCAACGCGCCCTGGGGCGAGCACAGCGGCTGGGCGCAGAAGACCCTGCTGGTGGCCTTCCACAGCGAGTCCTACGGCGGCGCCAAGTTCTTCCAGATCCTCGAGCGGCTGTGCGCGGATTTCTCCAAGCACGTCGACCTGATCGAGCTGATGTACATCTGCCTGGCGCTAGGCTTCGGTGGCCGCTACCAGATCGAGGCGGGCGGGCGCGCCAAGCTCGCCGACATCCAGGAAGACCTGTACCGGCGCATCAGGGAACAGCGCGCGCCGGCCGCGCAGGAGCTGGCGCCGCACTGGCGCGGCGTGGAGGACCGGCGCAACCCGCTGGTGCGCTACGTGCCGCTGTGGGTGATCGCCACCGCCGCCGCCTGCGTGCTGCTGGGCGCGTTCCTGTTCTTCTATACCCGGCTCAACGACGCCTCTGCGCCGGTCAACGCGCAACTGGCGAAGATCGGGCTGGAGGGCGCCACGCCGCCGGACACGTCCCATCGCCCGCCGCCGGCGCGCAAGAGCCTCAAGCAACTGCTCGCGCCGGAGGAATCAGCCGGGCTGCTCAGCATCGACGAACAACCCGACGGCCAGGCGTTGCTGCGCCTTTCCGGCAACGCCATGTTCGCCTCCGGCGGCGTCGAAGTGAACGATCGCCAGCTGCCGCTGCTGCACAAGATCACCGCTGCGCTCAACCAGGTGCCCGGCCGCGTGATCGTGGTCGGCCACACCGACGACCAGCCGATCCATTCGCTCAAGTTCAAGGACAACTTCGCGCTGTCGGCGGCGCGCGCGCAGTCGGTCAAGCAGATCCTCACTCAGGGCCTGGACAACCCGGGCCGGATCGAATCGACCGGCGCCGGCGCCTCGCAGCCGATCGCGCTGCCGCCGGACCTGCCGGACAACCGCACGCGCAACCGCCGCGTGGAAATCAAGTTCATCCCGGAGGCCTGACGCCGTGGCGAAGTTGCTGAGCCTTTTGAAGTCCGCCTGGTTCGTCACGCTGGTCGGCATCGCATTGCTGTCGGTGCTGGTGTGGCTGGGCGGCCCCTACCTCGGCATCGGGGATGCGCAGCCGCTGGCCAGCCCGGTCGCGCGGCTGCTGCTGATCATGCTGATCGTGCTGGCCTGGGGCGCCTGGCTGCAGGTGCAGCAGCTGCGCGCGCGCGGCAAGGCGAACAGGATGTCCGGCGAGCTGGCCGGGCAGGGCGCCGCCGCGCCGGCGCAAAACGGCGATGGGCGTGGCGATGACCGCGGCGAGGCCGAGCGGTCGCAGCTGCA
The DNA here is from genome assembly GCF_013362045.1 of Frateuria sp. GTDB lineage: Bacteria > Pseudomonadota > Gammaproteobacteria > Xanthomonadales > Rhodanobacteraceae > Frateuria_A. The sequence continues at coordinate 4,169 of NZ_JABFWW010000029.1, read as the reverse complement.
GGGCCGCTTCCAGGAAGCGGTGGAGATGCTGCGCAAGCACCGCCGCGGCAACCTCTACGCGCTGCCCTGGTACGTGGTGATCGGGCCGCCGGGTTCGGGCAAGAGCACGCTGCTGCAAAACTCGGGCCTCAATTTCCCGTTGTCCGAGCGCTTCGGCAAGGAGGCGCTGCGCGGCATCGGCGGCACGCGCAACTGCGACTGGTGGTTCACCGACGAGGCGGTGTTCCTCGACACCGCCGGCCGCTACACCACGCAGGATTCCGATCGCGCCGCCGACTCCACCGCCTGGGGCGAATTCCTCAAGCTGCTGCGCCGCTACCGCAAGCGCCGCCCGATCAACGGCGTGATCGTGGCGATGAGCCTGTCCGACCTGATGGTGCTGGACGAGGCCGGGCGGCAGGAGCACGCGCGCGCGATCCGCCGCCGCCTGGACGAACTGTCCGAGCATCTGAAGATCGGCGTGCCGGTGTACCTGGTGCTCACCAAGTGCGATCTGGTGGCCGGCTTCGGCGAGTTCTTCGACGACTTGAACCCCGAACTGCGCAGCCAGGTCTGGGGCGTCTCCTTCCCGCTCAACAAGACCATGGAGGGCAGCGCCGCCAAGGCCTTCGCCGACGAATACCGGCTGCTGCTGGACCGCCTCAACACGCGCACGCTCGACCGCCTGCACGCCGAGCGCGACCGCGGCCGCCGCGCGGCTGTGCTGTCCTTCCCGCAGCAGCTGGCCGCGCTGGGCGAGACCGCGCGGCAGTTCGTCGAGGGGGTGTTCGCTGCTCACGCCTACGGCATGCCGCCGTTGCTGCGCGGCGTCTACTTCACCTCCGGCACGCAGGAGGGCACGCCGATCGATCGCATGATGGGGGCGGTGGCACGCACCTTCGGGCTGGAGGCCGCGCGCGTGCATGCGCCCGGCGCGCAGCGGCGCACCTTCTTCGTCGAGCGGCTGCTCAGGGAGGTGCTGTTCCGCGAGTCGGGCTTGGCCGGCACCAACCCGACCATCGAACGGCGCAAGGTGGCCGTGCAGCTGGCCACCTATGCAGGCATGGCGTTGCTGACGGTGCTGCTGTGTTTCGGGTTCGCCACCAGCTATGCGCACAACCGCACCTACCTGGGTCAGGTGCAGGACGCGCTGAAGGGCTATCCCGCCGGCGTGGATCTCCCCGCCAGTGCGACGCCGAAGGAATACTTCGCCAAGGTGCTCGATCGGCTCGAGGCGCTGTCGGCGCTCGAGCAGGCGGCCACGCCCGCCGGTGGCACTCCGCTCTCCATGCGGCTGGGCCTCTACCAGGGCAAGGCGGTGGGCAAGGACCTGCACGCGGCCTACCTGCGCGAACTCAATGCGTTGCTGTTGCCGGGCGTCGGCGCGCAGTTCCGCGGCGGCCTGGCCGCCAGCGCATCGGATCCGCAGGCGCTGTACTACTACCTCAAGGGCTACCTGATGCTGGGCGAGCCCAGGCATCTGGATGCCGGCGAGCTGGCCGCGCTGGCCAACCTGGAATGGCGCAAGGTGTTCCCCGACGAGCCGGTGCTGCAGCAGGCACTGGCCAAGCACTTCCAGGCGCTGGTGGACGAACCGGGCCAACTGCGTGCGCTGACGCTGGACGCCTCGCTGGTGGAACAGGCGCGCAACACGCTGCGCACGGCCGATCTCTCCACGCTGGTCTACGGCAGCATGAAGCTTTCGGCCGAGAACGCCGGCAAGCCGTTGCAGCTGGACAAGGAACTGGGCCTGCTCGGCAACGTGTTCCGGCGCAGGAGCGGCCAGCCGCTGTCCGAACCGCTGCCGGCGCTCTACACCCAGCCGGTGTTCGCCATCGAGGCGGACAAGGGCGTGGCCGAGGCGGTCAAGCAGTTCGCCCAGGACGACTGGGTGTTCGGCGCCGACCCGATCGACGCGATCGCGCAGGCACGGCTCGCGCGCCAGGTGCTGGCGCTCTACGAGACCGACTACATCAAGGCCTGGGACGAGCTGCTGGCCGACCTGCAGCTGCAGCCGATCGCCAGCATCCAGGACGCCAGCACGATCGCCGCGAAACTGTCCGGTCCCAGCTCGCCGCTCAAGTCGCTGCTCAAGCTGGTGGGTGCCAACACCAGCGACATGCTGCGCGCACCCACGCCCGATGCAGGCGACAAGGCGCTGGACGCGGCCAAGGACGCGGCGGCCAAGAAGGCCACGCAGAACGCGCTGGGCCGCGCGCTCGCCAAGGTCGGCGGCGGCGCGGGCGCCGGTGCCGACGAGGCGCCGCCCGGCAGCGCCATCAGCGCGCACTTCGACACCCTCGACAAGCTGAGCGCCGGTGCGCCGGGCGCGGCGCCGAGCGACCAGACGCTCGCGGCGCTCGACCAGCTCAGCAAGACGCTGCTGACCATGACCGACTTCAGCGACGCGGCCGGCCAGCCCAATCCGCAGTTGCTGATGGCGCAGCAGGCCGCCGCGCAGCTGCCGCCGCCGGTGTCCGGGTGGGTCGCCTCGTTGACTGGCAAAAGCCAAGCCTTGGTGGCGAGCGGCACCAAGGGCGCGCTGGGCGAACAGTTCCAGCAGGCGGCGGCGCAGGACTGCGCCGCCTTCACCCAGGGGCGCTATCCGTTCTCGCCCGACAGCCGCAACGACATCCCGGTGCAGAACTTCGCCGAGCTGTTCGGTTACGGCGGCCGCTACGACGGCTTCTTCAAGCAGACGCTGGCCAAGCTGGTGGACACCAGCGGGCGAAACTGGCAGTGGAAGAGCGGACCGGGCGCGGTGAGCGGCTCGGCGGCGATGCTGGCGCAGATGCAGCTGGCCGACAGCATCAAGCAGATGTACTTCAGGAGCGGCAGCCCCGTGCCCGAAGTCGGCTTCACCCTGCTGGCGCCGGTACTGGCTCCGGGCATCGGCCATTTCGCCATCGCCATCGACGGCCAGACCTTCGACTACAAGCCCGGCGGCAGCACCAGCATGGCGATGAAGTGGCCGGGGCCGACGCCGGGGCAGGTCAAGGTTTCCGCCTGGGACGCCGCGGGCAACCTGCTCAGCAGCTACGACTACCAGGGTGACTGGGCCTTCTTCCACGCGCTGCAGGCGGCGCACCTGTCCCGCCAGTCCGACCTGCGCTACCAGGCGCGCTTCGACTTCGGCGGCCAGGCGGTGCAGCTGGTGGTACAGGCCTCCAACCTGAAGAATCCGTTCCTCAACACGCAGGTGCAACGCTTCAGGTGCGGGAGCTGACCATGGCCGGTCCGACAGGGGGGATCGGAACGGCCACCGTCGGCTTCTTCGGCAAGCTGCCGGGGGCGGGCGACTTCGTGCAGCGGCGGCTGCCCGCCGGCTTCGTGGAGCGCTGGGACCGCCACTTCGAGCAGGCGGTGTACGCCAGCCGAGAGGCCCTGGGCGAAGGCTGGGCGCAGGCCTACCGGGCCAGTCCTGCCTGGCGCTTCGTGCTGGCGCCGCAGGCGTGCGGCGAGAGCGCCTGGGCCGGCGTGTTCGGGCCGGCCGAGGACCGCGTGGGCCGCAGCTTCCCCATGGTGCTGGCCGCGCCGGTCGAGGCGTCGCAGATCGAGCCCTTGCTGCGCGAAGGCGCGGGCTGGTTCGATGCGCTGGCGCACGCGCATGCGCAAGGCCAGCGCGGTGCGCCGATGGATGCGGAGCGCTACGACGCGCTGGCCGCCGCCTTGCCCGCGCCCGGCGCACCGGCGCCGATGTCCGGCGATCCGTTTGTGGGTGTGGATTTCAGGTGCGCCTGCCATTGGCGCCTGCCGTTGCCCGCGCGGGCGGTCGACGCGGCGGCGCGGGCGGCGTTGTGGCTGCGATTGATGGGCGAGGGCGGTCCCTGGTGCCTGTGGTGGAGCGAAGGCGCCGGCCGCGTGCCGCCGGGCGTCCTGGCCACCCGCGGGCTGCCCGCGCCGGAGGCCTACGCGGGCTTCCTCGATGCCTCCTCCGCCACGGCATGGGAAACGCCTGCGGGCGCCGCATCGGCGGTCGGGGAATCCATCCCTGTCATTGCCGCCATGGTCGAGCCAATGCCGATGCCTGCATCGACGCCGGTTTCCGTGCTGCCGACGGACGGGTTCGATGATGATGCGACCCTGCCGGGGCACATGCGGGTCAACGGTTCGGTCTCGTCCGCGCTCGCTTCCGCGCAGGCCCCGCCGGCGGGGCCCCCGGTGCAGGCTTCGCCTGGCGCGCCCGGGGT
>NZ_JABFWW010000101.1 GCF_013362045.1 Frateuria sp. | reverse complement strand
CGGCATGGAGAACAGCAGCCAGGGCTGGTTCTGTTGCACGGTGCCGGGGAGCAGGTGCAGCAGGGCGGCCGCCAGCAGGGCGAGCAGTTGAGCCAGCAATGCGGCGTCGGCCAGGCGCGAGCTGGGAAGGCCGCTTCGCGTACGCCACAGCGATGGCAACAGCAGCAGTGCAAGCGGGTTGAACAGCAGCAGGTTGGCGTTCGCCCAGGCGGCGTGGTGGGTGGTCAGCAGCCACAGCACGAGCAGGCCGGTGCCGGCCAGTGCCGCCAGCATCAGGTAGAGGGTGCCGAGCAGCGCAAAGCCGGTGCGCCAGTTGCGGTGTGCAAGCAGCAACGCGGCGGCGAAGGCCAGGCCCGCCAGCGCGAGCGGAAGGCGCAGATCGGGCGCCGTCGCCGGCGGCACGTCGAGACGGTTGGGTGCGATGAGTTCCGTGCCGCTTACCAGGTCATGCTGACCTTGTGCACCGGCAACGCGCACGGTCGCCAGTTGGTGCGAAAGCACCTCGGGCAGGAAGCTCTCCTGCCAGGCATCGAGCGGCCGATCCGCGTAGGGGCCCAGGCCCAGGTCGAGCAGCAGCATCAGCCATGGCTGCGCGCTCATCAGGCGGGTGGTCTGCTGGCGGTAGGTCATGCCGCCGGGGCGCGCGGTGAGCTGGGCCTTGAGCACGCCGCCGAGCGCGCGATCGAGCGCGTCGCGCACGCGCGTGGTGCAGTTGTCGACGTAGTAGTCGTAGTCGTAGCGCGCGTTTTCCGGCCGCAGGTTCCACAGCAGGAAGTCGCGCAGCGCAGCGGCCTGATCGGCCGTGAGCGCCAGGTGCTGGCGGCTGACGGAGCGGCCGGCCTGGACATACCAGCTTTCGTCCAGCGTGGTCGATTCGGCATCCATCAGGTAGTGCATGCGGCCGCGCGCAAAGTTGAGCAGGAAGCCACGCTCGTCGAAATCGAACACCCCGTAGTTGAAGCTCACCGCCTCGCCGCTGACGGTATCGCGCACCTCGATCGCGTCATGGCCGAAACGCTCCCAATAGGTCTCGCCGGGGCCGTAGGTGACCAGCGCAACCTCGAGGTTCGCGCCCGGGGCATTGGCGACGCCGGCGTGGGCGGGCAAGGCGAACACCCAGAAGAACAGGGCGCAAAGCCAGAGCCGGAGGGGGCGATCCCGCTCTCCCCGGAAGAGGGCGCCGGCAGAAGGTAAGCGGTTCGGGCGGAGCGCGGCCTTGAGCTCTCGCCGTCCCCTCATCCGGCCCTGCGGGCCACCTTCTCCCGTGGGGGGAAGGGCAAGGAACCTAGCCATCGTTCGCCTGCCGATTGACGCGGAACTGCTGCACGCGCCGGTCGTCCGCCTCGGTAACGATGAACAAATAGCCGCCAAACACCACCTCTTCGCCGGCCTCGGGCAGATGGCCGAATTCCGCCGTGGCCATGCCGCCGACGGTGTCGAACTCCTCGTCGGAGAAACTCGCGCCGGTCTGTTCGTTGAAGTCGGCGATCGGGGTGAGCGCGCTGACCAGCCAGTCGCCGCCGGGTAGTTCGTGCATGAGGCTGGACCCGTCGTCCTCGTCGTGTTCGTCGTCGATCTCGCCGACGATCTGTTCGAGCACGTCCTCGATGGTGATCAAGCCGGCGACGCCGCCGTATTCGTCCACCACCAGCGCCATGTGGTTGCGCGAGCGGCGGAATTCCGCCAGCAACACATTGAGCCGCATCGACTCGGGAATCAGCACGGCCGGACGCAGCAGCAAGGCGAGGTCGAAACCTTCGCCATCGCCGAAGTACTTGAGCAGGTCCTTGGCGAGCAGAATGCCGACGATCTCGTCCTTGTCCTCGCCATGCACGGGGAACCGGGAGTGGCCGGACTCGACCACCTTGGCCAGGATCTCGTGCAGCGAGGCATCGGCCGGGATCATGACGATCTGCGCGCGCGGTACCATGACGTCGTCGACGCTGAGCTCGGTGACCTTGAGCGCGCCCTCGACCATGGCCAGGGTGTCGTTGGACAACCGGCCGTTGGCCTGGGCGGCGCGCAATTCCTCGATCAACTCATCGCGGTTGCGCGGTTCGCTGGAAAACAGATGGCCCAGGCGATCCCACCAGGAGCGGTGGGAGGCCGGGCCGTTGGTACTGCCAGGGTCGTCGTTCATCAACTCAGGAAAGAGCGGCCCGTGGAGGGGCGGAAGGCCGGAGTCTAGCGGAAAAAACGTGGGGATTCAGGGCACAAGCGGGTGATGCAGGCCTGGCAACCCTTCCGCCTTCGGGCGGCTCGGCATGAAGGGCAGGGCTCGCCTCGGGCATCGTTGAGGCAGCGGGAACCCAGGCGCTCGGCAGTTGGACGGGCGCGAGGCCGCTCCATCACCCGCCCTCGGCCCGGAGGGGAGTTGGGCGAAGCGTACTCAGGCGTAGGGGTCGGCGATGCCCAGGCCGGCGAGGATGCGGGTTTCGAGCGATTCCATGGCTTCGGCTTCGGCGTCCCCGAGGTGGTCGTAGCCGAGCAGGTGCAGGGTGCCGTGCACGGTCAGGTGGGCCCAGTGCTCGCGCGGTTTCTTGCCCTGTTCGGCCGCTTCGCGAACAACCACCGGGGCGCAGATGGCCAGGTCGCCGATCAGCGGCAGGTTCACGCCCGGCGGCAGCTCGGCAGGGAAGGAGAGCACGTTGGTGGCATAGTCCTTGCCCCGGTAGTCGCGGTTGAGGGCGCGGCCTTCCGCGGTATCGACGATGCGGATGGAAAGCTCTGCTGGCTTGCGCCGCTTCGCGCCCAGCAACGCGGCGGCAACCCACTGCCTGAAGCTGGCCGGCGAAGGGATGCCGGCGCGAGGCACGGCGTAGCTGACGGAGAGCCGGGGAACGGAAACGGGGGAGGCCGGGGCGGATTGCGGTGTGTTCGCCGCACCGGGACGCCGGCCTTTCGCCATGGGGCTCACGCCGCGCCACCCCTCGCCTTGCCCGTCCCCTGTTCCCCGCTTTCCGTCTGTTCGAACGCCTCGTAGGCCCGCACGATCTTGGCCACCAGCGGATGGCGCACCACGTCGCGCGAGGTGAAGAAGGTGAAGCTGATGCCGTTGACGCCGCGCAACACCTCCACCGCGTGGCGCAGGCCCGAGCGCACGTGTCGTGGCAGGTCGACCTGGCTGACGTCGCCGGTGATCACCGCCACCGAACCGAAGCCGATGCGGGTGAGGAACATCTTCATCTGCTCGACGGTCGTGTTCTGCGCCTCGTCGAGGATCACGTAGGAATCGTTCAAGGTCCGTCCGCGCATGTAGGCGAGCGGGGCGATTTCGATCACGTTGCGTTCGATCAGCTTGGCGACTTTCTCGAAGCCGAGCATTTCGTACAGCGCGTCGTACAGCGGGCGCAGGTAGGGATCCACCTTCTGCGAGAGGTCGCCCGGCAGGAAGCCGAGCTTTTCGCCGGCCTCCACCGCCGGGCGCACCAGCAGCAGGCGTTGCACGCGGTTGGCCTCCAGCGCCTCCACCGCGCTGGCGACGGCGAGATAGGTCTTGCCGGTGCCGGCCGGGCCAACCCCGAAGTTGATGTCGTGCGTGGTGATCGCGTGCAGGTAACGCGCCTGGTTCGGGCCGCGGCCCTTGATCACGCCGCGCTTGACCTTGATCACCACCTCTTGTGCGCCTTCGGCCGCCTCCTGGGTGATCGCGTCGATGCCCGACTCGGCCAAGTGCAGGTTGATCTGTGCACCGGTCAGCGCCTCGTTCGCGGTGGCGGCATACAGCGCACGCAGCACCTTTTCGGCAGCGCGCGCGGGCGCCTCTTCGCCGATCACCTTGAACAGGTTGCCGCGGTGGTCGATCTCCACGCCCAGGCGCAGCTCGATCTGCCGCAGGTGCTCGTCGAACGGGCCGCAGAGGTTGGCGAGCCGGGCGTTGTCTTCCGGGTCGAGGGCGAAATCGCGTTCGTTGAGTTCACTCATAGGCGCGCGAGGTTAGCGCGGCAGCGGTGGAAGAGCCATGTTTGGCGCTTGGATCAAGCCCGGACGATGGCGGCATGGTCCTGGCAGCCTGCCCGACGTGTACCCGTCCGCCGGTCTGGGCCAACGGATTTCAGGCCAGCGCTTCCTCGGCCAGGTGCACGCGTCCGCGCAGCGAGTTGGCCATCGCATCGGTGATCGCCACATCGACGAACTGGCCGATCAGGCGCGCGGGGCCGGCGAAGTTCACGAAGCGCATGTTCTCGGTACGGCCGGTGAGCTCGTTGGGGTCCTTGCGGCTGGGCTTTTCCACCAGCACGCGCTGCACGGTGCCGACCATCGCCTCGTTGATGGTTCGCGCGTGGTCGTTGATCTTCGCCTGCAGGCGCGACAGGCGCGCGTGCTTGACTTCGGAGGACGTGTCGTCGGCCAGATTCGCTGCGGGAGTGCCAGGCCGCGCGGAGAAGATGAAGGAGAAACTCTGGTCGAAGCCGACGTCCTCGATCAGCTTCATCGTCTTTTCGAAGTCCTCCTCGGTCTCGCCCGGAAAACCCACGATGAAGTCGGAGCTGATGCAGATGTCGGGACGCACCGCGCGCAGCTTCCTGATCTTCTGCTTGAACTCCAGCGTGGTGTAGCCGCGTTTCATCGCCGCCAGGATGCGGTCGGAGCCGGCCTGCACAGGCAGGTGCAGGAAATTGGCGAGCTTCGGGCAGCTGGCGTAGGCCTCGATCAGCGAGTCGGAGAACTCCAGCGGATGCGAGGTGGTGAACCGGATGCGGCCGATCGATTCGATCTGCGCGATGGCGTGGATCAGCACCGCCAGGTCCGCGGTGCCGCCGTCGTGCGTCGGGCCCTGGTAGGCGTTGACGTTCTGGCCCAGCAGCGTGACCTCGCGCACGCCCTGTTCGGCCAGTTGCGCCACTTCCACCAGCACGTCGTCGAACGGACGGCTGATCTCGGTGCCGCGGGTGTAGGGCACCACGCAGTAGCTGCAGTACTTGGAGCAGCCTTCCATGATCGAGACGAACGCGGTGGGGCCCTCGGCGCGCGGCTCGGGCAGGCGGTCGAACTTCTCGATCTCGGGGAAGGAGATGTCCACTTGCGCCTTGCCGGTCTCGCGCTTGGCCTCGATCAGCTCGGGCAGGCGGTGCAGGGTCTGCGGGCCGAACACCAGGTCCACGAACGGCGCGCGCTTGATGATCGCCTCGCCTTCCTGCGAGGCGACGCAGCCGCCCACGCCGATCAGCACCGGCTTGCCGCCCTGCTTGAACTCCTTCCAGCGGCCGAGCTGGCTGAACACCTTCTCCTGCGCCTTCTCGCGGATCGAACAGGTGTTGATCAGGATGACGTCCGCCTCGGACTCGTCCTGGGTCAGTTCCAGGCCGTGCGACGCCTTGAGCACGTCGGCCATCTTGGCCGAGTCGTACTCGTTCATCTGGCAGCCGTGGGTCTTGATGAAGAGTTTGCCGCTCATGGGAGGCGTGTACCGTTTGCGTGAGGCGTCGTTCGAGGGGTGCCGAACCGCGCAGTTTACGCTCGCGGTTCCGGAGCTGCCAGCTGTGGCGAGGCAGATCAAGCACTTGCGGGTGCAGCGGAGCGTGCGGTGAGCCACGTTGCAGCGTCCCTGCCCGGTCGAGGCGCGCGCAAGCTTGCCCTTCCGCACGAAACCGCGGCGTGGCGCTTGGCTTGGTTCCCATGCAGGGGCACACTCCGCGCATGTTTGCTGCCGAACGCCAAGGGGAGAGCGCCGGCGTGGGCGGCCTCGCTCGCGGGTGTGCACGGATGGGTGCAGACCACGGCCCGGCGGGGATCGCTG
>NZ_JABFWW010000026.1 GCF_013362045.1 Frateuria sp. | reverse complement strand
GGCCGCCGAGCTGGGCGCCCAGCAGACCGCCATGCGCGCCGGCGTGACCATGGCCGAACAGAAGCTCGCCAGCGCCCGCTTCGAACTGGAGCAGCGCACGCTGCGCGCGCCGGTCGATGCGGACGTGATCCGGGTTGCCGCGCAACCCGGCGCCAGCGTGTCGCCGCAGGCCGGCGCCCTGTTCGTGTTGCTGCCGCGCGTCCCGCGCATCGTGCGGGCGGAGCTGAGCGAGGCCTACGTCAATGCGGTCCGGGTCGGCATGCCGGCGCTGGTCACCGCCGACGGCGCGCCCGATGCGGCGCCCTGGCATGCCCATGTGGTGCGCATCGGCAGCGTGGTCGGCCCCTCCCCGCTGGAGGACGATCCGCAGCAGCGCGCCAACAACCGCACCGTCGAGTGCGTGCTGGCCCTCGACGACGCGCCGACGGCGCGCGTGGGCCAACGCGTACTGGTGCGTCTGGGTGGTGCCGCAGCGTCGCAAGAACCCACGAAAGCCAGGTGAAACGAGCCCATGCGAGGCTTGGCGGCATCCATCGTGGGGTAGATTCGTGATTCGCCAGGCCGATTTCTTTCTCGAAGGCAACCGCAGCGGCGTGCTGCTGATCCACGGACTGACCGGCACGCCGCTGGAAATGCGGCTGCTCGGCAAGGGCCTCAACAGCGCCGGCTTCACCGTGCACGGCATGCAGCTGGCCGGCCATTGCGGCGATACCGACGACCTGCTGGCGACCGGCTGGCGCGACTGGTACGCCAGCGTGGAGCGCGCGGCCGACGCGATGCTCGCCAAGGTCGACCACCTGTTCGTCGGCGGCCTCTCGATGGGCGCGCTGTTGGCGCTCAAGCTCGCCGCCGACCGGCCGCAGCAGGTATCCGGCGTGGGCGTGTACGGCGCCACCTTCCGCTACGACGGCTGGAGCATCCCGTGGCTGGCGCGGCTGTCGTTCCTGCTGCCGCTGGCCAAGAAGCTGGGCCTGGGCCGTTCGCGCGTGTTCCTGGAACAGCATCCCTACGGGCTGCGCGACGAGCGCCTGCGCGCCCAGGTCAGCGCGGCGATGCACTCGGGCGACAGCACCATCGCCGGCCTGCTCGGCAACCCCTGGCACGCACTGGCCGACCTCTACCAGCTGGCCGCCCAGGTGCGCCGCCAGCTGCCGCAGGTGACCGCGCCCTGCCTGGTGGCGCACGCCAGCGAGGACGACGTGGCCAGCGTGCGCAACGCCGAACTGGTGATGCGCAACGTCAGCGCGCCGGCTGAGCTGCTGCTGCTCCGGGACAGCTACCACATGATCACCATCGACAAGGAACGACGCACGCTGATCGAGCACTCGGCGCGCTTCTTCGACACGATCGCGGCCGCCCAGCCGTTGCGCTCGGCCGCCTGAGCATGCCGCTGCTGACCATCGGGCTGTGGCTGGCCAACGTGCTGATCGATACCGGCGGCCAGCTCGCCTTCAAGGCCGCCGCCGGCGATCCCGACGCGGGCGACGGCCTGGCGCGCTGGCGGCACATGGCCAGCCGGCCCTGGCTGTGGATCGGCGTGGGCTGCTACGTCATCGAATTCCTGGTGTGGATCGCGTTCCTGTCGCTGGTGCCGCTGTCCGAGGGCGTGCTGCTGGGTTCGATCAACATCGTGGCGATCATGATCGCCGGGCGCTTCCTGTTCGGCGAGAAGCTCACCCGCCTGCGCGTGGCCGGCATCCTGCTGGTGAGCCTGGGCGTGGCGATCGTGGGAGCGGGCGGATGAGGCGCTTCTACGTCTTCGGCTTCCTGCTGCTGATGGCGTTCGACACGCTGGCGCAGCTCTCCTTCAAGCTCGCGGGCAACCATGCGCTGCCGGTGGCCGCGGACCTGGCCTGGCTGCTGCGCGTGTTCGGCGCGCCGTGGATCTACGGCGCGCTCGTCGGCTACCTGGGCGCGTTCTTCACCTGGATGAGCCTGCTCAAGCACGCACCGATCGGCCCGGCCTTCGCCGCCTCGCACTTGGAGGTGATCAGCGTGATGCTGCTGTCGGTGTGGCTGTTCCACGAACCGCTGACCGTGCCGCGCGTGCTCGGCGCCGTGGCGATCGTGGCCGGCATCGTCTGCCTGGGGCTGGCCGAATCGGACGAAGCGGAGCATGCCACCGCGAACGGGGCCGGCGCCGGTCCCGGGTGAGAGGCGCGATGCCACGCGCACGCCCGCACGAAGCCCCCCCCACGGCCGGCCTGCCGTTGCGCCTGGCCGAGCTGCTGCCCGGCCGCGCCGACCTGGCCGACCGCATCACCGCCCAGCTGGGCACGCCACCCCTGCAGCTGGAATGCTCCGGCACCGCCGCGCTGCTGCTCACCCTGCGCGTGCTCAAGGCGCGCGCGCCGCAGCGTCCGGTGGTGGTGGTGCCGGCCTATACCTGCCCGCTGGTGGCCATCGCCGTGCATCGCGCTGGGCTGCACCTGCGCCTGTGCGACCTCAGGCCTGGCCACTACGACATGGATCCGCAGGCGCTCACCGCGGCCTGCCGCGAGGACACCCTGGCCGTACTGCCGACGCACCTGGCCGGCCGCGTGGCCGACGTCGACACGGCCGTGGCGGCGGCGCGCCAGGCCGGCGCCTGGGTGATCGAGGATGCCGCGCAAGCGCTCGGCGCGCGGGACCGCGGCGCCAGCGTGGGCCTGCGTGGCGACGTCGGCTTCTTCAGCCTGGCCGCCGGCAAGGGGCTTTCGATCTACGAGGGTGGCCTGCTGCTCGCGCGCGATGCGCAACTGCGTGAAGCGCTGCAACGCGCCCACGCCGGGGTGCCGCGCAACTTCGGCTGGGAGCTGCGCCGCAGCCTTGAACTGCTCGGACTGGCCGCGTTGTACCGGCCGCGCGGCCTGGCTCTGGCCTACGGCCGTCCGCTGCGCGCGGCGCTGCGCCGCGGCGATCCGGTAGCGGCCGTGGGCGACGATTTCGCGCCGGCCATCCCGTTTCACCGGGTCGGTGCGTGGCGGCGTGCGGTCGGTGCGCATGCGGCTGCGCGCCTGCCTGCCTTCCTCGAAGCGCTCGCCGCACAGGCGCAGGCGCGCGTGCCACGACTGCAACGCATCGAAGGCGTGCATGTCTTTGCTGACCCACCCGGCGCACAGGGCACCTGGCCGTTCCTGCTGCTGCGCCTGCCGGATGCGCGCACGCGCGATGCCGCGCTCGACCGGCTGTGGACGGCCGGCCTGGGCGTCAGCCGCCTATTCATCCATGCCCTACCCGACTACGCGTACCTGGCCGATCGCGTGCCGCGCCAGGACACGCCCAACGCGCGCGACTTCGCCGCGCGAACTCTGACCATCAGCAACAGCCCCTGGCTGGAGGATGCAGGCTTCGAGACGATCTGCCGCACTCTGGAAGGCGTGCTGGCCTGAGTGGCCCTGCCCTACGCGGCGTGCGCGTCGATGGCGGCGAGCAGTTCGAGGTTCAGCGCGTGCTGCTGCGCCTGCCAGACGGACAGGTCGGCCGGGTCTACCGCGGGCTGCGCGTCGATCGCCGACAGCCGTCGCTTGAGCCAGCTGCGGTAGCGGTAGTGCGAGACCTCGCCGGTGATGTCGCTGCCGACCAGTCCGCCCTGCAGGCCGTCGATGAGGGCCAGCGCATGCTCCAGCCGCAGCCGGCCCTGGTCCCAGTTGGTGCGGGCCACTTCGGCGGCGAACACGTCCTTGTCGATCGACAGGTAGGTCGGCACCGGGCGCTGGCGCTGGGCGGCGCGGAACTCGGCCACCAGCGCCTGCGCATCGTCGAAGCGATGGAACGCATGCGCCAGGCCCAGCCGCCGCGCCCAGCCCACGTCCACGCCCAGGCACCAGTAGCTCAACTTGCCGCGGCGCAGCGGCGCGAGGTAGTTCTCCCACGCGTGCGCGCGACCGATGTCGCCGGAGGCGATGCCCACCACGTGCACGTGGCTGACCTGCGGCAGCATCGCCACGCGGCGCACCCACGAGCCGCAGTGGACGCCGAAGGCGTAGCGCATGTTGTCCGGATGGTTGTCCAGCACCACCACCTGGAACGGCACGCGTGCATCGATGCGCTCGATCAGCGGCCAGCTCAGGTGGTGGAAGTCGCCGCTGCCCAGCAGCACGGTGCCGTGGGCGCCGGGCAAGGTGTCGTCCAGCACGCGGCCGAAGCGCCGCAGCGTGGCGAGCCGACAGCCGAAGCGCAGCGCCTCCTGCCAGTGCTCCAGCGGCACCACCAGGCGGTCGGCCAGCGGCCCGACCGAGTGGTCGATGTCCAGCACCACCGGGCGATGGTTCATCCTGCCTCCATGCTCATCGCCTCGCCCTCGAACCAGTGCGAACAGCGGCGCAGCAGCGCCCTCAGCAAGGGGTTGCGCAGGTATACCGCATGGCGCGTCATGCTCAGCGTGGCGCCGAGGTAGCGCTTGATCGGCGCATCGGTCCAGCCGGCGACGTAGTGGCTCAGGCCCCGCTCGCGGGCGTGTTCCAGGTTGTGCATCCAGCTCACCGCGTACAGGTTGTGCTCGCGCGCCTGCGGATAGGCGAAGCCGACGTACTTGTCCACCAGCATGCCGGCGTACTCGTAGCAGAGGTTCCAGCCGATCAGCTGGCCGGCGCTGCGGTAGGTGAAGACCAGGCCACCGCTGCATGCGTCCTGCAGCACGGCGCGGAAAAAGGCCTTGTCGAGCAGGTCGAAATGGATCTCGCTCTGCGCGTGCACGTTCGCATACAGCGCGTAGAACTCGTCGACGAGCGCCGCGTCGGCGAAACAGGCCGCGCCGGTGGCGAGCGTTTCGACCGTGAGCCGTTCGCGCGCGCGCAGCTTGCGCCGGATGTCCTTGCGGCGCGCCGCCGACAGCCGCGCGAGGTAGCCGTCCAGCGATTCGAAGTCGATCCGCACCCACGCCAGCGGCATGCCTTCGAGCAGCACGAAGCCGCGCTCGGCCAGCGCCGCGGCGAACGCGCGCGCCTGCGCGTTGGCATCCACGTCGAGCAGCGGCGACTCCTGCGGCAGGTCCTTGACGATCAGCAGGGCGCACTCGCGGCCGTACGCGGCCAGCAGCTCGTCGGCCAGCGCGGCGGGCGCGGCATGCGAGGGCAGCGGCGTGTACTCGGTCACGGTGCAGCCGGCGAAGCGCGTGCGCCAGCGCAGCAGGCGGCCCCATCGGCGGTACAACGGCAGCGCGGCGATGCGCCGGCGCAGCGCATCGTCCATGGTGGTCAGCAGATCGAACCGCGCCTGGAACACCGGCATGCCCGAGGCCGAGCGCTGCGCCGTGAAGTCCTGCGGCGGGTGGGCGAGGAAATGCCCGACCAGCGATTCGGGCTCGAGCGCGGTCGAGAACGGCATGGCGGGATCAGGCCTGCTTCAGCGCCAGCACCGCGTTGAGGCCGCCGAAGGCGAACGAGTTGCTGAGCGCCGCGCGCACCGGCATCGCGCGCGGCGCGTTGGGCACGTAGTCCAGGTCGCACGCCGGATCGGGAGTATCCAGGTTCGCCGTCGGCGGCACCACGCCATCGCGCAGCGCGCCGATCACCGCGACCAGCTCGAGCGCGCTGGCCGCGCCCAGGGCGTGGCCGTGCATGGACTTGGTGGAGGACACCGCCAGGCGGTCGGCATGGGCGCCGAACACCTGCCGGATCGCGCGCGTCTCGGCCGGATCGTTGGCCGGGGTGCCGGTGCCGTGGGCGTTGATGTAGTCGACGTCCTCCGGCCTCAGTCCCGCATCTGCCAGCGCCAATGCCATGGCCGCACCGCCGCCGGCCGGGTCGGGCGCGACGATGTCGCCCGCGTCGGCGCTCATGCCGAAGCCCGCCAGCTCGGCCAGCACGGTCGCGCCGCGGGCGCGGGCGCGCTCCATCGACTCGAACACGAAGATGCCTGCGCCCTCGCCCAGCACCACGCCGCGGCGGTTGGCGCTGAACGGGCGGCAGGTGTCGTCGGCCAGCACGCGCATGGCCTCCCAGGCGCGCAGCACGCCGTAGGACAGGCAAGCCTCGGCGCCACCGGCCACCGCCACGTCGGCCACGCCGGCGCGGATCATCATCGCGGCCTGGGCGATGGCATGGTTGGACGAGGCGCAGGCGCTGGAGACGGCGAACACCGGCCCGCGCAGGCCGTGCGCCATGCTGATCTGGCTGGCCGGCGCATTGGCCATCACCCGCGCGATGGTGAGCGGATGCAGCCGCTGCGCGTTCTCGGCGTACAGGCGCCGGCTGGATTCGTCCTGGGTGGTCTCGCCGCCGACGCCGGTGCCGATCACCACCGCGGTGCGGCTGCCCAGCCCCTCGGCGGCGAAGTCCAGGCCCGACTGGGCGATGGCCTCGTTCGCGGCGCACAGCGCGAACTGCGTGGTGCGGTCGAGCATCGGCAGCACGCGCTCGTCGAAGAGCGCCGCAGGGTCGAAGCTCTCGGGCACCTGCGCCGCGATGCGCACGCGCAGGCGCGAGGACTCCGCGTGGCGCAGCGGCTCGATGCCGCTGCGGCCCTCGCGCAGGCCCTGCCACAACGGCGCCGCCCCTACGCCAAAGGCGCTGACCGCGCCCATGCCGGTGATCGCGAAGCGGCGCGCGTTCGCTACGCTCACGCAGTCGCCTCCGAACCGCCCGACTTCGCCTGCAGCGCGGCACGGACCGCGTCGATCAGGTTCTGCACGGTATCGGTGTCGAAATTGGCGTGCTCGTCGGGGAACGTGATGTCGAAATCCTCTTCGATATCGAAGATGAGTTCGATGGCCTCGAGCGAGGCGATCCCCAGGTCCTTGAGCGTCGCCTCCGGCCGCAGCACTGCCGGATCGATCTTGGCCTGCTTGGCGACGATGGCGAACAGGCGCTCGCGGATGGCTTCGTCGGATTGCGGAGCGTTCATGGTGGGGTCCTCCCCGGCGGGTGCACGGATGGTTTGAGGGGGCGCGCTCAGCTTTTCTTTGCGCGGGTCAGCAGCTGGTCCAGCAGCGCGATGGCCAGGTCGATTTCCTCGTGCGTGATGTCCAGCGAGGGCGCCAGCGTGATCACGTTCTTGTACCAACCGCCGACGTCGAGCACCAGGCCGATCGGCTTGCCGTTGTGCTTGAGGTCGCCGGCCAGGCCGATGTCGACCATCTTGTCCAGCAGCGCCTTGTTCGGGGTGAAGCCGTCGTCGGTGCAGATCTCCGCACGCAGCGCCAGGCCCAGGCCGTCGACGTCGCCGATTTCCTTGTGCCGCTTCTGCAGGTCGCGCAGGCCATCGAGGAAGTGCGCGCCCTTGGCCGGCACGGTGGCGGCGTAGTCGAGCTCGTAGCCCATCCGGATGACTTCGAGGCCGAGCGAGGTGCCCAGCGGGTTGGAGTTGAAGGTCGAGTGGGTGGAGCCCGGCGGGAACACGGTCGGGTTGATCAGCTCCTCGCGCGCCCACAGGCCCGACAGCGGGTTGAGCCCGTTGGTCAGCGCCTTGCCGAACACCAGCACGTCCGGCGTCACGCCGAAGTGCTCGATCGACCACAGCTTGCCGGTGCGCCAGAAGCCCATCTGGATCTCGTCGACCACCATGAGGATGCCGTACTGGTCCAGCACCTTCTTCAGGTCGCGGAAGAAGTTCTTCGGCGGGATCACGTAGCCGCCGGTGCCCTGGATCGGTTCGACGTAGAACGCGGCGTATTCGGCCTGGTTGACCTTCGGGTCCCACACGCCGTTGTATTCGGTCTCGAACAGCCGCGCGAACTGGCGCACGCAGGCGTCGGAGTACTCGTCGGCCGTCATGCCCTTGGGCCGGCGGAACGGATACGGGAACGGGATGAACATCGCGCGCTCGCCGAAGTGGCCGAAGCGGCGGCGGTAGCGGTAGCTGGAGGTGATCGAGGAGGCGCCCAGCGTGCGGCCGTGGTAGCCGCCCTCGAAGGCGAACATCAGGCTCTTGCCGTTGCTGGCGTTGCGAACGATCTTGAGCGAATCCTCGATCGCCTGCGCACCACCCACGTTGAAGTGCACGCGGCCCTTCAGGCCGAACTTGCCTTCCACGTCCAGCGCGATGGTCTTGGCCAGTTCGATGCGGGTCTGGTGCAGGTACTGGCTGGCCACCTGCGGCAGCAGGTCGATCTGGCGCTTGAGCGCGTCGTTGAGGCGCGGGTTGCCGTAGCCGAAGTTGACCGCCGAATACCACATCTGCAGGTCCAGGAACGGCACGTCCGCGCTGTCGTACATCCAGCTGCCTTCGCAGCGGCGGAAGATCTTGGGCGGGTCGACGTAGTGGACGGTGTCGCCGAAGGAGCTGTACCTGGCCTCGTCGGCGAGCAGCTGCGCGTCGTCGATCACCACGGCGGTGTTTTTGTCGAATGCGTTCATGGGAATTCCGGAATCAGGCGGGGGTGCCCAGCGTGGCGGGCGATTCGGGGTAGCCGACCAGGCTGCCCTCGAGCAGCGCCGGCAGCAGTTCCAGCGCGTCCTCGAAGCCGGTGATCGGCACGTAGGGAATGCCTGCGGCACGGCAGTGCTCGATCAGGCGATGCTTGGCGAATACGAAGTCGACGCGGTCGGCCACGCAGAAATCCGAGGCGCCGTCGCCGATCAGCAGGATCTTGCCCGCGCCGTCGGCACGGGCCTGGCTTGCGCAGGCGCATTTGCAGGTGCCGCTGCCGCATCCGGCCACCTGGAACGGCGAGCTCAGCTGCCAGCGCTGCGGCGGGACGCCCGGCGCGAGATGGTTGGCGCGGATCGGCAGGTCGGCCAGGCCATGGCGGCCAAGGATGCGGTCGATCGCATAGTCCAGGCCGTCGCTGACCACCCGGATCGGCACGTTCAATTCGCGCGCCCGGGCCACGAAGCCGGGAAAGGCGTGGTCGATCCACACCTCGGCGAGATGGCTG
The DNA here is from genome assembly GCF_013362045.1 of Frateuria sp. Classification (GTDB taxonomy): domain Bacteria; phylum Pseudomonadota; class Gammaproteobacteria; order Xanthomonadales; family Rhodanobacteraceae; genus Frateuria_A. Next base: position 9,803 of record NZ_JABFWW010000026.1, on the reverse strand, counting down.
TCCAGCTCTTCGCGGCTCATGTCGAGCAGCGCCACCTGCCCGCTCATGCACACGCGCGAGCCGATGCGGCCGGCGCGCCAGTCGCGCTCCAGCTGCTCCCAGCCCGGGCGGCCGAAGCGGTCCAGCAGGGAGTCGATCACGTCCTCGACGGAGATGGTGCCGTCGAAGTCGCACAGGATGGTCCAGCCAGTCGGGTTCATCGGGTCTCGGCGTCGGTCTAGCAGACCCGAGACGGTAGCGATGCGATCTTTCTCGCTCCTTTCCGGGGCCTCGCGGGGGGAGCGCCGAGGCCCGGGCTCCGCACGCGCCTGCCGGCGGGCTAGCGGCACCCCTGGCGGGCCGCCCGCTCTAGCTGTCCAGCGCAGCGGCGATGGTGCCCGGCAGGGTTTCCAGCGAGAACGGCTTCTGCAGCACGCGGTACACCACCGAGCGCAGCGCCGGCGGCAGCGGCGAGGGCGCGTAGCCTGTCATCAGGATCACCTTCAGCCCCGGGCGCAACGCGGCACCGGCTTCGGCGACATGATAGCCGTCGATGTCGGGCAACTTGATGTCGCTCAGCAACAGGTCGATCTTGAGGTCCGACTGCAGCGCCTGCAGCCCGGCGCTGCCGTCGCTGGCTTCGAGCACGCTGTAGCCCGCGTCCTTCAGGCCTTCCATGACCAGTTCACGCAGGAATGCCTCGTCCTCGACGAGCAGCACGCGGGGGGTGGGGGTTTCGGCTGCGGACATCAGGTTTCCTTGCAGGTGGGTTCGGCGTTCACGCGCGGCAGCAGGATGTGGATGGTGGTGCCGCGCCCCAGTTCGCTCTCGATGGTGGCTTCGCCGTGGGACTGCAGGACGTAGCCGAGGATGGTGCTCAGGCCCAGGCCGGTGCCCTTGCCGACCGGCTTGGTGGTGAAGAACGGATCGAAGGCCTTGCTGCGGACTTCCTCGGTCATGCCTACGCCGTTGTCGATCACCTGCAGGTGCACGTAGTCGCCTTCGCCCAGTCCACCCATCGGATGGGCGGCATCGACGCGGACGTCGTCGGTGCGCACGGTGATCCGCCCGCCGGTGGGCATGGCGTCGCGCGCGTTGATGACCAGGTTGAGGATCGCGTTCTCCAGTTGGCTGGAGTCGCACGCCACCAGCCAGTGCGAATCGAGCCTGTAGCCCAACGTCGCGCGGGAGCCCACCGAATGGTCCAGCAGCGGTTGGATGCCGTGGATCAGCTGGTCCAGGTTGAGCACCTGCATCGACAGGGACTGGCCGCGCGCAAAGGTCAGCAGGCGCTGGGTCAGGCTGGCGGCCCGCTCGATGCCGCCCTGCGCCATCTCCAGGTAGCGTCGGTTCTGGCGATGCCATTCCTCGCGCTGTTCCAGCAGTTCGATGTCCTGCGCCGGCACCGGCATGCCGGGCCGGCCCTGGCTGGCGTCGATACGCTCGCGCGCATCCCGGACGCTGCGCTCGATCAGCGGATCGCCCAGCTGCAGCTTCCGGTGCAACAGCGACAGGCTGCTCTTGATGATCATCAGCAGGTTGTTGAAGTCGTGTGCGACGCCGCCGGAAAGCTGGCCGACCGCCTCCATCTTCTGGCTTTGCCGCAGCGCCTCCTCGGTGCGCGCGCGCTGGTCCATCGCGGCGCTGAGGCGCTCGTTGGCGTCGGCCAGCTCCCACGCACGCTGGCGCAGCTCGACGTTGGCGCGGGTCAGCACGCGCTGCGCCAGCGCCAGCGCGGAGACCATCAGCATGGCCATGATCGTCAACAGGGTCACGCCGCTGTAGCGGGCGAGCTGGATGATCAGCGGCGCATCCGCGGCACGCAGGTAGACGCTGCCGACGGTGGTCGCGCCCTGGCGCGCCGGCACCGCCACCAGCAGGTGGTCCCGCGGCAGGTGTCCACCGTTGGCCAGGCTGTCGGCGATCGGCTCGCTGCCCGCGCGCTGGAAGCTCGCCACCTCACGATGCGCGTCGTTGTAAACCGCGGCGGCGTCCAGGCGCGGATCGAGCATCAGCGCGTTGACGTATTCCTGTGCCGTGGCCCGATCGTTGAAGGCGATCGCGGCGGTCACGCTGGCGGCCAGGATCCTGGCCTGTACGGTCAGCTGGCGGTGACGCTCGGATTGCCTCATGTGGTACTGGTAGCCGGCGGCAAGCGCACCGGCGAGCAGCAACAGCGCAGCGGCGACCAGCGTCAGCACCGGACGGAACGCAAACGGCTGGCCATTGCCGCCATGCTCCTTCATGGCCGGTCCGTGACCGCCAGCGCGAGGTTGAGCAGTTTCGAACTGATGGTGATGTGGTTGCGCGCGGCGGCCACGGTATCGATCTGAAAGCGCACGCGCCCGCGGTCGACCACGAACTGCACGATGCCACCCGAATACGGCGTGGCCGAATCGACCACCGTCAGCACCGGCTTGCCGGCCACCGCAGCGAGCGCCTGGCTGGCGCGCTTCCGCGACAGGCGGCCGAGGAACAGGATCTGGCAGTCCGTGGCGGGCGCAAGCGCGACGAGCTGCACCTGGAACGGATGCGTGCCCAGGCTGCGCCCGGCCACCGCGTCCTTCAGGAAATCGCCGAACGGATCCTCACCCGCCACGCAGACGCGAAAGGGCGCATCCGGTGAAGCGAATTCCGTCGGCGGCCAGTCGATGAAAAGCGCGAGCTTGTAGAGATACGACGCCTTGACCGCGTATTCGGGCGAGGCGGCCGACGCCACGCGCGGCTGCGGCTGCGCCGCGGCCCCGCAGGTGGCACAGGCCAGCGCCAGCGCGAACAGGCAGGCGAACCTTCTCGGCGCGCTGGGGCGTGCGGTGCCGGACGGTTTGCCTTCCATCGGCATCGGCAGCTCCCCGGCGGCCTGGCGCATGCGTCAGAACTCCAGGCGGGGGCCGTACGACACGCTGCGTGCGATGCGTTCGCCGCCGGGATACACCTGTTCGTGGTGCCGGGGAGGCACCCTGACCGCAGCATCGGGCGACGGCACCGGCAAGGCCAACGCGATGACGCCTTGCCGGCGCAAGCGCGTTACCGCACTCACGCGGCCGTTTCTTCGCAAGGGGGATTCGGCAGGCTCATGGCTTCCATCCTTCCAGGATCGTTGCGTCGGGCAGCGGCGTGCTGGAAATGTGGAGCCGTTCACAGCACGCTCCGCCCGTCTTTATGGCTTCCTCGGGCGCTGGAAAGCAGCGCGGCGATTGTAACGGCTTTGCGTGCAGATCGCGTCTCCGGCACACGCACCCGCGTGCCCTTCGGTTGCTGCCGTCACCAGCAAGTTGCACGCGGCCCGCGCGTCGGTCAGCCGCGCCCGGTTCCTTCGAAGGCACGCACGAACCACCGGATCGATGGCGCGCCGATGTAGTGCGCCCAGGTATCGACATCCTGCACCACGGCATCCTCGTCGCCGAAGGAACGCAGGTAGGCCGACACGCTCCCGAACCGCGTGCCGCGCATGCGGAGGTCGCGCGCATTGCGCAGCGTGGCCAGGATCTTCTTGCGGTTGCGGATCATGCCTGGCGCGTGCATGAGTTCCTCCAGCCTTTCGTCCGGCCAGCCGGCCACGACGGCCAGGTCGAAGTCCGCAAAGGCTTGACGGATGCATGGCCAGCGCGCGCGGACCACGGCGGGCCGGAAGCGCGCCTGGAACACCGCAGCGGCCAGCAGCTCGAACACCTCGTCATCGCTCGCCGCCGGACGCCCGCCCAGCGGACTCCAACCCTCGACGACCCGGGCCGTCATGCGCCGGGCGAACCCTTCCCCCGCGCCACGGGGGAAGGGGCGACGCAGGGCTTATCTGCCCAGCGAGGCATTGTCGATGACGAAGCGGTACTTCACGTCGCTGCGCTGCATGCGGTCGTAGGCCTCGTCGATCTTCTGCATCGGAATCATCTCGATGTCGGCGACGATGCCGTGCTCGGCGCAGAAATCGAGCATCTCCTGCGTCTCGGCGATGCCGCCGATCAGCGACCCGGCGATCGAGCGGCGGCCGAAGATCAGCTGCGCCACGTTGGGGCTCGGATGCGCGTGCTCGGGCACGCCGACCAGGCACAACGTGCCGTCGCGCTTGAGCAACCTAGTATAGGCATCGAGGTCGTGGCTGGAGGCCACGGTGTTGAGGATGAAGTCGAAGCTGCCGGCATGTTTGGCCATGTCGTCCGGGTTCTTCGAGATCACCACCTCATCAGCGCCCAGCTGCATGGCGTCCTGGCGCTTGCTCTCGGAGGTGGTGAAGGCGACCGTGTGCGCGCCCATCGCATGGGCGAGCTTGATGCCCATGTGGCCCAGCCCGCCGATGCCGACGATGCCCACCTTCTTGCCGGGGCCGGCACCCCAGTGGCGCAGCGGCGAGTAGGTCGTGATACCGGCGCACAGCAGCGGCGCCACGGCGGCGAGCTGCTCTTCCGGGTGGTGGATCTTCAGCACGAAGCGGTCGTTGACCACGATGCGCTGCGAATAGCCGCCCAGCGTGTGGCCGGGCGCATCCCCGGTCTTGCCGTTGTAGGTGCCGACGAAGCCGTTCTCGCAGAACTGTTCCAGCCCCTCGCCGCAGGAGGCGCAATGCTGGCAGCTGCCGACCAGGCAGCCGACGCCCACGGTGTCGCCGACCTTGAAGCCACTCACCTCGTTGCCGACCGCGCTGACGTGGCCGACGATCTCGTGGCCGGGCACGCAGGGGTAGAGCGTGCCGGCCCATTCGGAACGCACCGTGTGCAGGTCCGAATGGCAGACGCCGCAATAGGCGATGTCGATCTGCACGTCGTGCGGGCCCGGCTGGCGGCGCTGGATGTCCAGCGGTTCGAGCGGCTTGTCGCTGGCGAGTGCGCCGTAAGCCTTGGTGGTCATGGTCGGGTTCCTGTGCAGTGGGGATGCGTGGCAACGGGACGACGGTAGCAAGCGACCCTGGTTCTTTCCAACCGTGGCGTGGCATGGGCCGGCCGACCGGAACGATCTACTCGTCTTCGTCTCCGTGGCGCGTGAGCACAGCTCCACCCGCTCATTGACGGCACGATCTTGTTTCCATTATTTTGGAATAATGGAAATGAAAAACGCCCTCGCCGCCTTGCGCGCCCTCGGCCACGAGTCCCGCCTGGCCGCCTTCCGCCGCCTCGTGGAAGCCGGGCCGGAAGGCCTGTCCGTCGGCGACCTGCGCGAACACCTGGCCCTGCCGCCGGCCACGCTCACGGCGCATCTCAACGTGCTGCGCGCCGCCGGACTGGTGCGCGACCAGCGCGAGGGACGGGTGATCCGCGTGCGCGCGGACTACGCGCAGATGGATGCGCTGGTCGCCTACCTCACCGAGAACTGCTGCGCCGGATCCGCATCCTGCGCGCCGGCATCCACCTGCCAGCCACGCCCCAAGGGAACCCAGCGATGAACCGATTCCACGTGCACCTCAACGTCGCCGACCTGGCGACCAGCATCCGCTTCTACACCGCGTTGTTCGGCGCCGAGCCGACCGTGCGCAAGGATGACTACGCCAAGTGGATGGTGGAGGACCCGCGCGTCAACTTCGCCATCTCCACCACCGGCCGTGCGCCGGGCATCGACCACCTGGGCATCCAGGCCGAGAGCGGCGCAGCGTTGGCCGCGCTCGGGCAACGGCTGGATGCAGCGGGAGGCTCGATCATGCCCGAGCAAGCGGCCGTCTGCTGCTACGCGCGGTCGGACAAGCTGTGGACGGAGGACCCGCAGGGCACGCGCTGGGAAACCTTCCACACGCTGGGCGAGGCGACCACTTACTACGCCGGCGAGGCGCCCTGCGCGACCGACGGCGCCAGCTGCAGCCCGGACCTAAGCCGGGTCAAGCCGAAGGTGGACAAGGGCGCGGCCTGCTGCGCGCCGCAGTCCGGCTGCTGCTGAGTGCGGGGCATGGCCAAGCGCGTGCTTTTCGTCTGCGTGGAGAACTCCAACCGCAGCCAGATGGCCGAGGCCTTCGCGCGCATCCACGGCGGCGACGCGGTCGAGGCGTACAGCGCAGGCTCGACACCGTCGGGCCGCATCAACCCGCGCGCGATCGGATTCATGGCGGAACTGGGCTACGACCTCTCCGGCCACGCGTCCAAGTCGCTGGACGAAATCCAGGGCAGCTTCGATGCGGTCGTCACCATGGGCTGCGGCGACCGCTGCCCATGGGTGCCGGCGCGCCGCCGCGAAGACTGGAACCTGCCCGACCCCAAGCACCTGGACGACGCCGGCTACCGCGCGGTGCGCGACGAAATTTCCGCACGCGTCAAGGCGCTGCTCGCCTCGCTCGGATGAGCAACCCGTCCGCGGCTTCCATCCCACGAACACGGCAGTCCGTGTTGCGCTCCCGCGCCAACCGGACCGACTTCCGCGCCCGCGCGGGCGAAAAACAATCACCCATGGGGAAACCGCTCTGAACATGTTGTCGCGCAAGCTGCTGGCCGAGTTCGTCGGCACGGCCCTGCTGCTCGCCGCCGTGGTGGGCTCGGGCATCATGGGCACCCTGCTTTCGGCCGGGAACACGGGCATCGCGCTGCTGGCCAACGCAGCGGCGACCGCCGGCGCGCTGTACGTGCTGATCGTCGTGTTCGGTCCCACCTCCGGCGCCCATTTCAATCCGGCAGTGACGCTGGTGGCATGGTTGCGCCGCGAGCTGCACGCCCGCGAGGCGCTGGCGTATGTGTTGGTGCAGGTGCCTGCGGCGATCGGCGGCGTGCTGCTGGCGCACGCGATGTTCGGCCTGCCGCTGCTGCAACCGGGAACGCACGCGCGCACCGGCGCGGCGCAATGGCTGAGCGAGAGCGTGGCGGTGTTCGGCCTGTCGCTGACGATCCTGCTGGGCAACCGGAACCGGCCGTCGGCGGTGCCGGCGCTGGTGGCCAGCTACATTTTCGCGGCGTACTGGTTCACCGCGAGCACTTCCTTTGCCAACCCTGCGGTAACGCTGGCGCGCTCGCTGACGCAGACCTTCGCGGGCATCCGCCCGGCCGACGTCAGCGGTTTCGTGATCGCGCAACTGCTGGGCGCGCTGGCCGCGATGCCGGTCGCGGCACTGCTCGAAGCGCGGGCGCCCACTGCCGGCCAATCCTGAGGACGAGCGCCCGCAGTCGTTCGGAAAAAGCAAAGATTTCGCTCGGCCGGCTACGACGAATGCCTAGCGGGTGCTTAACCAACCCTGTGTTGCAGTCGCGCCCAACATCCCCGGCATGCTCCGAGGTGGGCCATGAACGAAGCGCTTGGCAGCAGGACCGCCGCATGGGCGGATTGCGTGGTGGGATTCGTGGCCGGGAGCCTCGCCTTGCGCATGGACCTGCCGGCGCTGGCACGCGCACTGGCCAGCGCCGCCTGGCGTGAGGACTGCCCGCGCGCGGCGGACCTGGCCGCAAGCGGAGACAGGCAGGCCTTTCGGCGCATCCGGCTGCGCACGCATGACTCATTGCCCTACTCGGCATTGCTGATCGCCTGGCCGCCGGGCTACGTCTCCCCGGTCCACGACCACGACGGCCTGTGGGGCATCGACGTGGTGCTCGACGGCGTGCTGGAGGTGGAAGCCTATGCCCTGCCGCGCGATGGCATGCCGCAATCCTCGCCCGCCGGGTCGCGCATCCTCGGCATCGGCGACGTGCTGACTTTCCCGGGCGACGGCTACGCCCACCGCTGCCGCAACCTCTCGGCGCGGCAGCCCGCGCTATCGCTGCATGTCTACGGCGGCACGCTGGAGCGCTACCGCTCGTTCCACGAGGACGCCCGCGGCGACTGGCGCTGCACGTTCAACCGGGCCACGGCCGAGCACGCACTGCCCTAGCCGGCCCTTTCCGAAAATCCTCCTGCCTGCGACCCGCCGCGATGGGCCGCACGGCGGCCTGATCGCTTCCTGCAAGGAGTGGGACCATGACCGACGTGATCGTTATCGGCGGCGGCGCCGCCGGCGCGGCGGTGTTCGGCGAGCTGCTGCGCCAACACGGGCCCGGCACGGTGCACTGGGTGGTGGGACACGCGGCGCCGGGGCGCGGCGTGGCCTACTCCACCCGCGACGAGCGCCACCTGCTCAACGTGCGCGCCTCGGGCATGGGCCTGTTCCATGAGCACGGCGACGATTTCGTGCGGCATGCCGCCGCGAGCCTGGGCCGGGCCGGCGAGGGCGATTTCCTTGCGCGCAGCGTGTTCGGCGATTTCGTGCAGGCGCAGGTGCAGGCGCGGCTGGACGAGGCGCGGCGCGCAGGCCGGCGTTACCTCGTCCATGCCGAAGGCGCGCGCGCGCTCTATCCGCAGGCGGACGGCGGCTACGCGGTGGAACTGGATTCGGGCTGGCGCGTGCAGGTGCGCCAGGCCGCCCTGGCCATCGGCACGCTGCCGCAGCGCGCGTTGCGCGCGGTGTCGGCGCAGGCGCTGGCGAGCGGCGCCTACGAGCTGGACCCGTGGAAGCTTTCCATGCGCCTGGGCGAGCCGCGCCGCGTGCTGGTGATCGGCACCGGCCTGACTGCGGTGGACATGCTGCTGTCGGCCGCGCGTCGCTGGCCGGGGGCGCAGCTGGTGGCGGTCTCCCGCCACGGCCGCCTGCCGTTCGCACACACGCCGCTGCCCTCGTTCCGCCATCTGCGCCAGGACGCGCTCAACCAGGCCCTGCTTGCCTGCGATGGCGTGCGGCCGATGCTGCGCCGGCTGCGCGAAGCTGCGACCGGGGCCCCGGGCACGGACTGGCGCAGCCTGGTCGACGGCATGCGGCCGATCACCGCGCGGCTGTGGCAGCGGTTGTCGCATGCGCAGCGGCGCCAATTCCTGCGCCACGTACGCTGGCTGTGGGAGGCCTGCCGCCACCGCATGGCTCCCGCGACCGCCCTGGCGATCGAGCAGTTGCGCGAGGAAGGCCGGCTGCAGGTCCATCCCGCACGCGTGCTGTCGGTGGATGGCTCCGGCCCGCTGGCGGTCAGCGTGCGCGACCGCGGTGCCCAGCGCATTCGCACGATCGAGTCGGACCTCGTGGTGCAGGCGACCGGGCTGGATACCTCGGTCGCCTTCTCCACCCATGGCCTGCTCGCGCAGCTGCTGCGCGATGGCCTGGCCGTGCCCGACCCGTTGGAATTGGGCGTGCAGGCGGATGGAGAGGGCCAGTTGCTCGATGCGTCCGGCTTGCCGCAGCACGGGCTCTACGCGATAGGCTCGCTGCTGCGCGGCACGCAGTGGGAATGCACGGCCATGCCGGAAATCCGCACCGCGGCGCATCGACTGGCCGGCCTGATGGTCCAGCGCAGCCGCCGCCCTCAACTGGTGCGTTCGGCCGCGCCGCGGCACGTCTAGACATCCGCGCATGCCACGCGCCCGACTGCGAAGCGCATTCGAAAATGCACCGTGGGCAACGACGAATGCCTAGCGGACGCTTAACGGAAGCTGTGTTCGACTCGATCCCGAGTACGCCGCTTTCCCGAGGTGGACCATGCACGACGCACTCATCGCAGTTGCATTCCGGTCGCAGGCGCGCCGTGCCGCGCCACGGCGCGGCCGCCGCCTGTTCCACCGGGAGGCGTATGACGACTGGGAAGGCGCCTGTCGCAGCAGCATGCCGCGGGGCTGATCCGGGCGCCCCGCGCCCCCTGGGGACCCACACCATCCGATGACACCGGCTGCGGCCCCTGGACGCAGGCGCGGGTGTCCGCGCCTTCCATCGATTCCGGCCACTGCGGCCAACGACTTCCGGAGACGCCATGAGAAAGTCGACTGTCTTGTGCGCCGCCTTCGCCATGCTGGCCGCCGCCACGGCCGCGGCGCGAACCGTGACCCTGCTCAACGCCTCCTACGATCCCACGCGCGAGCTCTACCGCGACGCCAACGCCGCCTTCGCCGCGCAATGGAAGGCGCAGCAT
>NZ_JABFWW010000117.1 GCF_013362045.1 Frateuria sp. | reverse complement strand
CGCTGCCACGAAGCGGGGCTGGGCCTGATCCTGGACTGGGTGCCGGCGCATTTCCCCACCGACGCGCACGGCCTGGCGCAGTTCGACGGCACCGCGCTGTACGAGCACGCCGACCCGCGCGAAGGCTTCCACCAGGACTGGAACACGCTGATCTACAACCTGGGCCGCAACGAGGTGTCCGGCTTCCTGATCGGCAGCGCGCTGGCCTGGACCGAGCGCTTCCACATCGACGGCCTGCGCGTGGACGCGGTCGCCTCGATGCTCTACCGCGACTACAGCCGCAAGCACGGCGAGTGGGTGCCCAACGTCCACGGCGGGCGCGAGAACCTCGAGTCGATCGCCTTCCTCAAGCGCTTCAACGCCGTGCTGCACCAGCATCACCCGGGCGTGCTCACCATCGCCGAGGAATCGACCGCCTGGCCCGGCGTCACCCGCGCGCCAACCGAGGGCGGCCTGGGCTTCGACTACAAATGGAACATGGGCTGGATGCACGACACGCTCCAGTACATGGCGCGCGACCCGATCCACCGGCGCTGGCACCACCACGAGATGACCTTCGCGATGGTGTACGCGTACTCGGAGCATTACGTGCTGCCGCTGTCGCACGACGAGGTGGTGCACGGCAAGCGCTCGCTGCTGGGCCGCATGCCGGGCGACGACTGGCAGCGCTTCGCCAACCTGCGCGCCTACTACGGCTTCATGTGGGGCCATCCGGGCAAGAAGCTCTTGTTCGCCGGCGGCGAACTGGCGCAGCCGACCGAGTGGAACCACGACGCGCAACTGCCGTGGGAACTGCTGGACGATGCGCGCCACCGCGGCGTGCAACGGCTGCTGCGCGACCTCAACCGCCTGCTCGCGGCCGAGCCTGCGCTGCACGCCTGGGACGGCGACCCGCGCGGCTTCCGCTGGGCGATCGGCGACGACACCGCCAACAGCGTGTTCGCCTGGCTGCGCTTCGCCGAGGACGCGCGCCCGGCGCTGGTGGTGAGCAACTTCACCCCCACGTCGCTGCACGACTACCGCATCGGCGTGCCGCGCGAGGGGCGCTGGCAGCTGGCGGTCAACACCGACGCGGGCGACTACGGCGGCTCGGGGGTGGGGCAGGCCGAGGCACGGGCCGATCCGGTGCCGGTCCATGGCCAGCCGTATTCGCTGGCGCTGACGCTGCCGCCGCTGGCTACGGTGATTTATCTGGCGGAACGGGCATGAGCGCCGGCTCCGCCCTCGTGCAAGGGACGCCGGGAGGCCGCTGATGCCCACGCTGCCCGAACGCATGCAGGCCGGTTCGCCGTATCCGCTGGGTGCCCATTGCGACGGCATCGGCACCAACTTCGCGGTGTTCTCCGCGCACGCCGAGCGCATCGATCTGTGCCTGTTCGACCCCTCCGGCCGGCGCGAGATCGCCCGCTACGCGTTGCCCGAGTGCACCGACGAGGTCTGGCACGGCTACCTGCCGCGCCTGCGCGGCGGCCAGCTCTACGGCTATCGCGCCTACGGCCCTTACGAGCCGGAGCAGGGCCACCGCTTCAACCCGAACAAGCTGCTGCTGGACCCCTATGCGCGCCAGCTCGCCGGGCAACTGCGCTGGTCGGACGTGCTGCACGGCTACCGCGTCTCCTCGCCGCGGGCCGACCTCTCCTTCGATCGCCGCGACAGTGCCGCGGCCTGTCCCAAGGCGGTGGTGGTGGACGAGCCGATGCACTGGGAGAGCCGCGCCCATCGCCCGCGCACGCCCTGGTCCAGCACCATCGTCTACGAGGCGCACCTCCGCGGGATCACGCGCACGCTCAAGCGCGTGCGTCCGCACGAGCGTGGCACTTTCCTGGCGCTGGCCGATCCGTTCGTGATCGACCACCTGGCGCACCTGGGCGTCACCGCGGTCGAGCTGCTGCCGATCCACGCCTTCGTGCAGGACCGCCGCCTGGCCGAGATGAAGCTGCGCAACTACTGGGGCTACAACACGCTGGCCTTTTTCGCCCCGGAGCCCTCGTACCTGGCGGAGGGCGCGCTCAACGAGATCCGCGCCGCGGTGCAGGCGCTGCACCTGGCCGGCATCGAGGTGATCCTGGACGTGGTCTACAACCACACCGGCGAGGGCAGCGAGCTCGGGCCCACGCTGTCCTTCCGCGGCCTGGACAACTTGAGCTACTACCGGCTGCTGCCGGACGACCCGCGCCACTGCATCAACGACACCGGCACCGGCAACACGCTCAATACCGCGCACCCGCGCGTGCTTCAGCTGGTGATGGATTCGCTGCGCTACTGGGTGAACACCTTCCACGTCGACGGCTTCCGTTTCGACCTGGGCGTGACGCTGGGCCGCGAGGCGAACGGCTTCGATCCCAACTGCGGCCTGTTCGACGCGATGCGCCAGGACCCGGTGCTGAACGGCGTCAAGCTGATCTCCGAGCCGTGGGACGTTGGCCCCGGCGGCTACCAGCTTGGCAACCATCCGCCCGGCTTCGCCGAATGGAACGGCCAGTTTCGCGACGACGTGCGCCGCTTCTGGAAGGGCGACGCCGGCCTGCGCGGCACATTGGCCGGACGCCTGCAGGGCTCGGCCGAGCTGTTCGACCACCAGCATCGCCGGCCGTGGGCCTCGGTCAACTTCGTCACCGCGCACGACGGCTTCACCCTGCAGGACCTGGTCAGCTACGAGCACAAGCACAACGAGGCCAACGGCGAGGACAACCGCGACGGCGCCAACGACAACGAGAGCAACAACCACGGCGTCGAGGGACCGACCGACGATGCGGCAATCCTCGATACCCGCGGCCGTGCCAAACGCGCCATGCTCGCCACGCTGCTGTTCTCGCACGGCACGCCGATGCTGCTGGGCGGCGACGAGTTCGGCCGCACCCAGGGCGGCAACAACAACGCCTATTGCCAGGACAACGAGATCTCCTGGTTCGACTGGAAGCTGGCCCAGTCCGACGGCGGCCGGGCGCTGGCCGAATACGTGGCGCGGCTGATCCGCCTGCGCGAGCAGCATCCGACCCTGCGCGCCGGCGCCTTCATGCACGGCGGCGCCGACCTGCTGCCGGACCTGCCGCCGGTGTCGTGGTTCAACGAGAGCGGCAGCGCGATGCAGCAGGGCGACTGGGATTACGCCGAAGGCCGCCTGCTGATGCTGCGCCGCGCATTGCCCAAGGGGCGGCGCCATCTCGACGTCACCCTGCTGCTGATCAACGGCACCGGCGAGTTGCACCGCTTCGGCCTGCCTGCTCCGGCGCTGCCGTGGCGCCTGCGCGTCGACAGCGCGCATCCGGAGCTGCCCGAGCGCAACGTGGCGGAGGGCACGCTCGACGTTGCCGGCCTGAGCGTGATGCTGCTTTCCGCCGCGCCGCGGCAGGACGGTGCATGAGCCGGTGCTTTGGCCATGCCATGCCCTATGGCGCTCAACTGCAGCGCGATGGCCGGACCCGCTTCCGCTTGTGGGCACCGGACGCCGCGCAGGTACGGCTGGAAGTCGACGAGGGCGTGATCCGGCCCATGCAGGCACTGAGTGACGGCTGGCACCAGCTCGTCTGCACGGCCTCGGCCGGCACCCGCTACCGCTACCTGTTGCCCCAGGGCCTGCGCGTGCCGGACCCCGCTTCGCGCCTGCAGCAGGGCGGCGACGTGCATGGCGCCAGCGTGGTGGTCGATCCATGCGGCTACGCGTGGCGATACGCCGACTGGCGTGGCCGGGCCTGGCACGAGGCAGTGTTCTACGAACTGCACGTGGGCGCCTGCGGCGGCTTCCGCGGCGTGCAGGCGATGCTGCCGCGCCTCGAGGCGCTGGGCATCACCGCCGTCGAGCTGATGCCGGTCGCGCAGTTCCCGGGCACGCGCAACTGGGGCTACGACGGCGTGCTGCCGTTCGCCCCCGCAGCCGCCTACGGCACGCCCGACGAGCTCAAGGCGCTCGTCGACGCGGCGCACGGGCAGGGCCTGATGATGGTCCTGGACGTGGTCTACAACCACTTCGGACCCGACGGCAACTACCTGGGCGAGTACGCCTCGCCGTTCTTCCGCACCGGCGGCCCGTCCACCCCCTGGGGCGCGGCGATCGACGTGGCGCAACCGCAGGTGGGCGATTTCTTCGTGCACAACGCGCTGTACTGGCTGCAAGAGTTCCGCTTCGACGGCCTGCGCCTGGACGCCGTGCACGCCCTGCACAATCCGGCCTGGCTGCTGGCTCTGGCCGCACGCGTGCGCGCGGCGATGGGTGACCGCCAGGTGCACCTGGTCCTGGAGAACGAGGCCAATCAGGCGCACCTGCTCGGCCCGCGCGGCTTCGACGCCCAGTGGAACGACGACTTCCACAACGCCGTGCACGTGCTGCTCACCGGCGAACGCGCGGGCTATTACGGCGCCTACGCGGACGATCCGCTGGGCAAGCTGGTGCGCTGCCTGGCCGAAGGCTTTGCCTGGCAGGGCGAGCCGATGGGCGGCCAACCCCGCGGCGAAGCGAGCGCGGGCCTGAGTCCGCTGCGCTTCGTCGACTTCCTGCAGAACCACGACCAGATCGGCAACCGCGCACGCGGCGAGCGGCTGACCACGCTGGCCGACCCGCAGCGGCTGGAGGCGGCCTACGCGCTGCTGCTGCTCACGCCGATGGTGCCGCTGCTGTTCATGGGCGAGGAGTGGGGCAGCCGCACGCCGTTCCTGTTCTTCACCGACTACGCGAGCGAAGAACTGCGTCGCGCCGTGCGCGAAGGCCGCCGCAGGGAGTTCGCGCAGTTCGCCGAGGGAGCGGTTGACTTGCCCGACCCGCAGGCAACGTCGACTTTCGAGAAGTCGCGGCCGGATCCGCACGAAGCATCCACGCCGGCGGGCGTGGCGCGGCTGACCCTGATCCGCCTGCTGCTGGCCAAGCGCAGGCATTACCTGACGCCGCGCCTGGAGCAGGCGCGGCCGTTGGGCGCGCGCGCCATCGGCGGGCACGCGCTGCACGCGCGATGGCAACTGCAGGACGAGCAGCTGTGCGTGTACTGCAACCTGGGTGGGCATGGGCTTGCCATCGACGCCACGGCAACACCCGATGCGCGATGGTTGCATGGCGAGGCGTCGGCAATCGCCGCCTTGGCCGAAGGCCGCCTCGATCCCGCCTGCACCCTGGTTTTCCTGGAACCTTCGGCATGAGCTTCAGCGAGCGTCGCGACGCTTCCACATCACGACCTGCAGCGGGTCCCGCAGGACGGGCTTCAGCCCATCGCATGCCGTGGAACGTACAGTGGCGGGCCGAAGCCCACTCCGCGCGTCCTGTGTCGGGCCGTCCTTGCAGAGAATGCGCGTGAGCGACCTGGACGCCCGCCTCGCGGAACTGGCCGAACAGGCCGGCGTGGATGTCCACTGGCGCGATGCCAACGACCGCCCGCAGCAGGTGGCGCCAGCCACGCTGCGCGCCGTGCTCGACGCACTCGGTTTGCCGTGCGCCAACGACGACGACGTTGACGCCAGCCTCGACCGGCTGCGCCGCGAGCGCGGGAGCCTGCAATTGCCGCGCCTGCTCGTGGCCGATGCCGGCGGCTCCTTGTCGGTGCCGCCTTCGAACACGCCGCGCCTCTACCGCATCGAAGACGAGCAGGGCAGCCCGGTCGACGAAGGCACCCTGGCGGCGGACGAGCGCGTGCTGCGCGTGCCGGCGATGCCCGGCTACCACCGCCTGCTGTTGGGCGAGGACGAATGCGTGCTCGCCGTTGCGCCGCCGCGCGGCTTCGGCATCGCGGACATCGCCGGCGCGCGCCGTCCCTGGGGCGTGGCGGTGCAGCTGGCCAGCCTGCGCCGGCCCGGTGACGGCGGCACCGGCGACTGCAC
>NZ_JABFWW010000096.1 GCF_013362045.1 Frateuria sp. | reverse complement strand
ACGCGCTCGGCTTCCTCCATCGACTGCGCGCCATAGGCGAGCGAGAAGCCGCGCGGCGGTTCGCCGGGTGCGTGCGCCATGCCGTCGGAAGCCAGCAGCAGCGGACGGCCTTCGGTGCCCAGGCTGGCGTGCATGATCTTCTCCGACCAGCCCGCCGGCGCCTCCTGGGCCATGGGCGAACCGGCAAAGCGGTGCAGCTCCAGGAGCCTCACGCCACCGCCGAGGCAGCTTGCGTAGAACGACAGCGCTTCTTCGCAACGGCCGTTGAAGTAGAGGTAGGGAAGCAGGTTCATGGCATTTTCCGTCGGGTCGGGTCCATGGATGATAGGCCGCGGAGAAGACGGGCCGCGGGAAGGCCTAGGTGGCCAATGCCTGCGCGTGCACGCCCTGCACCGCGCGACCCGACGGATCGGCCCGGCCGCTGAAGGACGGGTCCCAGGCCAGCGCAGCGGGCGAGGAGCAGGCGATGGACTTGCCGCCGGGCACCGTCGCCGCGCAGGCCTCGCCGGGGTAGTGCTTCTCGAACAGGGCGCGATAGAGGTAGGCCTCCTTGGTCGCCGGCGTGTTGTGCGGCCAGCGTGCGGCCGCGGCGGCGAACTCGCGGTCGCTGACCGCCTGTTCGGCATGCGCCTTGAGTCCGTCGATCCAGCCGTAGCCGACGCCGTCGCTGAATTGCGCCTTCTGCCGCCACAGGATCGCCTCGGGCAGCGCGCCGGCGAAGGCCTCGCGCAGCACCGCCTTTTCGATGCGCCGGTTTCCATCGGGCAAGGTGCCCGCCATCTTGTGCTGCGCGTCGAAGGCCATCGCCGCGTCGATGAAGTCGAGGTCCAGGAACGGCACGCGCGCCTCCACGCCCCAGGCCATCATCGCCTTGTTCGCGCGCAGGCAGTCGTAGCTGTGCAGCGCGTCGAGCTTGCGCACGGTCTCCTCGTGGAAGGCCTTGGCGGAGGGCGCCTTGTGGAAGTACAGGTAGCCGCCGAACAGTTCGTCCGAGCCTTCGCCGGAGAGCACCATCTTCACGCCCATCGCCTTGATCCGCCGCGCCAGCAGAAACATCGGCGTGGAGGCGCGCACGGTGGTGACGTCGTAGCTCTCGATGTGGCGGATCACTTCGGGCAGCGCGTCCAGCCCTTCCCAGAAGGTGTAGACGAAACCGTGGTGCACGGTGCCCAGCGCCTCGGCGGCGAGCTGCGCGGCGGCCAGGTCCGGCGAGCCTTCCAGGCCGATCGCGAAGGAGTGCAGGCGCGGCCACCAGGCTTCGCTGCGGCCGTCGTCCTCGATCCGTTCGCGCGCGAAGCGCGCGGCGCAGGCGGCGACCAGCGAAGAATCCAGCCCGCCGGAAAGCAACACGCCGTAGGGCACGTCGGTCATCAGCTGGCGCTGCACCGCCTGTTCCAGCGCCGCGCGCAGGTCGCCCGGCGCCCTGCCCTGCGTGGCAGCGTAGTCGCGCCACGGCCGCTGGTAGTAGCGGCGCAGCTCGCCGCTGGCGCTGTCGTAGACGTGGCCCGGCGGGAACACCGCCACGTCCGCGCATACGCCGGCCAGCGCCTTCATTTCCGACGCCACGCAGAGCCGGCCGGCCGTGTCGTGGCCCCAGTACAGCGGGCATACGCCGAGCGGGTCGCGCGCGACGAGGTAGCGCTGCGCTGCGCCGTCCCACAGTGCGAAGGCGAAGATGCCGTTGAGGCGCGCCACCCACTCGATCGGGTCGGCGCCTTCGCGATGCAGCGCGTTGATCACCTCGCAATCGGAACCGGTGGTGAAGTCGTAGCCGCTGTCCAGGCGCAGCTCGCGGTGGTTGTAGATCTCGCCGTTGACGGCCAGCGCCAGTGCGCCGTCGCGCGAACGCAGCGGCTGCGCGCCGCTGGCCGGGTCGACGATGGCCAGCCGCTCGTGCACCAGGATCGCGCCGGCGTCGATGAAGACGCCGGACCAGTCCGGCCCGCGATGACGCTGGCGCTGCGACAGCTCCAGCGCCTGCCGGCGCAGGGCGGCCAGGTCGTCGCCCGGCGCCAGGTCGAACATTCCGAAAATCCCGCACATGGTTTGTCTCTCTCGTCGTTTCATTGCCCCAGAAACGACGAAGGCCCGCACGGGGCGGGCCTTCGTCGCGTAGTTTTTGCTCGAACGTGCGGCTACGCGCCGGCCCCCTTGTGCAGGTGACGGTTATTGTTCGAGCGATTGTTCACGGACGACCGCACGCGCGCCGCGCGAGGCGCAGTGACGAAAGCGGAGCGGGCGGTCGGCATGGACATGAGGCGAGTGGAACAGTTTTCCGGTGAACGCGCAAGCGGCAGGTTGGCAGATGGCGGTCAGGCGTGGTGCTCGCGGAAGGATTCGCTGATCCAGGCCTTGGCCTCGGCCATCTGATCGTTGCGGTAGAGGCGGAACTCGCCCGGCACGGTAACGCCCATGGTGCGCGCGACCAGCCGCAGCCAGTTGACGTCGGTGACCAGCGCGATGCGTTCCCAGCCGCTCCAGTGGCGAAAGCCCAGCTTGGTGTCGTCCCACATCGCACCCGGCTCGAAGCCGGTGAACTCGTGGCCGACGTGATAGAGCAACCGCAGCTTGCGGTTGAGCGCGAAGGCGGCCTCCACGTCCGGCACGAACACGTTCTCGTAATCGGCCGCGGTCACCTTGCCGCGCGCGGTGAAACCCAGCGCGCCGGCTGGCAGGTCGGTCATCTGCTCGATCATGGGGCGGTCTCCGCGTGGTCGGAATTCCATCCAAGCGCGGCAGGCGCGGCTATGCAAGCTTGGGTGCGTGAAAGGGCCGCGGCATCGCCAGGGCTTGTGGCCCCTCTTCCGCCGGAAGAGGGGCTGGGATGAGGGTTCGGTAGCACCGGTGCGTCGCGCTCCGCCCGCACCCTCACCCGCCTGCCGGCACCCTCTCCCGGTGGGAGAGGGATTCGAATGGGCGGCATCAGGCAAACATCGACCGACCGGTCAGGCGGGTTCGACGTGGCGCAGCAGCAGGCGCGCGGTTTCGCGGCCCTGCCATTCGTTGACGGTCAGCTCGTACACCGCGCGCAGGCGCGGCGGCGGCGCGGCCATCCGCACATTGAACATCACCGCCTCGTGCACGCTGCCATCGCGCGGGTCGCGCAGGCTGAGCCGCCAGTGGCGTTCGCCCATGGCGCGCCACTGCGCGCACTCGAACAGGTTGTCGAACAGCGGCTCGGGAAACCCCTGGCCCCAAGGCCCGCCGTCGCGCAGCTGGCATGCGAGGTCCAGGGTGAAGCTGCCCGGCGGCAGTTCGCCGTCGGTGTAGAGCACGGCCTGCAGGCGTTCCTCGTCCAGCCATTCGCGCGCGATGGCGTCAAAGGCTTCGGCGAAGCGCGGGTAGTCGCCCGCCTTCAGGCTCAGGCCCGCGGCCATGGCATGGCCACCGAAGCGCTCGATCAGGCCGGGCATGCGCGCATCGATGGCGGCCAGCGCGTCGCGCACGTGGAAGCCGGCGATGGAACGCGCGGAGCCGCGCAATTCGTCCGGCCGGTCTTCGTCGGCCGGCGCGAAGGCGACCACCGGGCGATGCAGCCGCTCCTTCAGCTTGGAGGCCACCAGGCCGACCACGCCGGCGTGCCACGACGGTTCGTACAGGGTGACGCCGGTGCGCTCGCCCATGCCCTCCAGCCCCACCGCGCCGATCATCGCTTCGGCCTCGGCGACCATCGCCTCCTGCAGGTCGCGGCGCTCCTGGTTGATCGCGCTGAGACGATCGGCGAGCAGGCGCGCCTGCGCGGGATCGTCGGTGAGCAGGCATTCGACGCCCAGGCGCATGTCCTCCAGCCGGCCCGCGGCGTTGAGGCGCGGCCCGACCGCATAGCCCAGGTCGCTGGCGCAGACGCCGGCCACGCTGCGTTTGCCGGCCTCCACCAGCGCAGTGATGCCCGGACAGGCGCGGCCGCCGCGGATGCGCTTTAGGCCTGCCTCGACCAGCACGCGGTTGTTGAAATCCAGCGGCACCAGGTCCGCCACGGTGCCGAGCGCGACCAGGTCGAGCAGGGACGAGAGATCGGGTCGGCCGTTGTTGTGAATAGTGCGGCCATGGATGGCCGCCTTTTGATCTTCGCGATCAGGGAGATCGCACGGATAAAGCTCCGCGCGCACGGCGAGCAGCAGGTAGAACATCACGCCGACGCCGGCCAGTGCGCGACTGGGGAAAGCCCGGTTCATGCGTGCATCGTCTGCGCACATCGCGCAGGCCGGCTCGCCGTGCCCGCAGGCGCGCACCTGAAGCACGTTGGGATTGACCAGCGCATCGGCGGCGGGCAACTGCTCGCCGGGCAGGTGGTGGTCGGTGACGATCACGCGGATGCCGCGCGCCCGTGCCGCCGCCACGCCGGCGATGCTGGCCACGCCGTTGTCCACGGTGACGATCAGCTGCGGCGCGGGATCGAGCGAGGCGACCAGCGCGGGGCTCAGCCCATAGCCGTGGACGAAGCGGTTGGGAATGGCGTAGTCCACCCGCCGCGCGCCGAGCAGGCGCAGGCCGCGCACGGCCACGGCGGTGCCGGTGGCGCCGTCGCAGTCGTAGTCGCCGGCGATCACGATGGACCAGTCGCCCGCGATGGCCTCGATCAGCAGCTCGACGGCGCGATCGAGCCCACCCAGCGCCTGCGGCGCCAGCAGGTGGCGCAGGCGGTGCTCGGCCTGCGCCGGATGCAGCACGCCGCGTGCGGCGTAGACCTCGCGCAGCACTGGATGCACGGTTTCGCCCCAGCCCTCCGGGATGCCCAGCGGTGCGCGCCGATGCAGCGTCGGCGTCCTCATGTGCGGGGCCGGCGCCAGACGCGCCAACGGTGTCCGGGGCGATGCCGCCAGCGCTCGCCGCCGGCGAAGTCGATGTTCAACGGATGCTGGCGGGCGAGCGCATCGATGGCCGGCCACCAGGCGTGGGATACCTGGTCGGCGGACAGGTCCTGCAGGTCGAGCAACCAGCCAGGCGGCAGCTCCTTGGCGCCATCCGCGCGGGGGCGCTGGCCGATCCCCGCACGTGCGGCCAGCGCGCGCAGCAGCGGATCGTCGGTCATCACGCCGGCGAGCCGGATGTGCACGTGCGCGGGCAATGTCCCTGCGCCCCACAGCCAGAGGCTGTTGACCGGCGGGCGGCCGGCGGCCCGGCGCTGCGCGTTCAGGGGGTGCTGGTGCAGCGCCACCTGCAGGTCGTTCTGCAGGATGCGCCAGCGGCGCCCCTCCGGCCCCTGCGGCAGATGCTGCAGGAGGTTTTCGCCCAGCGCCCGTTCCGGCGCGGGGAAATCCGGCACCGCCATGCCGGGCGGCAGGCGCAGGTGCCAGTGATCAGGCGTGGTCAGGTCCAGCTGCATGCCCTGCTCTTCGAACAAGGGCATTAGCGGTTGCGCGAGCGCCTCGGCCTCGGCGGGCGACAGCTGCATCTGTCCGCAGGCGAGCAGCCGCGCGCCGCTCATGTCCGGCTCGACCCATGCGGGATCGGCGCACAGCCACGCGGCATCGCGCGCATCGCCTGCGGCCAGTTCGCGGGTGAGCGCGCCGGCGGGCAGCGGTTGCGGTGCATCGAACCATGCCGCCAGCGCGGCGAGATGGCCGTGCGGGCCATCGTCCAGGCGATCGGCACGCGCCAGCAACCGGCGCAGCGGATGCGCGGGCGCGAAACGCGCCAGCGCAGGCAGCCAGAGTCGCAACGGCGCGCTCATGCGCCGGCCGCTTCCAGTTGCTCGTAGAGTTCCAGCCATTGGGCTTCGAGCGTTTCCTTTTCGCGGCGCAGGTCGGCCTGGCGCTGGCCGAGCTTCATCAGCTCGGCGGTCGGCCCGTTGTAGGTATCCGGATCGGCCAGCCTGGCGTCCAGCGCGGCGAGGT
>NZ_JABFWW010000086.1 GCF_013362045.1 Frateuria sp. | reverse complement strand
AAACCGGCCCGGCCGCGCCGTCCTGGCTGAGCCGCGTGCCGCTGGGCATCGCCGCCCTGGTGCCGCTGCGCGGCCGCCACAACTACGCCTACCAGACCGTGCCGCAGGCGCAGCTCGATGGTCGCTGCGGCTACGTGCCGCGCGGGCGTGGCGTCGGCGGCAGCAGCCTGATCAACGCGATGATCTGCACCCGCGGCCAGCCGCAGGACTACGACGACTGGGCGGCCACGGGCTGCTCCGGCTGGGCCTGGCGCGACGTGCTCCCGGTGTTCCGCCGCATCGAGGACAACGCGCGCGGCGCGGACGACTGGCACGGCACCGGCGGCCCGTTGGCGGTGAGCGACCTGCGCTCGCCCAGCCCGCTCAGCCGCGCCTTCGTCTAGGCCGCCGTGCAATGCGGCTACTCGCGCAACGATGACTTCAACGGGCCGCGACAGGAAGGCGTGGGCCTGTACCAGGTGTACCAGAAGGACGGGCGCCGCCTCGACGCCGGGCGGGCCTACCTGGGCGACGGCCGGGCGTGGCCCAACCTGCGGGTGCTGGCCGGCCGGCCGGCGCAGCGCATCCTGTTCGAAGGGCGTCGCGCGAGCGGCGTGCTGGTCGGCGGGCGCAGGCTGCTGGTGCGGCGCGAGGTGGTCGTGTGCGCCGGCGCGATCGGCTCGCCGCAACTGCTGATGCTCTCGGGCATCGGGCCGGCCGCGCACCTGCGCGAGCTGGGCCTGCCCGTGCTGCACGACGCGCCCGACGTGGGCGAACACCTGCAGGACCACGTCGACTACACCACCAACCTGCGCGTGCGTGCGCCCGGGCTGATCGGCACCAACCCGGCAACCATCGTGCGCATCGCCCGCAGCATCGGCGCATTCCGCGTGCGCGGCGAAGGCATGCTCACCAGCAATGCCGCCGAGGCGGGCGGATTCATCAGGAGCCGCGCGGAGCTGGATCGGCCGGACCTGCAGCTGCACTTCTGCATCGGCATGGTCGACGACCACAATCGCCGCATGCACCTGTCCAGCGGCATGGCGCTGCACGTCTGCGTGCTCCGGCCGGCCAGCCGCGGCCGCGTGCGCCTGGCCAGTAGCGACGTAGACGACGCGCCGCTGATCGATCCCGGCTTCCTGTCCGCGCCGCAGGACATGGCGCTGTTGCTGGAAGGCGCGCGCATCGCGCAGCGCATCCTCGGTGCGCCGGCCCTTGCTGCCTATCGGGGACGACGCCTGCATGGCAGCGGCACGGAGGACGACGACGGGCTGCGCGCGCTGATCCGCGCGCATGCCGACACCATCTACCATCCGGTCGGCACCTGCCGCATGGGCGCCGACGCGCGTGCGGTGGTCGATCCGCGGCTGCGCGTGCGGGGCGTCGATGGATTGCGCGTGGCCGATGCGTCGATCATGCCGGCGCTGATCAGCGGCAACACCCAGGCGCCCGCGGCGATGATCGGCGAGCGTGCGGCGGCCTTCGTCCTCGACGACCGGGATTGAGCCCAATACTTTGCGGGTGCGATCGTTTGCCTGCGATCACCAGCCTTCGCGGGTGACCGGAAGACCTACGGCCCGACGGCAACGCCCTCGCGCCGCGTCTTGTGCGCCGCCGCGCGGGCCGATACGTTCGCGTTTCCCATCCTGCTCCGGAGCGCCCCATGCCCTTCCAGGTCCGCCAGGCCACGGTCCACGATCTCGATACGCTGGCGCCGCTGTTCGACGGCTATCGGCAGTTCTACGGCAAACCGTCCGATCTCGAGGGGGCGCGCGCCTTCCTGGGAGCGCGCTTCGCCCACCAGCAATCGCTGATCCTGCTGGCTTGCGATGCGCAGGGCAGGGCGATGGGCTTCACCCAGCTCTACCCGCTGTTCTCCTCGGTACGGATGGTGCGCACCTGGCTGCTGAACGACCTGTTCGTCGCCGCGCCGGCGCGCCGGCAGGGCGTGGCTGCCGCCTTGCTGCGCGAAGCGGCTGCGCATGCGCGCGCGATGGGCGCGGCCAGCCTGTCGCTCTCCACCGCGCTGGACAATGCGCCGGCGCAGGCGCTCTACGAGTCGCTGGGCTGGCAGCGCGACCGGCAGTTCTGCGAGTACGCACTCACGCTCTGACCGATGGCGGCGGCGGGCCGGGCAAGGCCGCATGCCCGTGCCGCTATGCTGGGGCCTTCCTCCGGCCAAGCCACGCCATGCTCTACCTTGCCTCGCAGTCCCCCCGCCGCCGCGAGTTGCTGCAGCAGCTCGGCTTCGCTCCCGCCGTGCTGCACGTGGACGTGCCCGAGGTGCGTGGCGCAGGCGAATCGCCGCAGGATTACGTCAGCCGCGTCGCGCGCGACAAGGCGCAGGCCGGGCTGGCCTCGCTGCAAAGGGCCGCGGGTGCGGTCGTGCTCGGCTCCGACACCGAGGTGGTGCTTGACGATGAGGTGTTCGGCAAGCCAGCCGACGCGGCGCAGGCAACCGCCATGCTGCGGCGCCTGTCCGGCCGCACCCATGGGGTGATCTCGGCGGTATGGGGCGTGAGCGGCACGCAGGCACGCTGCGAGCTGTGCGTTTCCCGCGTGCGCTTCGCGGTGCTGGACGAGCCCGCCATCGCCGCCTACGTCACCACCGGCGAACCCTTCGGCAAGGCGGGCGCCTATGCGATCCAGGGACGCGGCGCAACGCTGGTGGAGCACCTCGAAGGAAGCTATTCCGGCGTGATGGGGCTGCCTCTTTTCGAAACCGCGAGGCTGCTGAGCGGGTTCGGCATCGTGCCGGGCTGAGCGCGGGCCGCGGCCGGCCGCGCCGCATGAACTTCAGCGGCAAACGACTTCCGCGGATGCCTGGTCGAACTCCCCATCGATGGTCCTTCAACCGAAGGCGGAGGAGGCGACGAACCAGGCCGTCACCGCCAGCAGGTTGTTCACGCCGTGGGCCACGACGGCCGGCCACAGCGATCCCGAGCGCAGGCGCAGCCAGGCGAGCGCCGCGGCGAGCAGCGCGAGGTTGGGTACGGCGTACCAGAGGAAGCCCAGGTCGGGCAGGTGCACGCAGGCGAACAGCAGCGAGCTGACGGCGATCGCCCAGCCCGCGTGCATGCGCCGCAGCAGCGCCGAGAGCAGGGCGCCGCGGAACAGCAGTTCCTCCACCAGCGGCCCCAGGCTGACGACCACCAGCGCCATCGGCAGGCGCAGCGCCAGCGAGGCGGCGCCGCCGATCTGCTTGACGTCCTGGGTGACCTCGTGGCCGTGGGCGAGCCAGCGGGTCAGCCAGCCGCCGGCGATTGGCAGGGCCAGGCCGAGCAGCACGGCGGCCAGGTAGAACAGCGGCCGGCCGGGCCGGGTCAGCCCCAGGCCGGGTGGCGCGCCGTGCGACCAGGCAGCGGGCCATAGCCGGCGCACCAGAACGACGGTCACCGCCGCGGCCAGCAGCAGGGTCAGGATCACCATCAGCGCATTGGCGTCGGGTTGCGCGAGCACCGCCCTGATCCGCGCCGCCACGCCCGACGGCCCGGTGCCGGAGAGGCCCAGGGCGAAGCCCAGCCCGAGCCCCACCAGCCCGCTGGCCAGGAACTGCAGCGCGAAGTACAGGACGATCATGCCGATGGCGCTGCCCAGGTGCGGCAGGCGCGCATCGTGCAGCGAAGGGTGGAGGGGGCGGGAGGACATCGGCCGAAGGCGGACCTGCATGGAAGGGGCGGAGCTGCGGCCACGCCGACCGTGCGCGCGGGCACGGTCGGCGGTTCCGGCGGTGGTCAGCCGGCGAACATGGCCCGGCCGAGGCCGAGCGCGGCCATGACCAGCGTCGTGGCCCATCCGATCATGCCCAGCGCGAAGCCGCCGCCGCGCCTGCGGGCTTCCTTCAGGTAGGCCAGCGCGTACCAGATCCGGCCGGCCAGCCAGACCAGCCCGGCGATGCCGGCCCAGAACGCGAAGCCGTAGTTCGCCGCCAGCCACAGCGTCGGCAGGAACAGCACCACCGCCTCGAGCGTGTTCATCTGCACGCGGAAGGCGCGCTCGAATGCCGGGTGGCCACCGGTCGCCGGCGCAGCGATGCCATAGCGATCGCGTGCCTGGCCCACCGCGAAGGCAGTGCCGAACATCAGCAGTACGGCGAACAAGGTGACGAGGGCGGGCAGGTGCTGGGTCATGGCGTCGATCGCGGTGGTGGGATGCCTACTGTAGCGGCTGTGCACGCGCGGGAGACGGTCCGGCGGTATGCTCGCGCGATCGCGCAATGACGCATGGCCAAGGGTGTGCGGCATGGACTGGCAGAAGGGCGAGCGCAGCCAGAACGTGGAGATCGACAGCGGCCGCGGAGGCGGCGGCGGTTTTGGCGGCGGCCGTGGGCTGGGCGTGGGCGGCCTGATCGTGCTGGCGATCCTGGGCTGGGTGTTCTTCAAGGATCCGACCGCGCTGCTGGACCAGGGCACGCAGGTCGGCCAGAACGCGCCGTCCGGGCAGCCGGCCCAGGTCGATCCGCAGCAGCGCGATTTCGTCAGCGCCATCCTGGGCTCCACCGAAAAGACCTGGGGCGACATCTTTGCCGCCAGCGGGCGCCAGTACGTCCAGCCCAGGTTGGACCTGTTCAGCCGCGGCGTCCGCACCGCCTGCGGCGCGGCGTCCACCGCGGTCGGGCCGTTCTATTGCCCGGGCGACCAGAAGATCTACCTGGACCTTTCCTTTTTCCGGGAACTGCAGGACCGCTTCGGCGCCGCCGGCGACTTTGCCCGCGCCTACGTGATCGCCCACGAGGTGGGCCACCACGTGCAGCAGCAACTGGGCGTGTTCGACCAGGTGCAGCAGGCACGCGAGCGCGGCGCGCCCATGGAGGGCGCCGATGGCCTGTCGGTGCGCCAGGAGCTGCAGGCCGACTGCTTTGCCGGCGTGTGGGCCAACCGCAGCGAGCAGCGCCTGCACTGGCTGCAGCCGGGCGACGTGGAGGAGGCGTTGAACGCCGCCAGCAAGATCGGCGACGACACGCTGCAGCGCGAGGCGCAGGGCACCGTGGTGCCCGATTCCTTCACCCACGGCACGTCGGCACAGCGGGTGAAGTGGTTCAAGACCGGGCTGGCGAGCGGACAGGTGTCCAGCTGCAACACGTTCGCAGGAACGCCGTGACTCGCGCCCGATCCTTTTCCTGTACGACGCGGAAGAACTGAGAAGGGTGCAGGCCGGGGCGTGCCAAACACTCGCACGCAGCCGCGGTCGTGGGACGGCGACGCATCTTCCACCCGCCGCCGCCGCGGCCTAGAATCCGCGCTCTGCGCGCCTCGGGGTGCGCCGTGCCTTCCATCCCATGGTTCATCCCTGCCTGCGTTGCGGCGCCTGCTGCGCCTACTTCCGCATCGCCTTCCACTGGTCCGAGACCGATCCCTCCCTGGGCGGCACGGTGCCGGTCGAACTCACCGAAAAGCTCGACCCGCACCGGGTCGTCATGCGCGGCACGCAATCGAAGCAGCCGCGCTGCGTCGCCCTCAAGGGCACCATCGGCGAGGCGGCGTACTGCGGCATCCACCCGATCAAGCCCTCGGTGTGCCGCGAAGTGGAACCGTCCTGGGAATTCGGCCGGCACAGTCCCCAGTGCGACAAGGGCCGCATCGCCCACGGCCTGAAGCCGCTGGTGCCGGAAGACTGGCTCGATCCCTCACATGACGGTTCGCCACAGGCGCCGTAGGGCGCTTGACCGCTGGCGTTGGCCAAGCCTGCGCCAGCGACAGGTCGACCGCGTGCCGGCGCCAAGCTTGCGCGGCGACGATGCCGCGGCCGCACGCCGGCGCAAGGCCTCGCTGGGAGCTCACATGCAGCCGGGACTTGGGCGCGGCGACCTGCAGTGTGGCGGCAACCGCGCCGGTAGGCCCTAACGTGAGGAAGCGATGAAGCTGTTGGGCGCGTAGAGGATCCATTCGTCCTCGCGTCCGTCGAGCACGAGGCGCGCGTTGAACGCGACGCAACTGTGGTCGGGGCATGGGCTTGCGGCGTCGGCGCCAGCGGGCGACGCGCCCAGCAGGGCGTAGTCGTGCGTGCTGTTGATCTCGCGGCAGAACTCGGGCGGGCCGTTGCCGGTGATCCTGATCACCACGGGCTTGGCGTAATAGCTCCGGTGATCGAGCACCTGCAGCTTGAATTCCTCGTGGGTGCAGGCCCAGGCACCGGGCCTGAAGCTCACCGAAGTTGCCCGCGGTGGCGGCGCGAGCCGGGCCTCCTCGGCCAGGTCAGGCATGGTGGCGTTGCCGCCGTAGCGCCAGAGCATCAGTCCGCCGAATATCATCAGCCCCACCAGCGTGTGCCTGAGCATGGCCTTCCCCGTGCGATCCCGTCCTGGACCGGCCGGCAGGCTGGCATGCGGATGGGGGCGGGTCAATCGGCGGAGCAGGCGCCGGTGAGCGGCCGGCCGCACGAAGCGGCCGGCCGCGGGCGGCTTACTGGCAGCCGGGGAACTTGAACGACGCGATGCGCGTGTTCCAGTTGAACGAGCCTGTCTGTTGCAGGTATTCGGTGGTGTACCAGAAGGTGCAGTCGTCCACCGGGTCGATGGTCATCGCACTGTAGTCGCCCCAGCGGCTGAGGTTGTTGCCGCTTTGCGAACCGTTGCCCTCGATGATGCTGTTCTCCGCCTGCATCGTGCTCAGCGGATCGGTCGCCAGGCGGCCGGTATAGCGGATCGCCGGGTGGATCGCGCTGCTGGAAACGCTGTAGCCCAGCGCCATGTCGCCCAGCTTGTCCATCGCCACCGAGCCCATCCAGCGGTAGCTGGTATCGGGCGAGAAGGTCGCCTGCTGGTAGACCTGCGGCGTGCCGGCGGGATTGCGGATCTCATACCAGCGCACGCCGGTGTAGGCGTTGCTGCGCTTGGTGCCGACCCTGACCGAATGGCTCACCACCAACGACTCGTGGCCGGTGAAGTTGCGGTAGGCCAGCCGGAACATCAGCCGGTCGCCGAGCGAATCGAGCTTGGTGCTGCTGCCGTACTGCGGGACGCAGGCGCCGCCGCCGCAGGCGGCCGCGAAGGAGGCCACCGGGATGTTGGTCGGGCCGGCGAGCGTGGTGTTGGCGCTGTTGCTCCAGTCGACGTGGAACTTCCACAGGTTCAGCGAGCTGCTGCCGAAGTTCATCATGTAATTGGGCGAGCCGGCCGGCGGCGCGGTGCTGCCGTCCAGGTCGGCCGGCAGCACGCCGCCGTAGCTGGTGGAGAGCTGGAAGCACTGCTGCGTGGCCGCCAGGCCGCTCAGCATCGCGCTGCGGTCGTAGGCGCACAGCTTGGCTCCGGCGAACGTGTTGCCGTTGAACATGTTGAAGGTTTCGTAATAGCCGTCCGGCCACACGCCCATCTTCGGGTAGTCCGGGAACACGCTGCCGTAGGGGAAGGCATAGCGGTGCCAGGCGCCGGTGGCGTCGCTGGTGGCCGATACCGCCACGCACTGGTAGTACGGTGCGGCGGTGACGGCGAACTGCGAGACGACCCAGCGGTTGGCCGCCTTGTCGTACACGACGACCGCGTCGCCGTCGTTGTCGGTCTCGCACGGGCCGCCGAAGCCGGACCAAAGAGTGTTGGTCGCCACCGGTCCGTACACCACCGCCTTGGTGGTCTTGTCGAACACGGCAAAACCGCTGTTGACGATCTGGAAGTACTGGGTGGCGCCGACCGCGCCGTTGGTGTCCGGCGGCGCGCTGTTCACCTGGAACGTACCCTGCGGGCCGGAAAAGCCCTGGCCCACGCCGTCGAAGCCCGCACCCAGCGCCGGTGCGAACGCGGAACTGCCGAACTGCTGCAAGGCGCCGTCGGTCTGGTTGCCGGGGCCGTCGATGAACGGCAGCGGATGCAGCGGGTGGGCGTGCGGGTTCTTCTGGAAATCGTCCGGCCGAGGCATCGTGCCGCGCAGCGAATGCAGCGTGTCGTGATGCACGGCGGGTGTGACCTGCGGGCCGTCGGCAGCGGATGCCGAGGTGGTTCCGAGCAGGCTCAGAGCGGCGCCCAGCGCAAGGCTGAGGCCCGTCCATTTGCAAGCTGACATGGTATTCCCTCCACGAAGTGAGATGGGGAATCGACGCCGGGCGGTCCGCCGGATGCGGACGGCCACGGCATCGACTCCGATGCGCTCCGTCGTCACAGGAATTTCATCCCTGATGCCCCCTCTGCGGCGGAACCTGCCAGTCATAGCGCGCCGCCGCGCGGCTTTCCATTGGAAAAATAGGAAGTAAACGGTCCGCAGTGCTCAATCCGGCCGATTGCCCTCGAAGCGGTAGATGTCCATCGCAAGAATGCCGTGGTCGATGCCGGCGTCGATGCGCTGCGCGCAGGGCTGCGCGCCGGCGGCGCCCAGGGCCACGAACAGCGGCAGCAGGTGTTCGTCGGTGGGATGCGCGCGCTGCGCGAAGGGTGCCTGGCGGCGGTAGTCGAGCAGCGCATCGACGTCGCCGGCGGCCAGGCGGTCTTCGATCCATGCGATGAAGGGGCGCACGTACGGCGCCTCGCGCTCCGCGCCATAGCCCATGCGCAGGTCGCCCAGATTGTGCGTGATGCTGCCCGATCCGATCACCAGCACGCCCTCGTGGCGCAGCGGCGCCAGCGCCCGGCCGATCGCCAGGTGATGCGCAGGATCTTGCGCATGCTGGATCGAGATCGGCACTACGGGAATGTCCGCGTCGGGATAGAGCAGCCGCAGCGGCACCCAGGCGCCGTGGTCCAGGCCGCGCTGCGGGTCGAGCGAGGGGTCCAGATGCGCCTGCGCCAGCAGATCCATGACGCGCCCGGCCAGCGTCGGCGCGCCCGGGGCGGGATAGCGGACCTCGTAAAGCGCCGGCGGGAAGCCGAAGAAGTCGTGCATCGTTTCCGGTTGCGCCGCACCGCCCACCTGCGGCCGGGCGCCGAGCCAGTGCGCGGTGGCGATCACGATCGCCTGCGGCCGCGGCATTTCCGCGGCCAACCCGGCGAGGCGCTCGCGCACGAGCCCGGGCTGCAGCGCGGTCATCGGCGAACCGTGGGAAATGTAGAGGCTGGGCAAGGTCGTCATGCGGCGAGGGCTGTGCCGGATGGATCGGAGCGCAGCCTACACCCCACCCTGCCGGGGCGTACCGGCCAGGGGGCGGCCCAGGCCCAGCCGCAATGGATCGAGCAGGCGGCCGTAGCGTTCCGCGCGCGCGGTGTCGCGACTGAGCGGCTGGCGCACCTGCGCGGCGCTGGGCGTGCGCACGGCACGCTCAGCGCGGTGGAAATCCAGGCAGGCCGCATCGAAGGGCAGGCCACAGAAGGCGAGCAGGGCGCGGATCTCGCCCTGCGGGTCCTCCTGCAGGGCCTCGTAGCGCTGGGTACGGATGCGTGCCGGAGCGGCGGCCTGCCAACGGTCCATCGCCGCTTCGTAGTCGCGCACGTAGGCGGCGAGGTCGGTCAGCGTGCAGGCGAAATGCGGCAGCCGGTAGAACTGCTGCTTGAAGCACGACCAGCCCGCCTCCAGCGCATCGCGGCGCACGTCGACGATGCGCGCGCCCGGCAGCATCGCGGCCAGCACGCCGGCGTAAAGCCAATTCTCCGGCAGCTTGTCGGTGAAGCGCGGGCGCCGCCGGCGCCAGCGCGCAGTGCGTTCAAGGTAATGCTGGCCCAGGCGCTGCCAATCCTGCGCACCGGCCGCCGGCACCCAGCGCGGGAAGGGCTGGCCGCGGCGGGCCGATTCCTCCGCCAGCACCTCGCCCAGGTCGGGCAGCTCGCTGGCCCCCTCCACCTGCGGATGCGCGGCGAGGATCTGTTCGAACAGGGTGGAGCCCGAACGCGGCAGGCCGACGATGAAGATCGCTTCCTCGCCCAACGCAGGGTCGAGCGGTGGCGGCAGCTTCGCGCCGGCGGCGGTCACCGCTTCGACGACGGCGTGGAAATCTGCCGCATTCCACGGCGCCAGAGCGCGCTGTCGCGCGTTGGCGTTGCTCAATGCGGCGAAGGCCTCGGCATAGCGACCCTGGTCCTCGTTCACCTTGCCGAGCGCGAAACCCATGGCGATGCGATCCGCCTCGGCGACGTCACCACGCCCGAGCAGTGTGGCCAGCCGCTCGCGGTCGCCTTCGGACAACGGCCGCGTCTTCATGTTGGCCAGTCCGCGCCAGGCGTCGCCGCAGGCCGGATGCACGGCGAGTGCGGCACGGTAGCGGCGGTCGGCTTCGTCGAAGCGGCCCAGGTGCACCAGCGCGTCGCCCAGCAGCACGTGCGCAGGCAGCAGCGCAGGCTCCAGCGCGCAGGCGTGCTCCAGTGCTTCGATCGCCGGCTCGGTAAAGCCCAGGGCCTGCAGGTTGCGGCCGAGGTTGAACCAGCCCATCGCGTACTGTGGCGCCAGCATGCAGGCGCGACGCCAGCACGCCAGCGCGATCTCGATGTTGCCGGCGGCGCTTTCGGCGTTGCCCAGATCGGTCAGCAGCAGCGGATCCTCCGGCCAGACCTGCAGCGCGCGGACCAGCACTTCGCGCGCCGCGTCGTAGTGCCGCCCGCGGGTGTGCAGGATGCCGAGCAGGCGCAGCGCCTCGGGATGCTCCTGCGCCTCGGCCAGCACCGCACCGAGCCGTTCCTGCGCGGCGGCCAGCGCGCCATCGCGGATCGCCCGGGCGGCCGCTTCCATGGGCCGCAGCTGCTCGGGCGGCAGGCCGGCGGTGCGCGCGGCCAGGTCGGTCGGAGGCTCGGGGCGGCGCCAGAAGACGGACATGCGGAATCTCGCCGGATGGAACGTGCATGGTACGTCCATGGCGGGCGCGGGAGAGCCCGGACCTGCGCCGGTACGCCGGACCGGCGCAGGTCTGCTAGCGTGTGCGTTCGCCCCCGCGGATCAGGAACCCGTACGCCCCATGCAAGGCTTGTCCCACCTCGACGATCTGGAAGCGGAAAGCATCCAGATCCTGCGTGAAGTGTTCGCCTGTTTCCGCCGCCCGGTGATGCTCTATTCCATCGGCAAGGACTCCACCGTGCTGCTGCACCTGCTGCGCAAGGCCAGCCGCCCGGCGCGCCCGCCGCTGCCGCTGCTGCACGTGGACACCACCTGGAAGTTCCGCGAGATGATCGCCTTCCGCGACCGCGTGGCCGCCGAGGGCGACGTCGAGATGCTGGTGCACATCAACCAGGATGGCGTGCGCCAGGGCATCTCGCCGCTGACCCATGGTTCGGCCGTCCATACCGACGTGATGAAGACGCAGGGCCTCAAGCAGGCGCTGGACCGCTACCGCTTCGACGCCGCCATCGGCGGCGCGCGGCGCGACGAGGAGAAGTCGCGCGCCAAGGAGCGCGTGTTCTCCTTCCGCAGCGCGCAGCATCGCTGGGATCCCAAGCAGCAGCGGCCCGAGCTCTGGCAGGCGTGGAACACGCGCATCCGCGAAGGCGAGAGCGTGCGCGTGTTCCCGCTGTCCAACTGGACCGAGCTGGACGTGTGGGAATACATCCGCCGCGAGCAGATCGACGTGGTGCCGCTGTACTTTGCCAAGGAGCGGCCGGTAGTGATGCGCGACGGCGCCTTGATCATGGTCGACGACGAGCGCTTCGTGCTGCGCGAAGGCGAGCGCATCGAGCAGCGCCGGGTGCGCTTCCGCACGCTGGGCTGCTATCCGCTCACCGGGGCGATCGAGTCGCAGGCCGATTCGCTGGACGCGATCATCGAGGAGATGCGCGCCTCGCGCAGCTCCGAGCGTCAGGGCCGCATCATCGACCACGACGGCGCGAGCTCGATGGAGAAAAAGAAGCAGGAGGGCTACTTCTGATGGCCGCCGGCATGCTTCGCTTCATCACCTGCGGCAGCGTGGACGACGGCAAGAGCACGCTGCTGGGCCGGCTGCTGTACGACGCCGGCATGCTCGCCGACGACCAGCTCGAGGCGCTGCGCCGCGACAGCCACAAGCGCGGCGGGGAGGCGCTGGATTTCGCGCTGGTCACCGACGGGCTGGACGCCGAGCGCGAGCAGGGCATCACCATCGACGTGGCCTGGCGTTATTTCCACACCGCGCGGCGCAGCTTCATCGTCGGCGACTGCCCGGGCCACGAGCAGTACACGCGCAACATGGCCACCGGCGCCTCGCAGGTGGACCTGGCGGTGGTGCTGGTCGACGCGCGCAAGGGCCTGCTGCCGCAGACGCGGCGGCACACCTACATTTGCGCCTTGCTCGGCATCCGCCGCGTGATCCTGGCGGTGAACAAGATGGACCTGGTCGGGCTCGATGCGGACGTCTATGCGTCCATTGTCGAGCCCTACCGCGCGCTGGCGGCCTCGCTGGGCATAGAGTCGGTCAGCGCGCTGCCGGTGGTGGCGCCCGATGGCGACAACGTGGGGCTGCGCTCGGAGCGCATGCCCTGGTACCAAGGCCCCAGCCTGATCGAGCTGCTGGAGACGCTGGATGTGGAGGTCGCGCCGGCGGCGCGGTTCCGACTGCCGGTGCAGTGGGTCAACCGTCCCGACCAGAGCTTCCGCGGCTACGCGGGCACCGTCTGCGGCGGCCGCGTGGCAGTGGGCGACGAGGTGCTGGTGCAGCCCGGTGGCAGGCAGGCGCGCGTCGAGCGCATCGTCGGGCCGTCGGCGGATCTCGCCGACGCTGTCGCCGGGCAGGCCATCACGCTGTGCCTGGACCGCGAGCTCGACATCAGCCGCGGCGACGTGATCGCCGCCGCCGCGCAGCCGGCGCCGATCGCCGACCAGTTCGGCTGTCACCTGGTCTGGTTCGGCGACGCGCCGCTGCTGCCCAACCGCAGCTACCTGCTGCGGCTGGGCACCGCGACGGTCAACGCACGCGTGACCGCGATCAAGCACAAGGTCGACGTCAACACGCAGGCGCCGCTGGCTGCGCGGCGCCTGGAACTCAACGAGGTCGGCTACTGCAACATCGACCTGGACCGGCCGCTGGCCTTCGAACGCTATGCCGACGACCGCACGCTGGGCGGCTTCATCCTGATCGATCGCCAGAGCAACGCCACGGTCGCCTGCGGCATGCTCGACTTCGCGCTGCATCGCGCGGCGAACATCCACTGGCAGCACACCGACGTGGACAAGTCCACGCGCGCACTGGCCAAGGGGCAGCAGCCGCTGTGCCTGTGGTTCACCGGCCTCTCCGGCGCCGGCAAGTCGACCATCGCCAACCTGGTCGAGCGTCGCCTGGCCGCGCAGGGCTACCACACCTACCTGCTGGACGGCGACAACCTGCGCCTGGGGCTCAACGTGGACCTAGGGTTCACCGCCGAGGCGCGCGTGGAAAACGTGCGCCGCGTCGCCGAGGTGGGGCAGCTGATGGTCGACGCCGGGCTGGTGGTGCTGGTGTGCGTGATCTCGCCGTTCGCCAGCGAGCGCGAGTTCGCGCGAGGGCGCTTCGCCGAGGGCGAGTTCGTCGAGGTGTTCGTGGACACGCCGCTGGCCGAGTGCGAGCAGCGCGATCCCAAGGGGCTCTACGCCAAGGCGCGCGCCGGGCAGATCAGCAACTTCACCGGCATCGATTCGCCCTACGAGCGGCCGACGGCGCCGGAATTGCACCTGCATGCCGAAGGCCAGCGCGCGGAGCAGTTGGCCGAGCAGGTGCTGGCGTATCTGCAGGGGCGGTTGGGGTAGCAGGGCGCCATGGCGCTTCGACTCCGCTTGCTGCGCAAGCTTCGCTCAGCGGGAACGGTAAGGGATGCTCGGCAAACAAGCCAGCGCTCCAGAAACCGTTCACCTTGAGCGTAGGCCGTAGGCCGAAGTCGAAGGGTCAGCCGGCGACATCGGACGGGGCGAGCCGCGATCTACTTCCGCCGCGGCGGCTTGCCGCCCGGCCTCGGCTTGAACCCGCCTGGCCGTGGCCGACGCGGCGGTGCCTCGCCCGCCGGTTCCTCGGCGCCGTCCCACTCGCTGATGTGCAGCTGCTGCTGGCTGACCCAGACCTTCTTGAGGTGTTCGAACACCTCCTTGGGCATGCCTTCGGGCAGGTCGATCAGGCTGTAGTCGCCGCGGATGCTGACGCGGCCGATGAACTGGCTCTCCAGGCCGGCCTCGTTGGCGATCGCGCCGACGATGTTGCCCGGCTTGACGCCGTGCTCGTGGCCGACCTCGATGCGGTAGGTGCGCTTGCCCGGCTCCGGTGCGTTGTGCGGGCGGGGCGGGCGTGCATCGAAGCCGCGCGGCTCCCGCGGCTTGCGTTCGTGCGGCGGGCGACGGTCGCCGTCGCGCTCGCGCGGTTCGCGGGCCGCCTGCTCGCGTGGTGCGGACTCACGCCGCTCGTACTCGCGCTTCGGCGGCGGGGTCAGCAGCAGCGGGCGGTCGCCCTGGGCGATGCGTGCGAGCGCGGCGGCGATCTCCAGCGTCGGCACGTTGTGCTCCTGCTCGTACTGCTCGATCAGTTGCTGGAATGGCTTGAGGTCGTTCTGCGCCAGCGTGTCGGAGATGCGTTGCTTGAAGCGCGCGATGCGCACGTCGTTGACCGCCTCGACGGTGGGCAGCTTCATCTCCTCGATCGGCTGGCGCGTGGCGCGCTCGATCGCGCGCAGCATGCCCTTCTCGCGCGGCGTGACGAAGAGGATGGCCTCGCCGCTGCGCCCCGCGCGGCCGGTGCGGCCGATGCGGTGCACGTAGCTTTCGGTGTCGTAGGGGATGTCGTAGTTGAACACGTGGCTGATGCGCTCGACGTCCAGGCCACGCGCGGCCACGTCGGTGGCGACCAGGATGTCCAGCTTGCCGTCCTTCAGCTGCTGGATCACCCGCTCGCGCTGCGGCTGGGCGATGTCGCCGTTGATGGCGGCGGCGGCCAGGCCGCGCGCGGTCAGCTTCTCGGCCAGCTCCTCGGTGGCCTGCTTGGTGCGCGCGAAGATGATCATCGCGTCGAACGGCTCGGCCTCCAGGATGCGGGTCAGCGCGTCGAGCTTGTGCATGCCGCTGACGAACCAGTAGCGCTGGCGGATGTTGGCCGCGGTGGTGGTGGCCGCCTTGATGGTGACCTCGACCGGTTCCTTCAGGTGGCGCTGCGCGATCTTGCGGATGGGCGCGGGCATGGTGGCGGAGAACAGCGCGACCTGGCGGGTCGGAGGCGTGGCCTCCAGCACCTTCTCGACATCGTCGATGAAGCCCATGCGCAGCATCTCGTCGGCCTCGTCGAGCACCAGGTACTTGAGCTCGGACAGGTCCAGCGTGCTCTTGTCCATGTGGTCGATCACGCGGCCGGGCGTGCCCACCACGACATGCACGCCGCGGCGCAACGCGTGCAGCTGCGGGCCGTAGCTCTGCCCGCCGTAGATCGGCAGCACCTGGAAGCCGGGGATGTGCGCGGCATAGCGCTGGAACGCCTCGGCCACCTGGATGGCCAGTTCGCGCGTGGGCGCCAGCACCAGCGCCTGCGGCTTGCCGGGCTTCGCCTCGATGCGCGAGAGGATCGGCAGCGCGAACGCGGCGGTCTTGCCGGTACCGGTCTGGGCTTGGCCGAGCACGTCGCGGCCTTCGAGCAGCGGCGGGATGGTGGCGGCCTGGATGGGCGAAGGCGATTCGTAGCCGACGTCGGCGAGCGCCTGCTGGACTTCGGGGCGCAGCGCGAGCGCGGCAAAACCGGCCGGCGCCGGATCGCGCTCGGCCGGCGTGGGACCAGAAACGGGGGATGGCATGGGAACCTCGATAAGGGCAGCGGCGAGCGGAGCGGCGCCGCGCGGGCGCGGCATTCTAGCAGGCTGGCTGCCGGCGCGTCGGCGCGAAGTACAGGAGGCGTGGGCAGCCCGTGGTTATGATCGTGCGTTGACCGGACGGCAAGAGCAGGCATGGCGACGATCGAGACGCTTTCCCAGCAGCGCTGCCATGGCGGCACGCAGGGCTTCTACCGGCATGACTCGCGGGCCTGCGGCGGCCCGATGCGTTTCGCGTTGTACCTGCCGCCGCAGGCTGCGCGTCAGCCGTGCCCGGTGTTGTATTTCCTCGCTGGTCTGACCTGCACCGAGGAGACGGCCACCATCAAGGCCGGCGCACAGCGGCTTGCTGCGGAGCTCGGGCTCGCGCTGGTCATGCCGGACACCAGCCCGCGCGATACCGGCTTCGACGGGGCTACCGGGGATTGGGAGTTCGGCGAGGGCGCGGGCTTCTACCTGGACGCCACGCAAGCGCCGTGGTCCTCGCGCTTCCGCATGCGCAGCTACGTGGCGGAGGAACTGCCGGCACTGCTGGCGGCGCACTTCCCGGTGGATGTGGAGCGCTCCGGCGTGTGCGGCCACTCCATGGGCGGGCATGGCGCGCTCACCCTCGCGCTGACGTACCCGCAGCGCTACCGCTCGGTTTCGGCGTTCGCGCCCATCGTGGCGCCTTCGCAGGTGCCATGGGGACAAAAGGCGTTCGCGCGCTATCTCGGCGACGATCCATGCGGGTGGGAAGACTACGACGCCTGCGCGCTGGTGGCGCGGCAGGCGTTTGCGGGCACGATCCTGATCGACCAGGGCCAGGCCGATCGCTTCCTTGCGGAGCAGCTACGGCCGCAGTTGTTCGAGCAGGCCTGCGCGGCGGCCGGTCAGCCGCTGGTGCTGCGCCGGCAGCCTGGCTACGACCACAGTTACTGGTTCGTCAACACGTTCGTCGAAGACCACCTGCGGCATCACGCGCGGGCGTTGGGCCTGTAGCTTTCGCCGGCAACGGAGCGGAGCGCAATCGCGTCCTGCCGCGAGCCGTCAGCCGCGCGTTTCGGGCCGCGTCGCGCCGCCCGGACGCTGGCGCCGGCGACCGTTGCGGCCGGCGTTGGCCTGGCTGCGGTTCGATCCGCCCGCGTTGTGGCCGCCGCCGTTGCCGTTGCCGTGGCCGGCATGCCCATGGCGCGGCGCCCGCGGCTGGCGCTGGCCCTGTACCGGACGCGGCGCGCCGGCATCGAGCCGCAACGGCGCCGAAGGCTCGAAGCCCTGCACGCTGGTGATCGCGATCTCCTGCTTGAGCAGCTTGCGGATGTCGCGCAGCAGGCCCGATTCCTCGTGGCTGACCAGCGACACGGCCAGTCCCTCGGCGCCGGCGCGGCCGGTGCGGCCGATGCGGTGCACGTAGTCCTCGGCGACCATCGGCAGGTCGTGGTTGATCACCATCGGCAGCTGGTCGATGTCGATGCCGCGGGCGGCGATGTCGGTGGCCACCAGCACGGTGACGCGGCCGCTCTTGAAGTCGCCCAGCGCCTTGGTGCGCGCGTTCTGGCTCTTGTTGCCGTGGATCGCCGCGGCGCGCATGCCCGATGCTTCCAGGAACTTCACCAGCTTGTCGGCGCCGTGCTTGGTGCGGCTGAACACCAGGCTCTGGCGGCGGCTGTCCTGCGACAGCACGTGCAGCAGCAGGTCTCGCTTGCGCGAGGCATCGACCGGATGGACGTGATGGCTGACCAGCGGCGCCACGGTGTTCGGCGGCGTCACCGACACCTCGTGCGGATCGCGCATGAACTGCATCGCCAGCGCCTTGATCGGCTCGGCGAAGGTGGCCGAGAACAGCAGCGTCTGGCGCTGCCTGGGCAACGCGCCGAGGATGCGCTTGATCGCGGGCAGGAAGCCCATGTCGAGCATGCGGTCGGCCTCGTCCAGCACCAGCACCTCGACGCCGGACAGGTCCACCGAGCGCTGCTGCATGTGGTCGATCAGGCGGCCGGGCGTGGCGATCACCACGTCCACGCCGCGGCGCAGCGCCTGCATCTGCGGACCCATGCCGACGCCGCCGAAGATGGTGGTGCTGGTGACCCGCAGGTGCTTGCCGTAGTCGCGCAGGTTGTCGTGCACCTGGGCGGCCAGTTCGCGCGTCGGGGTGAGCACCAGCGCGCGCGGACGGCGGGTCTGCGTGGCACCGGCGCCGGACAGGCGCTGCAGCAGCGGCAGCGCGAAGGCAGCGGTCTTGCCGGTGCCGGTCTGGGCGGCGGCCAGCAGGTCATGGCCCTGGAGCACCAGCGGGATGGCGCCGGCCTGGATCGGGGTCGGCTGCGCATAGCCCTGTTCGGCAAGCGCGCGCAGCAACGCGGGCGCAAGGCCCAGCGATTCGAAAGACATCAGAACACTCCTGTGCAACCCGGAGCGTTCTTCAGAACCGTGTTGCGATCGATAGGGGAAAGGGGCGGTTGAGAGCCGCAACGGCGGGGAGCCGCCGCGAAAGTATAGCACGCGTGAAATCCGCCCCCACCCGCGCCACCGCCGGTATCCCTCCGATCAGCCAGGCCGCCGCGCCACGATCAGATAGCTGTTGAACGGCGTGCGGCCCCACAACGGCGTGAGCGTGGTGGCGAGGCCGGCGCGCTCGAGCGGCGCGGTGATCTCCTGCGCGGTCGGATAATGGTCGGCGCCCACGCGCATCCAGCCGGTGGCATGCAGCACGTGTTCCTCCAGCACGGTGGCGTGGAAGCGCCAGTGCTTGGCGCGCAGCACGCTGCGGATCATCAGTTGCGCGCCGGGCGCAACGTGGCCGGCCAGCTGGGTGAGCAGCGCGGGCTGGCGCGCGGCCGGCAGGTAATGCAGCACGTCGAGCAGGCAGACGTGGCCGCGGAAGTCCGGCAGGTCGGCAACGTCCGCGCAGCGCAGGTCCAGCGCATCGCCGATCGAGGCGGCGGCGTGCCGGCCGGCGGCGATCTTGCGCTCGTCGTGGTCGATGCCGAGGTAGCCGTGCAGTACGCCGCAACCGTGCAGGTAGTGACCCAGCAGGCCCATGCCGCAACCGACATCGAGCAACGGGAAGGGCGGTGATTCCTGCAGCAGGCGCGCCACCCCTGCGTAGACGGGGTCGCCGGCCAGCTTGCCACGCACGTACTGGCGCTGGTTGAAGCGGGGGAAGCGGGCGGTCAGCGTGGCGCGCATCGAGCGCCCGAGACGATGGCGCGGGCGCACCGTCAAGGCGCGACGCCGGATCGGGCGGCGACGGCCGCCGCCGTGCAGCGCAACCTGCGTCGAAGGAACG
>NZ_JABFWW010000068.1 GCF_013362045.1 Frateuria sp. | reverse complement strand
CGTTCTCCGATTTCTTCATCTACGCGAAGCCCGTGCGCGAATAGCCGCGGCCCGTCGCGGCCATCGGCGAACGCAGCCAAACAAAATAGGCCGGTACGCGCGTACCGGCCTGTTCGGTGTGCTGGAATAATTGGTGGAGCGGAGGAGGATCGAACTCCCGACCTTCGCATTGCGAACGCGACGCTCTCCCAGCTGAGCTACCGCCCCACGCGAGCCGCGCATGTTAGCAGCCTCGTGCGGCCGCCGCCAAGACCCCGGGAGCGGCCGGCGCGGCGGGTCCGGCTTCGGCCCAGCGAGCCTTGCGGCGCGCCGGCGGCGGGCGCAAGCGGTCCTAGGGCAGCAGTGCGACAAGCCGCTCGTGCAGCACGCCGCGTCGCCAGCCTTCCAGGAACTCCGGCCAGTCGCCGGTCGTTACGTATTCCTCCAGCACCTTGCGCGGACAAAGCAGTCCCGGCGGCAGGTCGAGTTCGAGCGCCAGCCGGTCCACGCTGTCTTTCATCGCCGCCAAGGCTTTCTTGGCTGGTCCCAGCACGGGCGCAGGAATCGTTGCGGTGGTCGCCAATTCTTCCGCATCCGGCGCGGGTGCGAGCAGTTCGAAAAGCTCCGAGCGTTGCGCCGAGCGCAATGCTCGCTGGCCGCGGCTGCGCTGTTCCAGTTCGGCCAGGCTCAGCGGCGGGCTCTGCGCGAAGCTGAGCGCCAGTGCATCCTCCAGCAGCCACGAGCGCGGGCGATCCAGGGCACGTGCGCTGCGATCGCGCCACAGCAGCACGCGGCGCAGCAGTGCCTGCTGCGCGCGCGGCCAGTCGGCGGCGGTGCGGAAGCCGCGTTGCGGCTGCGGATCGCCCTCGCGCGCATTGGCGCGGCGCTTCAGCCGCTCGCAATCCTCGGCGTGCCAGGCCACGCGGCCGCGCTCGGCCAGGCGTGCGGCCAGTTGCGCGTGCACCGGTTCCAGGTAGACCACGTCGAGCGTGGCATAGAGTCGCTGGGAATCGGTCAGCGGGCGCTGCAGCCAGTCCGAGCGGGTCTCGCCCTTGTCCAGTTCCGCGCCGGCCAGCTCGGCCACCAGCGCGCGATAGCTCAATCCCAGGCCCATGCCGACGAAGGCGGCGGCAACCTGGGTGTCGAACAACGTACCGGGACCATCGGGCAGCAACGGAGCGAGCGCCTCCAGATCCTCTCCTGCGCTGTGCATCACGGTGACCGAGGTACTCGCCCCCAGCCGCGGGCGCAGTGCGTCGCCGATGTCGAAGGCGAGCGGGTCGACCAGGGCGTAGCGGCCGTTCCAGCCCAGTTGCAGCAAGGCCAGTTGGGGGTGAAAGGTATTGCGCCGCATGAACTCGGTGTCGACGCCCAATGCGGCGTCGGCCGGCAGCGCAGCCAGCCACGCATCCAGCGTGTCGCGGCGATCGATCCATGTGGCGGCGGCCGCGTTGGGCACGGACATCGAAAGGTTCCTCTGCATGGGATGGGCATGGCCGCGGGCGCGCGACGCGCATTGCCCTGTCATCGGCCGTGCCATATGGTGAGCGGCGCACGATAACAGTCCGCGCCAGCGTAGCCCAGAGACCACCATGCCGAGCAACGAAACCGTCCGCCGTCAGCGCGCCCTGGGTGGCGGACTTGGCGTGATCGTGCTCGCTGCGGCGCTGGTCTACCATTTCTTCCCGCGGGTGTTCCATGTCAATCCGGCCGAATTGGCGCCGCGGCGCGCATCGCCAGCCGCGTTCGCCAGCGCGCCCGGGCGACAGCCGGCGCAGGTCCCGCAGGGTGCCGAGCTCGACGCGGGCCCGCCGCTCACGCTGGCGCCGGCGGCGGTGATCGCCGCACGCATGAGCAAGGGCACCCCGAGCCTGCCCGAACAACTGAGCGCCGACACCCCCCAGATCCAGGCGCTGCTGGCGCGGGCCAGCAAGGCCCTGCAGGCGGGTCGGCTGGTCGGCCCGGACAGCGCCGCCGCGCTCTATGCCAAGGCGCTCCACGACAAGCCCGACAGCCGCGCCGCCGCGCAAGGCGTCAACCAGGTGCGTGCGCAGCTGGTGGCGCAGGCCGGCCAGGATCTTGCGGTGGGCGATGCCGATTCGGCGCAAGAGCTGCTGGAGGGCCTGCGCGGCCTGCCCGACAGCGCCGGCGACGTGGCGCAGCTGGAGCAGGGCCTGAAGACGCTGGCCAGGGTGCGGCCGATGCTGGCCC
Organism: Frateuria sp.; assembly: GCF_013362045.1. Lineage (GTDB taxonomy): Bacteria > Pseudomonadota > Gammaproteobacteria > Xanthomonadales > Rhodanobacteraceae > Frateuria_A. The sequence goes on along the minus strand of NZ_JABFWW010000068.1, from coordinate 3,714 downwards.
AGGCGGCCTCGTTGCTGCAGCAGGGCAAGGCCGATCAGCCGCAGGGCGCCAGTGCGCTGGACCTGTACCGCCAGGTGCAGGCGCTCGACTCCTCCAATGCGATGGCCGAGCAGGGCATCTTCCAGGTGCAGCGGGTGGTGTTGGACCGGGCGCTGGCGGCCGTCGCGCAAAACGACTTCGCCGCCGCCGACCGGGCGCTGGCCGAGGCCGCTGCCATCCGGCCCGGCTCGCAGCAGCTTTCGGATGTGCGCAGCCGCGTCGAAGGCATCCGCCAGCAGCGCGCCAGTGGCTTGCTGGCACAGGCGCGTTCGGCGCTGGATGCGGGCAACCTCGACCTGGCCCAGCGGCTGGCGGGACAGGCGCAGGCCTTGCAGCCGGGCCTCAAGGGCATCGAGGAATTCCAGCAGCAGCTCACCAACGCCCGCCTGTACGCCAGCTACAAGCCCGGCCAGGTGTTCAGCGACCGCTTCGTCGACCTGCCGGGCCAGGCGCCGGCGATGGTGGTGATTCCCACCGGCAGCTTCCAGATGGGCGCGGCCGATGCCGAGGACGACCACGCCGACGCCGAGACGCCGCGCCACCAGGTGTCCATCGCCAAGGGCTACGCGATGGCCCGCAGCGCGGTCACCGTGAGCCAGTTCCGCGAGTTCGTGCGCGCCAGCGGCTACCAGCCCGATTCGCTGAAGCTCGGCGGCGCCAGCGTCTACGACGAGCGCAGCGGTGCGTTGCGCGACGACTCGCGGGCGACCTGGCAGGACGACTACGCCGGCCATCCGGCGCAGGGCGACCTGCCGGTCGTGAACGTATCGTGGCGCGATGCCAGCGCATACGCCGACTGGCTCGGCCAGCGCACCGGCAAGCGCTACCGCCTGCCGAGCGAAGCCGAGTTCGAGTACGCCCTGCGCGGCGGCACCCAGACCCGCTACTGGTGGGGCCAGCAGGCACCCACCCGCAAGGTGGAGAACCTCACCGGCAGCAGCGACCGCTCGCCCAGCGGGCGGCGCTGGAGCAACGCCTTTGCCGGCTACCGCGACGGCTACTGGGGTCCCGCGCCGGTGATGAGCTTCGAGGCCAACCCGTTCGGGCTGTACGACATCGACGGCAACGTGTCGGAGTGGACCATCGACTGCTGGCACGACAACTACGTGCGCGCGCCAGTGGACGGCAGCGCCTGGCTCAATCCCGGCTGCAGCGTGCGCGTGGTGCGGGGCGGCTCGTGGGGGAGTTCGCCCGACCAGGTGCGTTCGGCCTACCGGCAGGGCGCGGATGGCCGCGTGCGCAGCGCGCGCGTGGGCTTCCGCGTCGTTCGCGAGCTGTAGACGCGCCCCTGGCGAGGATGGGGCGGCAAGCCGCAACGCCGCGCGTGTGCTCCACCTGCGGCCTATTCAAGCCAATCGACATCTGCAAGACTGCATGCACGGCCAGCGGTTCGCGCCACTCGCCGGCATCCCAGTGGGTCGAGTCATCCGAGGGGAGGCAGCAATGAATCCCGAAGCCGTACGCCTGCTCATACCCTTTACTGCCGAAGCACCCTGGATCGTGCGGCGGGATGACGCTTCTCGGGTAGGCACCTACCCGACACGCGCCGAGGCGATTTGCGCGGCCATGCGGGTGCGCGCCAAGCTGGCGCGCGCCTGGGGCCTTGAGCACCCGCCTGTTCGTGTACAGGAAAGCGACGGCAGCTGGCGCGAACTGCCCGACTCCGACCCTACCACCCTGGTGCACTAGGCAGCGCTGCATGGAAAAGACCTCCGGCCCCTGGCGCATCCTGCTGGTCGAAGACGAAATGTTGGTGGCGATGCTGCTGGAAGACATGCTCACCGAAGCGGGTCATACCATCATCGGGCCCCTGGCCAGGATCGACCACGCGGTGCAGGCGGCGCGGACCGAACCGATCGACCTGGCCATCCTCGATGTGAACGTCGGTGGCGAGGAGGTCTATCCGGTCGCCGAAGCGCTGGCCGCCCGCGATATCCCGTTCGCTTTCGCCACCGGCTACGGCGCCCATGGCCTGCGCGAGCCCTGGCAGGACCGGCCTACGCTGCAGAAGCCCTTCCACCGCAACGACCTGTTCCGCATGGTGGCCGAGCTGGCGTCTTCCTACTCCTGCTGAGCCAGGCCGCAGGCGAAAAAAAAGCCCGCTCGATGCGGGCTTTTTGCTGCTGGCGCAAGCGCCTTCTTGTGGTACCGGTGATAGGACTCGAACCTACACTCTGTCGCCAGAAGCGGATTTTGAGTCCGCCGCGTCTACCATTCCGCCACACCGGCACAAGGACGGCGATTATGCCCGGGTCAGTGCACCGGGTCGAGCCCCAGTTGCCGTTCGCAGCGCTCATAGCAATCATCTTCGGACAGCGGCCGGAAGATCGCGCAGCGGGTCATGTTGCCCGAGTAGATGTGCAGGCTCACCGCGATCGCGTCGTCGCTGGGGTTGCGGATGGTGTGGTACTCGTGCGGCGGTATCAGGCTGCCGGCGGAGCCGGGTCCGGCCTGGATCGAGCCGACCGCCTGGAAGCGGCAATGGCCGTTCTCGTCGGCCATGCGCTCGTACTGCACCACTTCCAGCGCACCGCTCCAGACGCCTTCGACGCACCACATGCCGCAATGGTCGTGGATCGGCGTGCCCTGGCCCGGGCCCCAGGTCATCGCTACCACGCAGTAGCCGTGCCGTTCGCTGCGGTAGAGCTCGCGGCGCGCGTAGCGGCCCTCGGCCGTCTCGAACACGCAGTCGGGCAGCTTGACCGCGCCGTTGCGCATCAGCTTGCACAGGCTGTTGCGCAGACTGTCGGTGATGGCGAAGGTGGTGTCGTGGGCGACCGCCTGGTCGATGGCGCCGATCAGTTCTCGGCAGCCGGGGAATTCGGTGGTAAGCATGTGCGTTCTCGCGATGCAGCTACGCACCAAGTCTAGCGCACCGCTGTCCGGGGTCGCCGCAGGTGGTTCACAGGCCGGCCAGGAAGCCGCCGATGGCGCGGCTGTAGTTGGGAATGTCGACCAGGAAGGCATCGTGGCCCTGCGGCGAATCCAGCGCCACGAACCGGACGTCGGCACCGGCCTCGGCAAGGCCGGTGGCGATCTGCTCCTGCTGCTCCAGCGGGAACAGGATGTCGGTGCTCACGCCGATCACCAGCGCGCGCTCGATCCGGATGCGCTTCAGGCCTGCCATGATGTCGCCGCCGCCGTACTCGCCGATGTCGAACCAGTCGCTGGCGCGGGAAAGATACAGGTAGCAGTTGGGGTCGAAGCTGCGCACGAAGCGTTGCGCGTGGCCCTGCAGGTAGGACTCCACCTGGAACTCGAAGCCGAAGGGTTCGCCCTCGCGCTTTTCCGGATCGAGCCGGATGCGCGCGAAGCGGCCGTTCCATTCCATCGCCGAGCGGTAGGTGATCACGCCGAGCTTGCGCGCGATGCTCATGCCCATTTCGGGATAGCGGTGGCCGTCGTGGATGTCGTAGTCGCCGCCGTTCCATTGCGGGTCTAGGCGGATCGCCTCGCGCTGCAGCGAGCGGATCGCGATGGCGAAGGGCTGCGCCTGCGGCGCGGTGTCCACGCTGACGTGCGCGCGCACGCTGCCCGGGTGCAGCAGCATGTAGGCCAGCGCGCCCATGCCGCCCATGGAGCAGCCGACCAGGCAGGCCAGGCGCTCGATGGACAGGCCGTTGTGCACCACCTCGAACGCGGCGTTGGCGACGTCCTCCAGCGAAAGCTCCGGAA
>NZ_JABFWW010000273.1 GCF_013362045.1 Frateuria sp. | reverse complement strand
GCGAGCCGGGCGGCGGCCGGACAGAGTGGACTGAGCACCGGCACGATGCGTACGGGGGCCAGTTCATGCACGCGCCATTCGCCCGGCCAAGGCGGTTCGGCCAGCAACAGCGCCGCGTCCAGGCCAAGCAGTGCCGGCTCGAACGGCGACTCCTGTGCGCTCAGGTGCAACTTCAGCGCAGGCAGGTCGCGGCCGAGCCGGTCGAGCCGGGGAATCATCCAGCGCGCCAGCAGGCTGCCGGGGCAGCCGAGCACGAACGGCCGCTGCGTGTCGGCGCGCGCCAGCCGCGCCCAGCTTTCGCGCAGTTGCTCGAAAGCCGCGCCCGCACCATCGCGCAGTTGCCGGCCCGGCACGGTCAGTGCCAGGCCACGGCCTTGCCTGGTGAACAGCGGCTGGCCCAGGGCCTCTTCCAACGCGCGGATCTGCCGGCTCACGGCGCCATGGGTGACGTTGAGTTCCTTGGCTGCGCGGCTGACGCTGGCCAGCCGCGCCGTGGCCTCGAAGGCACGCAGGGCGTTGAGTGGCGGCAGGTCGCGTGCGGGCATCATGTGAGTTTTTCTGACAGGTAAGAGCGATCTTATCGCTTTTCCTTGCAACGGCCCTGCGCTAGCGTGCGGGGCTTATCCTTCCACTTTGCCTGCCAGGCGGGCGCCGTTTCTCTGCACGGGAACCTCACATGTCATTGCCCCAGGATTTCCACCGCTGGCCGGACGAACACGGCCGCTTCGGCGCCTATGGCGGCAGCTACGTGGCCGAGACGCTGATGGCGCCGTTGGCCGAACTGACCGAAGCCTACCGGCGCCTGCGCCAGGACCCGCAGTTCCTGGCCGAACTCGACCGTGACCTCAAGCACTACGTCGGCCGGCCCAGTCCGGTCTACCACGCCGAGCGGCTGTCCAGGCAGGTGGGCGGCGCGCGGATCCTGCTCAAGCGCGAGGACCTCAACCACACCGGCGCGCACAAGATCAACAACACCGTCGGCCAGGCCCTGGTCGCCCGCCACATGGGCAAGCCGCGCGTGATCGCCGAGACCGGCGCCGGCCAGCACGGCGTGGCCACCGCCACCGTGGCCGCGCGCCTGGGCATGAAGTGCGTGGTCTACATGGGCGCGGTGGACATCGAGCGGCAGAAGATCAACGTCTACCGCATGAAGCTGCTGGGCGCCGAGGTGGTGCCGGTGACCTCGGGCTCGAAAACGCTGAAGGACGCGCTCAACGAGGCGATGCGCGACTGGGTCACCCATGTGGCCGACACCTTCTACATCATCGGCACGGTGGCCGGACCACACCCGTACCCGCAGATGGTGCGCGACTTCAATGCCATCGTCGGCCGCGAGGCGCGCGCGCAGGTGCTGGACCAGTACGGCCGCCTGCCCGACGTGATCACCGCCTGCGTCGGCGGCGGCTCCAACGCGATCGGCCTGTTCCACGCCTTCCTCAATGATGCCGGCGTGCGCATCGTCGGTGCGGAGGCGGCCGGGGAGGGCATCGCCACCGGCCATCACGCCGCCTCGCTCTCGGCCGGACGGCCGGGCGTGCTGCACGGCAACCGCACCTACGTGCTGTGCGACGACAACGGACAGATCACCGAGACGCACTCGGTCTCCGCCGGTCTGGATTACCCGGGCGTCGGTCCCGAGCACGCCTTCCTCAAGGACGCCGGCCGCGCCGAGTACGTGGGCGTCACCGATGACGAGGCGCTGGAGGCGTTCCACCTGCTGGCGCGCACCGAGGGCATCCTCGCCGCGCTGGAATCCAGCCACGCGGTGGCGCAGGCGATCAAGCTGGCACGCGAATACCCGAAGGACGCACTGGTGCTGTGCAACCTCTCCGGCCGCGGCGACAAGGACGTGCACACCATCGCCGCGCGCGAAGGAGTGCAGGTATGAACCGCATCGACCGCCGTTTCGCCGCGCTCATTGCCGCTGGCCGCACCGGTTTGATCCCGTTCGTCACCGCCGGCGATCCCGCGCCCGCGCATGTGGTCACGCTGATGCACGCGCTGGTCGATGCCGGTGCGGACCTGATCGAACTCGGTGTGCCGTTCTCCGATCCGATGGCCGATGGCCCGGTGATCCAGCACGCCAGTGAACGGGCGATCGCCGGCGGCGCGGGCCTGGCCGACGTGCTGCGCTGGGTCGGCGAGTTCCGCCGGCGCGATGCCGACACGCCGGTGGTGCTGATGGGCTACCTCAACCCGATCGAGATGTACGGTTACGCGCGCTTCGCCGAAGCGGCCGTCAGTGCGGGCGTCGATGGCGTACTGATCGTCGACTGCCCGCTGGAGGAAGCGGCGGCGCTGGAGCCGCTGCGTGCCGCGGGCCTGCGCCGGATACTGCTCGCTGCGCCCACCACCGCACCCGCGCGTATGGAGCAGTTGTGCAAGGCGGCCGAAGGCTTCCTGTACTATGTGTCGTTCGCCGGCATCACCGGGGCGGCACGGCTGAGCACGGCAGACATCGCCGCGCGGGTGGCCGGGGTGCGCGCCGGGGCGAAGGCGCCGGTGGCGGTCGGCTTCGGGGTGCGCGATGCGGCGAGCGCGAAAGCGATCGCCAGTTTCGCCGACGCCGTGGTGATCGGCAGTGCGCTGGTCGAGCGCCTGGCCGGCGCCACGGAGGCGGGCGAGATCGCCACGCGGGCGCGCGAGTTTCTTGCACCGATCCGTGCGGCGCTGGATGCACCGTAGCTTCTGCCTCCTCGTCCTCCGGGAAGAGGGCCAGGGCTTGCGGTGACGTACTGTTTTTAATGAGGTCCCCATGAACTGGCTGCAGAAAATCATGACCCCGCGTGCACGCACGCACAGCGCGCCGGCCGGCAAGGGCAAGGTGCCCGAGGGCGTATGGGAGAAGTGTGGCGGCTGCGGCACCGTGCTGTACCGGCCGGAGCTGGAGCGCAACCTGATGGTCTGCCCCAAGTGCGGCCACCATCATCCGATCGGTGCGCGCGAGCGGCTGCTGTCGCTGTTCGACGAGGGTTCCACGCAGGAGCTCTGGTCGAGCCTGGAGCCGACCGATCCGCTGAAATTCCGCGATTCGAAGAAGTACCGCGACCGCATCGTCGCTTCGCAGAAGTCCACCGGCGAGAAGGACGCGCTGCTGACCGTGAGCGGCCGCCTCAAGGGCCGCCCGCTCATCGCCGCCGCGTTCGAGTTTTCCTACATGGGTGGCTCGATGGGCTCGGTGGTGGGCGAGAAGTTCACCCGCGCCGCCGAGCGCGCACTGGCCGAGAAGAGCGCGCTGGTGTGCTTCTCCGCCACCGGCGGCGCCCGCATGCAGGAAGCGTTGTTCTCGTTGATGCAGATGGCCAAGACCTCCGCGGCGCTCGCGCGCATGCGCGATGCCGGCGTGCCCTATATCAGCGTGATGACCAACCCCACCACCGGCGGCGTGTCTGCCAGCCTGGCCATGCTCGGCGACATCAACATCGGCGAACCGAAGGCGCTGATCGGCTTCGCCGGGCCGCGCGTGATCGAGCAGACCGTGCGCGAGACGTTGCCGGAAGGTTTCCAGCGTTCGGAGTTCCTGCTCGAGCACGGCGCGATCGACCTGATCGTCGACCGCCGCGAGATGCGCGACAAGCTTGCCGAGCTGTTCGGCCTGCTGATGAAGGCGCCGCGCGCCGCCTGAGCTGCGCGGTCAAGTGAAAGGACGATGCCGCCTGCGGGCGGCATCGTCGTTTCCGCGAGCTGCGTTTTCCACAGCGGGTGTGGATGCCTTACGGATAAGCCTGTGGACAAGCCGTGCGGCCCGCTTTGCCGACAGGCACTTGGCACGCACTGGCGAAGTTTTGCCCGTGGCCGGTGCTTGCCTCTATGCGTTTTCCACAGCGCCTGTGGAACCGGCTGGGGCAAGCCTGTGGATAGGTGGCCTATCCTGCTGATCGGCAAGCGCGATGCGACGGCGTGGGCAAGAACTGACCAGCCGGCCGCACGATCGTCGATCGCGTGCGTGGCCGTGCCCGTTCTTTTGCTCTACAGGAGACCGACCAGCCACAGCGAGCTGCCGCCGAGCACGCCGCCGATGCCGATCGCCGCCAGCACGTCACTGGGGTAGTGCAGCCCGAGCACCACGCGCGACATCGCCACCAGCGCGGTGAAGCCGAGCAGCAGCGGTGCCAGGCCCGGATACCAGGACAGCGCGACGATCGTGAAGCCGACCGCCTGCAGGGTGTGGCCGGAGGGAAAGCTGAACTCGTCCAGCGGCGCCACGTGCGCGATGACGCCAGGGCAGGCGCGGAACGGCCGCGGCCGGCGCGTCCAGCGCTTGAGCAGGCGATAGAGCAGCAGCGCGGCCAGCCCGGTTACCGCCATGTGTGCCGCTGCGCCGACGCCGCGCCTGCCGTCGGCAAGCGCAATCGCCAGCATCAGTGCGTACCAGAACATTCCGTCGCCCAGGCGGCTGACCAGGCCGAACGCGGCACCGACCGCGCGCCGGGTTCCCCAACGGTTGGCGAGCACGCAGACGTGCCGGTCCAGCGCGAAGCGCGGCAACTCAGGCGTGGGCGATGCAGATGGCATGGACAGGCCCCTCCCGCCGCGCGAGCCCGCGCAGCAACTCTTCGAATTCGCGCAGCACCGTGTCGGGCGAAAGCCGTTCGACGCTGGCCCGTGCGGCACGTCCCATGTGCCGGATCAGCCCCGGGTTGCATGCCAGCGTCTCCGCGGCGGCAATGAAACCCTCCGTGTCGCCCGGTGCAATGCCGTAGCCATTGTGCGCGTGACGCAGGTGGTCGCGCGCGGCGCCCTGGTCGAACGCCACCACCGGCAGGCCGGCGGCGAGCGCCTCCAGGATCACGTTGCCGAAGGTCTCGCTGAGGCTGGGGAAAGGGAATACGTCCGCGCTGGCGTAATGGCGTGCCAGCGATTCGCCGCGCTGCATGCCAGCGAAGATGAAGTCCGGGTTGGCGGCGGCCAGCGCGGCGCGCGCGGGGCCATCGCCCACCCAGACGTAACGCGCCCGGGGCATGCGCTGCTGGATGGCGCGAAAGGCCTGCACGGCCAGCGCCAGGTTCTTTTCCGCCGCGATGCGCCCGACATACAGCACCACCGGCGTGCTGCCGTCGACGCCCCAACTGGCGCGCAGCGCCGCGTCCCGCCAGGCCGGGTGGAACTGCGCGGTATCGACCGCGCGGCGCAACAGGCGCACGTTGTCGACGCCCAAACCGCGCAGCTCGTCCGCCAGCGCATCGGTTGGCACCAGCGTGGCATCCGCGCGGCGGTGGAAGCGGCGCAGATAGCCGCGTACGGCCGGCGCCAGCGCGCCCAGCCCATAGTGTGCGGCATAACTGTCGAAGCGGGTATGGAAGCCCGTGGCTACCGGGATGCCCAGGTGCATCGCCGCGCGCTGCGCCGAATGGCCGAGCGGACCTTCGGTGGCGATGTACACGGCATCCGGCCGCAGGCGCCGCCAGCGCTCGCTCAGCAGGCGGCCGGCAGGCAACCCCATGCGCAGCCCCGGATAGCGCGGCAACGCCATGCCGCGCACTTCCTGCACCAGGATGCCGGGCTCGTCCTCGAACGTGCCGCGCTGGCGCGGGCGGACCAGGTCGATGCTGTGCCCGCGCGCGGCCAGCCCGGCAGCCAGGCTGTGCACGGTCAGTGCGACGCCGTTGATCTCCGGCGGATAGGTTTCGCTGACGATGCCGATGCGCATTCTGCAAGTTCCCATCGGGGCCGGATGAAGTTTCGGACCAGGGCGTTGCGCGCCCATGGCACGCCGGTGACGGCGGCATGACGGGATGCGGCGCAGAGCACGCCGGGCGCCCCGTCCAGGGAGGCCGGTCGCGAAACGGGTGCGGTTCGCCGCTGCGCTCGCCAGGTTGTTCGCCGCCGCCGCAGCAAGGGCAATCGGCCATGCCGATACCGGGCTCCACGTCACTGCACCAGCATGTCCGGAATCCCGTCCCCTGCCATAGGGGTCGGCCACGCCGGGCAAGTGCGCTCGATCCGCCGACGGGCATCCGGAAGGATTACCATCCATCTGAACGGGTACCGTTGCGGGAGGTCGCGCATGAAAGCCACGCTGATCGCCGTCGCCTTGCTGGCATTGCCGGTCGCTGCCACCGCTACCGCTGCGATGGAGCCGCAGCAGGCCACGCAGTCGCTGCGCGAGTCGCGTCCCGCGCACCACCCGCTGTTCACGGTGAAGTTCGTCCTGCGGCAGCCGCCGCCGGAGAAGGCCCCGCCCGAGATCATCATCGACCAGGCTTCGCCGCAGATCGTGCCGCCGATGTCCGGTGGCGTCCCCGCCATCATGCTCGGAGCATTGCACCTCGATCCGAACATGATCGTCTGCTACGGCTGGGGCTGCGAATACCGCGGACTCTGATTGAGCGGGATGCGCGGCGGGTCAGCGGCCGAAATAGACCGAGACGCCGAAGTTCGCCAGCCAGTGCGGCGCCGCGCCTGCAAGACGCCGGTCCAGCCCGGCGTCCCATTGCACGCGCGGCGTGACCTGCCAGGCAAGGCCGGCGCCGGCCAGGCTGCCGCTGCCCCGTCCGGGTATGCGCAGCCAGGCGGCCTCGGCGTAGACGTTGAGGTCCGGGCGCAGCGCGAAGCCTTCGTTCAGGGCGAGCGTGGGGCGGTTGGTGCGGCCGGCGCGAACCTCTTCCAGATACAGGCCCAGGGCATTGCTCGCATCGAGTTGCAGGTTGAACTGGGCGCCCAGCAGGTACTGGCGACGGTCCGCGCGCAGCGAGGGCGAACCATCGGTGAACTCGACGCTGGCCAACAGGCCCCAGGTGAACGGGCCACTGGCCGCGGGGGCGAACTTGAGGCCCAGTACGCTGTCGCCGTGACCGTCGTCGCGTTCGCCGCCGCTGCGCAGGCGCGCATAGGGCGTGCTGCCCAGCTGCAGTTCGACCGGGCCGCCCAACCCCACGCGCAGCAGGGTGTCGATGCTGGCCTGGCGCGAGCCGACGCCCCCGACGCGGTCGAGGCTCAGGTCGGGCAGGCCCTGTTCCCAGGTGACCTGGCCGGCGCCGAGCACGGCGGGGGTGAAGCCGATGCCCGGGCGGTCGTACCCGGGGTTGTCCGCGTGCGCCGTGGCGGTGAGCGCGAGCCATCCGGCCGCGGCGATCATCGGCAACAGGCGTATCTTGCATCGGCTGGGTGCCGGGTATCGGCTAAAATCCCTCGTTTGGCCTCGCACCAGAAGATTCTCCATGACCGTCCGCACCCGTTTCGCTCCCAGTCCCACCGGTTTCCTGCATATCGGCGGTGCGCGCACCGCGCTGTACTGCTGGCTGGAAGCGCGCCGCCGCGGCGGGCAGTTCCTGCTGCGCATCGAGGATACCGACCGCGAGCGTTCCACGGACGAGGCGGTGCAGGCGATCCTCGACGCGATGGCCTGGCTGGACCTGTCCGCCGACCAGCCGGCGATCTACCAGACCCATCGCCTGGCCCGCTACAAGGAGGTGGCCGAGCGCCTGCTCGCCGAAGGCAAGGCCTACTATGCCTACGAGAGCAAGGAAGAGATCGAGGCGATGCGCGAGGCGGCCATGGCCCGGGGCGAGAAGCCTCGCTACAACGGCTATTACCGCGACCGCAACGAGCCGTACCGCGAGGACCCCAACCGGGTGATCCGCTTCAGGAACCCCACCGAAGGCGCGGTGGTGTTCGAGGACAAGGTCAAGGGTCGCGTGGAGTGGGCCAACGCCGAACTGGACGACCTGGTGATCTTCCGCTCCGACGGCTGGCCGACCTACAACTTCGCGGTGGTGGTCGACGACATCGACATGGGCATCACCGAGGTGATCCGTGGCGACGACCACGTCAACAACACGCCGCGCCAGATCAACATCTATCATGCGCTGGGCGCAGCGGTGCCGGAGTTCGCGCACCTGCCGATGATCCTGGACAAGGAGGGCAAGAAGCTCTCCAAGCGCACCGGCTCGGTCAGCGTGATGGAGTACCGCGACGCCGGCTACCTGCCGCACGCGATCCTCAACTACCTGGTGCGGCTGGGCTGGTCGCATGGCGACCAGGAGATCTTTTCGCGCGAGGAGATGATTCGTCTGTTCGATATTTCCGACGTGAACCGGGCCGCCTCGCGCTTCGACACCGAGAAGCTCGGCTGGCTCAACCAGCATTACCTGAAGACCGAGGATCCGCAGGCGCTCGCGCCGGAGTTCGCATGGCACCTCGAGCGTGCCGGCGTCGACGTTGCGAAGGGCCCAGCGCCCGTCGACGTGATCGTTGCGCTGCGCGACCGCGTGCACACGCTCAAGGAGATGGCCGAGCGCGCCAGGGTCTGGTACGCGCCAATCGCCGAATGGGACGAGAAGGCGGTCGCCAAGCACCTGCAGAACGACAGCGCCGTCGCCGTGTTGAGCGAGGCGAAAGCCTTGCTGGGCGGCGTCGAGTGGAAGCCCGAGCCGATCCACCAGGCGATCGAACAGATCGCCGCGAAACTGGAACTGGGCATGGGCAAGATCGCCCAGCCGTTGCGCGTGGCGATGACCGGCACCCAGGTGTCGCCCTCGATCGACCACACCATCTACCTGGCCGGCCGTGGCGAGGCGCTCAAGCGCATCGGCGACGCGCTCGCCCGCGCACAGGGCTGATTCCGGGGCGCGCAGGCATGGACGAGCTCCTTGCCCGCGCCATGCAGGGCGTCGATCCCGACGCCCCCGATGCGTTCTTGCGTGTCTTCCTCAACCTGCTGGCGCTGGTGCCCTGGACCACGCTCATCTGGTGGAACCTCTTCTTCCTCGCCGGCGGTGCGCTGCTGGGCTGGTGGCGCGGACGCACCGCCGAGGGCGTCGCCTGGGCTTTCGTGCTGGGCCCGATCGGTTGGCTGGTCGTCCTGCGCCGGCGCCGCCGCGAGCTGCCGCCGCCACTGCCGCGGCGATAGCGACCGTTGGGATCGGGCGCGCGCGTCCCAACCTAAACTGCCGGGCGCGGGGCTATCATCTGCGCAGGCTTACGGGAAATGCCACGTGTCAGGCAAGGCGCACACGCACCATCATCATGACGACGCCGGCGGTTTCGTGGCGGCGGTCGAGCATGCCAGCGAAGCGCGCGGCCTGCGGCTGACGCCGCTGCGCAAGGAAGTGCTGGAGCTGATCGCCGCGGCGGGCAAGCCGGTGAAGGCCTACGACCTGCTCGACCAGCTGCGCGAGCGCCACGGCAACGCCGCGCCGCCCACGGTCTACCGTTCGCTGGATTTCCTGCTCGAGCAGGGCTTCATCCACAAGCTCGAATCGATCAACGCGTACGTCTCCTGCCACCATCCGGCCGAGGCGCACCAGGTGCCGTTCCTGATCTGCGACAACTGCGCCAGCGCGCAGGAGGTCTGCGACGCGCGGGTGGCCGAGCTGATCGAGGCGCAGGCGCGCGCGTTCGGCTTCCGCCCGCAGGCGCAGACGCTGGAAGTGCACGGCCTGTGCAAGCACTGCCGCAAGAGTTGACGGCTGGACAAAGGAGCGGGGCGCGATACATCCCGTATCGCGCCCCGCGGGTTTTCCGGTGTTGGCGGGGAGGGAACGTTGCCGCACCGGAAAATCGTGGACCCGGACGACGGGCATGGGGCCCGGCGCTCGACCAAGGCTAGAACGTCGCTGTGACAATCCGGTTGACCGCCGGTCGCCGGGCGATGACAGCCATCGTTGTTATAATGTAACATGCTCGGCGTTCCTTCCTGGAAGCCGCGATGGCCCCGCCGCTACCCTCCCGCGCATGGCATACCGCCGACAGGCTCGGTGCCATCGCCTCGTTCCTGTGTGCGATCCATTGCGCGGCGCTGCCCTTCGTGCTGGCGATGCTGCCGCTGGTGGGCCTGGAATTCCTCGCCGACCATCGCTTCGAGCGCGCCTTCGTGGTGTTCGCCTGCGCGCTCGCACTGCTGACGCTGGTCAACGGCTACCGCCGCCATCGCCGGCCGGTTCCCTTGTTGCTGGCATTCCCGGCATTGGCGCTGCTGCTGCTGGGCGTCACCGTGGCCGAGCGCTATCCGCTCGTCTTGCACAGCGCGCTGGTGACCTGCGGCGGCGTGCTGCTGGCGAGCGCGCACTTCGTCAACCTGCGCACGGACCGGCGGCAGGCGCACGTACATGGGCCAGGCTGCGCGCAATGAGGCGCGCAGTGATTGTGTAACGCGGTGTGGCCTTCCTACGATGACGCGATGAGCAAGCAGCACGATCACCCGCATCCGCCCCACGACCACGACCACGACGATCACGGCGAACACGACGGGCACGCGCGCGGCCGCAAGCTGCTGGTCGCGTTCCTGCTGACCGTGCTGATGCTGCTGGCCGAGGCCGTGGGCGGCTTCTGGTCGGGTTCGCTTGCGCTGCTCGCGGATGCCGGCCACATGATGGTCGATGCGCTGGCGCTCGCGCTGGCCTTCGCGGGCGCGCGGCTGGCGATGCGCCCGGCCGACGCCCGGCGCAGCTTCGGCTACGGGCGGCTCGAGGTGCTGGCCGGTTTCGTCAATGCGTTGACCCAGTTCGTGCTGGTCGGTTTCATCGCGTACGAGGCGGTGACCCGCCTGCTGCACCCCGGCGCGATCCTCTCCGGCGTGATGCTGGCGGTGGCGGCGGTGGGCCTGCTGGTGAACCTGCTGGTGCTGCGCATCCTGCACGGCCATGCCCACGACGACGTCAACATGGCCAGCGCCAGCCTGCATGTGCTGGGTGACCTGCTCGGCTCGGTCGGCGCCGTGCTGGCGGCGCTGGCGGTGCGCTGGCTGCACTGGAACTGGGCCGACCCGGTGCTCTCGCTGCTGGTCTCGCTGCTGATCCTGGGCAATGCCTGGCGGCTGCTGCGCAAGTCGGCGCACATCCTGCTCGAAGGCGTGCCCGAGGACCTCGACGTCGGCGAGGTCGAGCAGGCGCTGCGCCTGGCCGATGGCTCGATCAGCGACATCCATCACCTGCACGTGTGGCAGCTTGCTTCCGGTTCTCGCATGGCCACGCTGCACGCGCAGGTGGGCGAGGGCGACGGCTCCGCAGCAGTGGCCGCGATCCACACGCTGCTGCGCCAGCGTTTCGGCATCCTGCATGTGACCGTGCAGGTCGATGCCGGCGCGTGCACCGACCATGCGCGTGATTGCCTCGGGCACGGGCACCGTTGAGCCGTGGCGGACAGTTGCCGCGGCGCTCTTGCGCTTTACCCGCCCGCTGCTACGATGCTCGGCCACTCACGTATTACGAATCAAGGAGTTCCCATGGGTAAGGGCGATCGCAAGACCCGTCGCGGCAAGACCTACCGCGGCAGCTACGGCAACACCCGTGCGCATGACGCGCAGCCGGCCGTGGTCGGCGCCAAGGCTACCGTGACCAAGCCGGCCGCCGCCAAGAAGGCCGCGCCGAGGAAGAAGTCCGCCTGAGCGGTTTCTCAACCGCCGGACACAAGACCCCCGCCCCCGCGGGGGTTTTTGTTTTTGCGCCTCCCGCAGGAATTAAACAGCGGAAGACACGCGCTTCACCGCGCCCATGGAAGTGTTCCCAACGCGGGGCATAAGCGGAGCGGACATGAACGCGATCGAGCTTTTGACGCAGGACCACAAGAACATGCGTGCGCTGCTGGACGAGCTGACCGGCACCACTACCCGCGGGGTGAAGAAGCGCAAGGAGCTGCTCGAAAAGATCCAGACCAACCTCACGGTGCACAACACCATCGAGGAAGAGATCTTCTATCCGGCCTTCAAGGACGCGGGCGACGGCAGGGACGACGCCAAGATGTATTTCGAGGCGCTGGAGGAACACCGCGCAGCAGGTGACCTGGTGCTGCCCGATCTGCTCAAGACCGATGCCGCAAGCGAGAAGTTCTCCGGTCGCGCCAAGGTGCTCAAGGAACTGTTCGAGCATCACGCCGATGAGGAAGAAAAGGAGATGTTCAAGCGCGCCAGGGCGCTGATGGGCAAGAAGGCGATCGATGAGCTGGGCGAGCAGCTCGCGCAGCGCAAGCTGGAACTGAAGAAAAAGGCGCAGGCGGGCTGAGGCGGGCAGCGGCCATGGGCAACAACCTGCAACCCGGTCCGGACGCACCCTTCGAGCCCTCGCACAGCGCGTTGCTGATCATCGACATGCTCAACGGCCTGGAGTTCGAGGGAGGCGAAGCCCTGCTGGAACAGGCGATGCCGGCGGCCAGTGCGATCGCGCACCTGCGCGACTGGTACCACGCACGCGGGCTACCGGTGGTCTATGCCAATGACAACTTCGGGCGCTGGCATGCCGATTTCGCCAAGGTCGTCGAGCATTGCCGGCGCGTCGGTTCGCGGGGCGCAGCATTGAGCGATGGCCTGCTGCCCGGCGTGGAAGACTATTTCGTTCTCAAGCCCCGGCATTCGGCGTTCTACGAGACACCGCTGTCCACCCTGCTCGAGAAGCTGGACATACAGGCGCTCGCCGTGGTCGGCATCGCCGGCGACGACTGCGTGCTGCGCACGGCGCTGGATGCGCAGATGCGCGGCTTTCCCCTATGGGTGCCGGCCGACGGCGTCGCCTCGCAGACACCCTTGCGCAACCAGCGCGCCCTGGCATGCATGGAGGAGGTCGCCGGGGCCGATATCGCGCGCATCGACGCGCGCCTGCCGGAATGGAACAGCATTCAGCGGAGCCACACCATGAGCAGCCACGACCGCAAAGACATCAGGCATCCGGACCACGCCAAGCCCCAGCGGCCGGAAACCGAGAACGAGCGGAAAGGCCGTAAGGCCCACGAGAGCGATCTCACCGACGAGGCGGTGGAGGAAACCTTCCCTGCGAGCGACCCGGTCTCGCCGTTCATTCCGGCCAAGACGCCGAAGGACTAGCGCAACCACGGTGCAATGCCGCGCGACAGGCGGTCCCTTCTTCGCTGCGCAGGCACCCGGATCCTGCCGCGGAAGGACGTGGCCCTCGCCTTGCGCAAGAGGATCGATCCCTCCGCTTTCTACGGGATGGTGACAGGGGCGCCGCCGATCCAGAGCGCGCGCAGCAGGTTGCCGCCGATCCAGTAGCACAGCTCCGCGGGCTGCAATGCGTGCCACACCGCCAGGTCCGCGCGCTGGCCGACGACGAGCGTGCCGCGATCGCCCAGGCCGAGCGCGCGGGCGGCGTTGGCGGTGATGCCGCGCAGCGCTTCCTCGGGCGTGAGGCGGAACAGCATGCAGGCCACGTTGGCCGCCAGCCGCAGCGAGAGCAGCGGCGAGGTGCCCGGGTTGCAATCGGTGGCGATGGCGATCGGCACGCCATGCGCACGCAGCGCATCGATCGGCGGCAGCCGCGTCTCGCGCAGCGCATAGAAGGCACCGGGCAGCAGTACGGCCACGGTGCCGGCGGCGGCCATGGCGCGCACGCCCGACTCGCTCAGGTGTTCGAGGTGGTCGGCGGACAGCCCGCGGTATTGCGCCACCAGCGCGGCGCCATCGAGGTCGGAAAGCTGCTCTGCGTGGAGCTTGACCGGCAGTCCCAGCGCCTTCGCACGCTCGAACACGCGCGCGGTCTCCTCCCGGCTGAAGCCGATGCCTTCGCAGAAGGCGTCCACCGCGTCGACCAGGCCTTCGGCGGCCAGGGCGGGCAGCATCGCCTCGCATACCTGCGCCACGTAATCGGTGCGGCGGTCGCGGTACTCCGGCGCCAGTGCGTGCAGGCCCAGGAAGCTGGTGCGCACGGTGATGCCGAGTGTTTCGCCGATGCGCCGCGCCACGCGCAGCATGCGACGTTCGGTAGCCAGGTCCAGCCCGTAGCCCGACTTGATCTCCAGCGTGGTCACGCCATCGTGCAGCAGCGCGTGCGCACGCGGCAGGCTCTGGCGCAGCAGCGCATCCTCGTCCCCCGCGCGGGTGGCGCGCACGGTAGAGGCGATGCCGCCGCCGGCCTTGGCGATGTCCTCGTAGCTGGCGCCGTTCAGGCGCAGGTCGAATTCGTGCGCGCGATCGCCACCGAACACCAGGTGGGTATGGCAATCGATCAGCCCGGGCGTGACCAGTGCGCCGTCGAGCCGGTCGATCGAGGTCGCCAGCGTATCGGGTGCCGCGGGCAGGTCGCACGCCGGCCCGACCCAGGCGATGCGGCCGTCCTTGAGCGCCAGCGCACCCGCTTCGATCAGGCCGAACGGCCGGTCGCCCGCAAAGGTGGCCAGCGTGGCGTCGAGCAGGAGATGGTCCCAGCGGGGCGTGCTCATGGCTTCTCCACGGATGAGGGCTCGTCCACCGGAGCCGCCGGTTCGTCGAAGGCGCTGCTCGGGCCCACGTGCTCCAGCGGTTCGGGCGCGCCTGCGCGGTGGGACGCCTGCTGGCGCTCGAATTCCTGCACCAGGCGCTCGGCGAAATCCTTGTAGACCGGCGTGGGGCTGAGCAGCGACGCGGCCGCGCGGGCCAGCAGACAGGCGGCCATCACGGGGATGATCATGGCCTGGTTGTCGGTCAGCTCCATCGCGATCACCGCCGAAGTGAGCGGCGCGCCGGTGACGCCGGAGAGGTACGCGCTCATGCCCAGCAGCACCACCGCCGCGGCCGGCACGCCGGGCAGGAAATGGGCGATGTTCTGGCCCAGCCCGGCGCCGACGGCCAGCGCCGGCGAGAAGATGCCGCCGGGGATGCCGGCCCAGTACGAGACCACATTGGCCGCCAGCTTGGCCAGGCCGAAGCTCTCGCCCGGCGTGGCCGCTGCCTGCTGCACGATGGCGCGCGCCTGGTCGTAGCCGGTGCCGTAGACCGAGCCGTGGAACGCCACGCCCAGCACCGCCAGCACCAGCCCGCAGCCTGTGGCGAAGGCGACCGGCCAGCGTGCGCGCAGCGCGCCGATGTGCGCCAGCGGGCCGCGCCTGCTGAGCAGGATCAGCCGCGCGAACAGCCCGCCGAACAGCCCGCACACCACGCCGCACAACAGCACCGCCAGCCAGGCATGGCCCAGCGGCAGGCTCGCTTCCACCGTACCGAAGTAGGCGTAGTTGCCCATGATCCCCAGCGACACCACGCCGCCGACGATCACCGCGGTGAGCAGCAGGCCGCTGAAGCGGTGCTCGAAGGTGCCGGCCAGCTCCTCGATGGCGAACACCACGCCCGCCAGCGGCGTGTTGAACGCCGCGGCGATGCCCGCCGCGCCGCCGGCAAGGATGAAGCGCGAGGCTGCCTTCGGGTCGCTGAAGCCGAACCGGCGCGCGAAGGAGTAGAACAGCCCCGCGCCCACGTGCACCGTCGGCCCCTCGCGTCCGATCGAGGCGCCCGCCGCCAGCGCGATCAGCGTGAGCAGCATTTTGCCGGCGGCGATCGGCAGCGCCAGCATCGTCTGCCGGAAGTGCTCGTCTTCCACGTGCAGCGTGGCGATCGCCTGCGGGATGCCGCTGCCGCGGGTGGCGCGGAAGCGTCCGGCGGTGGCCCAGGACAGCAGGCCGAACACCACCGGCGTCAGCAGCAGCGGGATCCACACACCGTGCGCCAGGATGCCCAGGAACAGGTGATAGGCCCAGGTGCTCGCCTTGGCGAACAGGATCGCCGCCAGCGCCACCAGCACCGCACCGCTCCACAGCGCGATGCGCCGCTTCCATTGGTGCGGGGCGAAGAACTCGTGGCCGAGCAGGGCCTGTAGGCGCGGGTTGGAAGTGGGCATCGGGCGATTATCGCAGACCCCGCAGCGCGGGCTTCATTTCGTTGCTCCAGCACCAGGCAGGCCCCGGGGCACAGCCGCCTACAGCGGCTGCGGCCGCCAGCGCATCTCGTAGAGGTCGAAGCGGCGGTCCTTGAGGTTGGTCACCGCACCGGCGTTGCGTGCGCGGGCCAGGCTTTCCAGGCGCAGGTCGGCGAACAGCACGGTCTCGATGTTGGGCGTTGAATCGGCCGCCACGCCGTCGCGCGCGAAGGGGAAGTCGCTAGGGGTGAGGATGCAGCTCTGCCCGTACTGGATGTCGAAGTTGTTCACGCCCGGCAGGTTGCCCACGTTGCCCGAAAGCACCACGTAGCACTGGTTCTCGATCGCGCGCGCCTGCGAGCAGTAGCGCACGCGCAGGTAGCCCTCGCGCACGTCGGTGCAGAAGGGCACGAACAGGATCAGCGCGCCCTGGTCGACAAGGTGCCGGGCGACCTCGGGAAATTCGGCGTCGTAGCAGATCATCACGCCGATGGGTCCGCAGTCGGTCTGGATGGTGGCCGCGCTTTCGCCGCCGGTGATGTTCCACACGTTGCGCTCGCTCGGCGTGGGATGCAGCTTCTCGCGCTCGTGGAGCGAGCCGTCGCGCAGGCAGACGTAGCAGACGTTGTGGATGTCGCCGTTGGGCTGCTCGGTGGGATGCGAGCCGGCGACGATGTTGATGTTGTAGCGCACCGCAAGGCGGCCAAAGAGATCTTTCACCTGCGGCGTGTGGTGGCTGAGCTTGCGGATGGCGTCGACCGGCGAGAGTTCCGCGTTCTCGATCGACAGCAATTGCAGCGTGATCAGCTCGGGGAAGGTGACGAAGTCGGCGTTGTAGTCCGCCGCGATGTCGGTGAAATACTCCACCTGGGTGGCGAATTCCTCGAACGAGCGGATGCGCCGCTGCAGGTACTGCACCGACGCCACGCGGACCAGGTCCGGCAAGTGCCTGGGCGAGGGGATCGAGGGGATGTCCGGGTGGTCCAGCAGCGCCGGGTTGCGCCACACCAGCTGCGCCGCCCAGCCCAGCGATTCGTGGTCCGAGGGCACGTAGGCGCGCAGCAGGCCGACCACCTCGAAGCCGTTGGTGAGCTGGAAGCTCAGCGTCGCGTCGCGCCGCTCGCCGGCGACCACCGCACGCACGTAGGCCTCGGCGCTGCCGTAGCGGCCGATGTTCTTCGCCAGGCCGGGGATGCGCCCGCCGAACACGATGCCGCGCAGCTTGAGGTCCATGCACAGCCGCTTGCGCGCGTGGTACAGCCGCTGGCCGATGCGCATGCCGCGGTAGTCCGGGTGAACCACTACTTCCATGCCGTAGAGCCAGTCGCCGTCGGCCTTGTGGCGGGAGGCCATGCCGCCGCCGGTGATCTGCATCCAGGTGTGCGGCGCGAGCGCGGTGGCCTCGTCGATGCGGAAGGTGGCGCAGTAGCCCACCACCTTGCCGGCGTACTCCACCACGAACTGGCCTTCGGGAAAGTGGGTCTGCTGGGAGCGCAGCATCTCGGCCGAATGGCCCCATGCGGGGGAGTAGACGCGGGCGGTGAGGTCCACCAGCGCCGGCACGTCGTCGGGACGGGCCAGGCGCATCAGCAGCTTGGCGGATTGCTCGGGTGTCTTCTTGGCCATGGCCCAGTATCGGAAAGGGAGTGTGGTGGAACCGTTGGCCGTGTCGTGGCCCGGCCTTCACCGTCCGGCCGGAACGGACCGGATGGGCGCGCGCGGATACACTGGTCGCCTTTCCGAGGAGCGAGCCATGACCCCGTCCACCCGCCTTCGTCGCTGCCACGCCGGCCACTTCTGGCAGGGCGAGGGCTGGTCCCGTGAAGGCATCTTCGGCGTCGACGCGGACGGCGTGCTGCAGGCGGTGGAAGATGGCCCCGCCGAGACGCTGGGCACCTGGGTGCTGCCGGGCATGCCCAACCTGCATTCGCATGCCTTCCAGCGCGCCATGGCGGGCCTGGCGGAACGTCGCGGCAAGGCGGACGACAGCTTCTGGAGTTGGCGCGAGACCATGTATGCGTTCGCCGCCTCGGTCGGTCCGGACGAACTCAAGGCCATCGCCGCGCAGCTCTATGTGGAGATGCTCAAGGCCGGCTACACGCAGGTGTGCGAATTCCACTACCTGCACCACCGGCCCGACGGCACGCGCTACGCGCCGCCGGAGGCGATGTCGCTGGCGTTGGTCGAAGCGGCGCGCGAAGCGGGCATCGCGCTGACCCTGCTGCCGGTGCTGTACATGCGCGGCGGCTTCGACGGCCGCCCGCTGGGCGCGCGGCAGCGGCGCTTCGGCCACGAGGTGGACGATTACCTGCGCCTGCTCGATGTCCTGCGCGGCTACCAGGATGCCGGCCTGCGCACGGGCATCGCGCTGCATTCGCTGCGCGCCGTGCCGGAGGACGCCTTGCAGGCCGTGCTCGCCAGTGAGCTGGCAAATGATGGCCCGATCCACATCCACATCGCCGAGCAGCTCGGCGAAGTGCAGGACTGCCTCTCGATCCGCGGCGCCCGGCCGGTCGAATGGCTGCTCGACCATGCGGACGTCGGCGCGCGCTGGTGTCTGGTGCATGCTACTCACCTCAGCGACGACGAAACCCTGCGGCTGGCGCGCAGCGGCGCAGTCGCCGGGCTGTGTCCCACGACCGAGGCGAACCTCGGCGACGGCCTGTTTCCGCTGGCCGCCTACCTCGATGCCGGCGGCGCGCTGGGCATCGGCTCGGACTCGCACATCTCCGTCTCGCCGGTAGAGGAATTGCGCTGGCTGGAGTACGGCCAGCGCCTGGCCACCCGCCACCGCAACATCGCCGCCCGCCGCGAGGGCGCGAGCGTGGGCCAGACGCTGTGGCGCGCGGCGCTGCACGGTGGCGCGCAGGCGGCCGGGCTGCCGGTCGGCGCGATACGCGCCGGCTGCCGTGCCGACCTGCTGGTGCTCGACGACGGCTCGCCGCTGCTCGCCGCGCGCGACGAGGCCTCGGTGCTGGACAGCTTCCTTTTCGCCGGCAACACGCCGCTGGTGCGCGACGTGATGTGCGGCGGCCGCTGGGTCGTGCGCGACTTCCGCCATCACGACGAGGACCGCATCGCGCAGCGCTACCGCGATACGGTGCAGCGCCTCCGCCAAGCGTGAGGCGCACCGCCGGCAGCTGAACGGCAGGCACGGCGGCCGGAGCAGGCGCGTCATCGCGGCAGGGGAGCGGGCGTTCTGGGGATCACCCTTGCGGATCTAAGGAACGCCCATGCGCCGTACGCCGCTGTTGATCGCCGCCTTGCTGCTGGCGGGCAGCCTGTCGCTGGCCGGCTGTGTCGTCGTTGCGCCGCGGCACGCCCGTGTCTGGGTGCCTGGCCATTGGTCATCGCCGCACGTCTGGGTCGAGGGCTACTGGCGCTATCGCTGAGCTGCAAGCGGCGGCGTGGGACGCCCAGGC
>NZ_JABFWW010000090.1 GCF_013362045.1 Frateuria sp. | reverse complement strand
GGCGCAGCCGGCGCGGCATCGCCCTCGAGGCGGAAGAACGCCACCTGGCGGGCCAGCTCGCCGGCCTGCTCCTGCATCGCGCGGGCGGCGGCGGCGGCCTCCTCGACCAGCGCTGCGTTCTGCTGCGTCATCTCGTCCATCTGCGACACCGCGTTGTTGACCTGGTCGATGCCGGCCGACTGCTCCTGGCTGGCCGCCGCGATCTCGGCCACGATGTCGGTGACCTTCTTGACGCTGTCGACGATCTCGGCGAGCGCCTTGCCGGACTGGTCGACCAGCTCCGAGCCGGTGCGCACCTTCTCCGCGCTGTCGTTGATCAGCGCCTTGATCTCCTTGGCCGCGCCGGCCGAGCGCTGCGCCAGGTTGCGCACCTCGGTGGCGACCACCGCGAAGCCGCGGCCCTGTTCGCCGGCGCGCGCCGCTTCCACCGCCGCGTTGAGCGAGAGCAGGTTGGTCTGGAAGGCGATCTCGTCGATCAGGCTGACGATGTCGGAAATCTTGCGGCTGGAGGCGTTGATCTCCTTCATCGCCACCACCGCCTGCGAGGCCACCTCGCCGCCGCGCTCGGCCTGCTCGCGGGCGCCGCGGGCCAGTTGGTTCGCATGGCTGGCGTTCTCGGCGTTCTGCTTGACGGTGGAGGTCATCTCCTCCATCGAGGAGGCGGTTTCCTCCAGGCTGGAGGCCTGCTCCTGCGTGCGCTGCGAGAGGTCGTCGTTGCCGCGGGCGATCTGCTGCGCGGCGGTGCTCACCGCGCCGGAGCCGTGGCGCACCTCGCCGACGATCGCCGACAGGCGCTCATCCATGCTGCGGAACGCTTCGAGCAACTGGCCCAGTTCGTCGAGGCGCTTCACCTCGATGGCATGACCGAGCTTGCCCTGGGCAATCTCGCGGGCGATGCGGCCGGCGTAGGCGAGCGTGTTGATGATCGAGCGGCTCAGCGAGAGCGCCATCCAGATCGCCAGCAGCAGGCCCGCGGCGAGCGCGCCGATGCTCACTGCGCGGATCAGCTTGAAGCGCGATTCCTGCGCCTGGTAGATGCCCTGCGCCTCGGCGCGCTGCAGTTCGGCGAGCTTGCCCAGCGACTCCTGCCGCTGCATCAGCAGCGGACGCACTTCCATGTCCAGCACGTCCAGCGCGCCGGCATCGTTGTGGTTGAGCGCGTCGAGCATGTCCTTCTTGGCGGCCTGGTAGTCCTCGTCGGTGGACTGGTAATCCTTGTACTGCTTGGCGATCGTCTCGCTCTTGGGGAACGCGGCCAGCTGCTTCTTGTAGTCGACGACCTTCGCCTGGTGTCCGGCGAACTCCTTGAGCTTCTGGGCCAGTGCCGGCTTGCCGACCAGGTTGCCGGCCTCGCCCAGCACGATGAAGGACATCAGCGAGCTCTGCTGGAGGCGGGCCACGATCTGGGTGGGCACCATCTCGTTCTGGTAGGTGTCGCGCATGCTCTCGTTCTGCAGCTGCATCGAGCCGATGCCGATGACGGCACCGCCGACGAGCATGAGCATCAGCATGCCCATCACCAGCCGCAGGCGGCCGCGCACGGTCAGGGCAGGAATCTTGAACTTCAGTTTCGGCATTTTCATCGGTCGGTCCTGTCAGGCCACGGCTTTAACATCGACGGCCGCTGGCAAGGCGGCTTCCAGCATCTGCGCGTCCTGCGGCTGCAACAGCTTGTCCACGTCCAGCAGAAGCACCATGCGCTCGCCGACGGCGGTCAGTCCCTTCAGGTATTCGGTATCCACGGTGGTGCCCATGTCGGGCACCGGGCGGATCTGGTCCGCCTCCACGTCCAGCACGTCGGACACGGCATCCACGACTACGCCGAACAGCCGGCCGGCCACGGTCACCACCACTGTTACCGTGGTCGCGCTGTATTCCCCGCGCGCAAGACCGAAGCGCAGGCGCAGGTCCAGCACCGGCACGATCGCGCCGCGCAGGTTGAGCACGCCCAGCACGTAGGAAGGCGCCTGCGGGATGCGCGTCACCGGCGTCCAGCCACGGATCTCGCGTACGGCGAGGATGTCGATGCCGTACTCCTCGTTGCCGAGGCTGATGGTCAGTTGCTGCACCGTTGGCGTGGCCTGGTTGTCTTCGTGCATGGGGGCTGGTACCTGGATGGCGGACGCCTCGCACGCGTCCTTCTTCGTTCAAGCATGTCGGCGCTTCGGGCGGGAACTTGAGCGGCGGGCGCCCGGCAAGCCGTGGAGACGCGGCCGCTGCAGCGCTCCGCTGCATGCAGCCGGGCGCCGGTCGCACGCGGTGCTGGCGTTGCCGCTGGCGCGCGATGCCGGCGCATGCCGAGGGCCCGGCTGCATGCGAACCGCGCAACCGGCAAGCACCGCTCGCTGCGCCCTGCCATGCCCAGGGACCGCCGCAGGCCTGTCCGGCTCACGAACTCCGCCCACGCGCCGTCGGCCGCAGCCAGACGCGGAGAAACGCCGGGGACGCGACGACGCAGCGTGGGCTCCGCCGATTCGGCGGCGCCGTCGATGCCGAAGAAGGTCGTGCCGGGCGGCGTGGCAGCCCGCGATCGATCCCCGCGGATCAGGCCGCCTTGCTGCGTCTTCCCAGGCGCGTCACGCCGGCCACGTCCACGATCAGCGCCACCGAGCCGTCGGCGAGGATGGTCGCGCCGGAAACGCCCTGCACGCGCCGGTAGTTGGCTTCCAGCGACTTGACCACGGCTTGCTGCTGGCCGACCAGGCCGTCGACGAACAGGCCGACCCGACCGCCGTCGCCCTCGACCACGATCAGCAGGCCGTCCTCGATCGCCCGCTTGGCGCCGGTGCAGCCGAACAGCTCGTGCAGGCGCAGCACCGGCAGGTACTCGCCGCGGAAACGGAACAGCTCGCCGCCGCCGGGCATCGTCTTGAGCGCTTCGGGCTTGAGCTGCACGCTCTCGACGATCGACACCAGCGGCACGATGTAGCACTCCTCGCCCACCGCGGCGGTCAGGCCATCGATGATCGCAAGGGTGAGCGGCAGGGTGATGGTGAACACGCTGCCCTGTCCCGCCTTGCTGCGGATGGTCACCGTGCCGCCCAGGTCCGAGACGTTCCGGCGCACCACGTCCATGCCGACGCCGCGGCCGGAAAGGTCGGTGGTGACCGCGGCGGTGGAAAAGCCGGGCTGGAAGATCAGTTCGGCGACCGCCTCGTCGCTCATGCCTTCGCCGCCGGAGATCAAACCGCGCTCGACCGCCTTGCGCACGATCGCTTCGCGGTTGAGGCCGGCGCCGTCGTCCGACACCTCCACCACGATGTAGCCGCCGCGATGGTAGGCGTCGAGCTTGAGCGTGCCGGTTTCGCCCTTGCCCGCGGCGCGGCGCCGGTCCGGCGTTTCCAGGCCGTGGTCGATGGCGTTGCGCACCAGGTGCACCATCGGGTCGCCGATCTTCTCCAGCACGGTCTTGTCCAGCTCGGTCTGCTCGCCGTGCAGCTCCAGCCTGACCTGCTTGCCGAGCTTCTGGCTGAGGTCGCGCACCAGCCGCGGGAAGCGGTTGAACACCGAGGCGATGGGCAGCATGCGGATGCCCATCACGCTTTCCTGCAGCTCGCGCGCATGGCGGGCGAGCTGGGTCAGGCCCTGCTGCAGCAGCGCCAGGCGGGAGGGGTCGAACTCCTCGCGGAAGGTGTCGAGCATGGCCTGGGTGATGACCAGCTCGCCGACCAGGTTGATCAGGCCGTCGATCTTGTCGATCGCCACGCGCACCGAGCTCGATTCGGCATTGGCCTCGCGCGTGCCGCGCGCGGCGGCCGCATCGGCAAGGCTGGCCGGTGCCGGCGCGGCCGCCGGCGTCACTGCCGCACTGGGCTTCGGTTCGATGGACAGGTCGCACTCGTCGACCACCCAGTCGAACACCGCGGCGATGTCCTCGCGCCTGGCCGGCGCCTTCAGCTCGATCGACCAGCCGAGATGGCATTCGCTCGGGTCGAGCCTGGCCAGCGCCGGCAGGCGCGCGAGGTCGGCCTCGACGGCAAGCTCGCCCAGCCCGGCCAGTTCGCGGATCAGGCGCAACGGATCGTTGCCCCCGGCGAGCATGCCGGCGTGCGGATGGAAGCGGATGATCCAGGCCTCGGCCTGGTCGCCGGCGCGGCGGGCCGGCGTGGTGCCGGCGGGTGCCGCGCGGCCCATCATCGCCGCCAGCTCGCCGCGCACGCCGTCGGAGGCGCTGTCGTTGAGCGGCTGCCCGGCCCTGGCGCGGTCGAACATGCCGCGCAGGCAGTCCACCGAGCGCAGCAGCAGCTCGATGATCGGCTTGTCGATGGCGCGCTTGCCGCCGCGCACTTCGTCCAGCAGCGACTCGGCCTCGTGGGTAAAGGAAGCCATCTCCGGAAAGCCGAAGGTGGCTGCGCCGCCCTTGATCGAATGGGCGGCGCGGAAAATGGTGTGCACCAGCTCCCCGTCGCCGCCCTCGTCCAGCGCGAGCAGCGAGGACTCCATCGTATCGAGCCCTTCCAGGCTCTCCTCGATGAATACTTGTTGGAACTGCGCCAGGCCGCCCGTACTCATCGCTCGTTCTCTCCGAGGGGATCAGCCCAGCACGCGCTTGACCGTGGCCAGCAGCTGCTCCGGATCGAACGGCTTGACCAGCCAGCCGGTGGCGCCGGCGGCCTTGCCTTCCATCTTCTTGTCCGTGTGCGACTCGGTGGTCAGCATCAGGATCGGCACGCCCTTGTAGCTGGGCCGCGTGCGCAGTTCGCGCACCATGCTGATACCGTCCATCACCGGCATGTTGACGTCGGCCAGCACCAGGTCGAAGCCGTTGGCCGAAGCCGCGTCCAGCGCGAGCTGGCCGTTCTCCGCCTCGGTCACTTCGTGGCCGGCACCGCGCAGGGTGTAGGCCACCATGCCGCGCATCGAAGCCGAATCGTCCACCGCCAGAATCTTTGCCATCGTGTCGTTCCTCGTGAGTGTTACGCCGGCATCGCTGCCGGAAGATCCAGTGCCTTGGCCAGGCCCAGCGTGTCCGCCGCCTCGCGCAAGGTCGCGCTGGCGCCGCGCCAGCTGACCGCACAGCCGCGCGAAAGCGCCTCGCGGCGGAACAGCGTCAGCAGCTGCAGCGCCGCGGTGTCCACGCGCTCGACCGCGCGGCCGTCCAGCTGCGTCGCCGGCGCGTCCAGCGCGACCAGCAGATCGGCCAGAAGCGCGGTTTGCGCCGCCATCCGGCAATCGGCCGGCAGGCCGATCTCGACGGTGGCCGGTGCGCGATGTTCTCGTTTGCTGCCCATGCTTACCTCCGCTCGTACCGGGCCCCTGCCCAAGCCTTATCGGCGGCTCCGGTGGAGGCTTTAGCCGGCTTCACGCATCCGCGGACCGGCGTCGCATTCGTCCCGGCGCAGGTGCGCGGCGCCGGATTCGAAGGACCCTGCGCGCGGCCGGGCCATCGACTTCGCCGCGCACGCCCAGGCGAACGGGAAGCGGCCATTCAAGTTATCGTCCGCCCCGCCGATTCCTGTACCGACTGCACGGAACCGGCCCATCCTCCCGACCGGCAGGCAGGAGACCGCGTGATCATCCAACCCACCAGCCTCGCCGCGATGACCTGGGCGGGTGCCGCCTCCGGTACCGCGGCCGAAAGCTGGCGCGTGGGCGCGGTGCTGGCCGCGCGCCCGCTGGGCGTGGGCGAGCAGGGCCGGATGGTGCTGCAGATCGGCGCGCTCACGGTGGAGACCGACCCGCTCGGCATCCCGCTGCCCTCGCAGTTCCAGGTGCGCGTGCTCGCCATGGGCAACCCGCCGTTGCTGGAGATCCTCGCCGGCGCCAGCACCGACCCGCTGGTGCAACGCGCCCTGCGCGAACGCCTGCCGCAGCAGAACGGCTATGCGCCGCTGCTTGCCACGCTGGGTGCGCTGGCGCAGCGGCCGGTGGTTCGCCAGTTGCCGCCGGAGCTGCGTGCCGCGCTGGCGCTGCTCGACCAGGGCGTGCGCACGCCAC